>NZ_JAOBSQ010000052.1:0-114284 GCF_025246485.1 Acidovorax sp. K2F
AGCTCCCGCCCCATCATCGAATCCCTGGAGGCTTTCGCTACCCAATGGACCGGCGAACTCATCCTGATCACCAGCCGCGCCAGCCTGGCGGGCGAGCTGGCCAAGTTTGACTTCTCCTGGTTCATACCCAGCCTCATCAAACACCGCAAGCTGCTGGGAGAGGTGCTTCTGATCTCCTTCATGCTACAGCTCTTCGCGCTGGTCAGCCCCTTGTTCTTCCAGGTTGTGATGGACAAAGTGCTCGTGCACCGGGGCGTCACCACGCTCGATGTGCTCGTCATCGGCTTGGTGGTGGTGGTGGTGTTCGAGAGCCTGCTCAACGCCTTGCGCACCTACGTTTTCAGCCACACCACCAGTCGCATCGACGTGGAGCTTGGTGCGCGGCTGTTCCGCCACCTGGTGCAACTCCCGTTGGCCTACTTCCAGGCCCGCCGCGTGGGCGACTCGGTGGCCCGCGTGCGCGAGCTGGAGAACATCCGCAGCTTTCTCACCGGCAACGCCTTGACCGTCGTGCTCGATGTGCTGTTCTCGGTGATCTTCATCGCCGTCATGCTGTTCTACAGCGTGCCGCTGACCCTCATTGTGCTGGTCAGCCTGCCCCTGTACTTTGGCTTGAGCCTGGCCGTAGTGCCCATTTTGCGGAAGCGGCTCGACGTCAAGTTTGCCCGAGGAGCAGAAAACCAGTCCATGCTGGTGGAGACCGTCACCGGCATCCAGACCGTCAAGGCCAGCGCGCTGGAGCCCAGCTTCGCTCGCCGCTGGGACAACCAACTGGCCGCTTACGTCAGCGCCAGCTTCAAGACCCAGAACCTGGCCAGCTGGGCCCATGAAGGCGTCAACCTCATTGGCAAACTCGTCAACGCCGCCACGCTCTGGTACGGCGCCCACCTGGTCATGGGAGGCGAACTCACCGTGGGCCAGTTTGTGGCCTTCAACATGTTCGCCCAGCGCGTGGCCCAGCCCATCATGCGCATGGCCCAGCTGTGGACCGACTTCCAGCAGACCGGCATCTCCATGGCCCGCCTGGGCGACATCCTGAACACCCGCACTGAAGTCCCCCCCAGCAGCGCCGCCCAGCTGCCGCCCATCAAAGGCCGCATCACCCTGGACGGCATTCACTTCCGCTACCGCCCCGAAGCTGCTCCCGTGCTCGGCGGCGTGAGCCTGGACGTGCGCCCTGGCGAAGTCATCGGCATCGTCGGCCGCTCCGGCTCCGGTAAAAGCACCCTCACAAAACTGGTCCAGCGCCTGTACACGCCCGAACAAGGCCGCATCCTGGTGGACGGCATCGACATCAGCCTGATCGACGCCGCCCAACTGCGCCGCCAGGTTGGCGTGGTGCTGCAGGAGAACCTGCTGTTCAACCGCAGCGTGCGCGAGAACATTGCCATTGCCGACCCCGCCGCCCCCATCGAAGCCGTGGTCCACGCCGCTCAACTGGCCGGCGCACACGACTTCATCAGCGAACTGCCCGAGGGCTACGACACCCTGGTGGGCGAACAAGGCGGCAGCCTCTCGGGCGGCCAGCGCCAGCGCATCGCCATCGCCCGCGCCCTGTTCACCAACCCGCGTATCCTCATCCTGGACGAAGCCACCAGCGCGCTGGACTACGAGTCGGAGGCCATCATCCAGCGCAACATGCAGCACATCTGCCAGGGCCGCACCGTGCTCATCATTGCCCACCGTCTATCCGCCGTGCGCCATGCCCACCGGATCATCGTCATGGACAAGGGGCGCATCGTGGAGGCCGGCCCGCACGACGCCCTGATCCAGAAACAGCAAGGCCTGTACGCCCATCTGTGGCGCATGCAGGATGGAAGTGGCAGGGCCACGGCACCACCCACGCCCGGGGGCGGCAGCCACCCCACGCAAGAGGTGGCGGCATGAGCAGTTCAACAGCAAATACCCTTGCCGACGCAGCAGCCCCTCGCCATCCCGCCGTCGAACTCCTGGCCCGCTACTGCGCCATCTTTAAAGCTGTCTGGCAGCACCGTCACGAACTCGCGGGCCCCGCACGATTGGCCGACGAGCAAGCCTTCCTGCCCGCAGCGCTGAGCCTGCAAGAGACCCCCGTGCACCCCGCACCCCGGCGCATCGCCCACATGCTCATGGCCCTGTTCCTCATCGCCCTGGCCTGGGCCATTCTGGGCAAGATCGACATCGTGGCCGTTGCCCCTGGCCGCATCATCGTGAGCGACCGTACCAAAGTCATCCAGCCCCTGGAGCGCAGCGTGGTCCAGCGCATCCTCGTCAAAGACGGGGACCATGTGGAAGCTGGCCAAGCCCTGGTGGAACTGGACCCCACCGCCGCCCGGGCCGACAAAGCCAGCCTGAGTGAGTCCCGCAAAGCCGCCCAATCGGAATGGCTGCGCTCCAAGGCGTTGCAGCAGCTCCTCTTGAAAGCAGAGCACACATCCCATTCGTCTGGAACACCTCCGCTTGGCAAAACGGCCATCCAGGGTACTCCCACCGACTGGACCGCCGCCGACAAAGCCGACGCCCATGCCCAATTGGCCGCCGAGTGGAGCGACATCACTGCTCGCCTGGCCAAGCTCTCGGCCGAGCACCAGCGCCGCCAAGCCGAGATGGCCACCGTGCAGGCCATGATCGGCAAGCTCGAAGCTACCCTGCCCATTGCCCGCCAGCGCGAGCAAGACTTCCAGGCGCTCACCACCCAGGGCTTCATGTCCGGCCACGCCAACCAGGACCGCGCCCGCGAACGGATCGAGCTCGAACGCGACCTGGCCACCCAGCAAGCCCGGTTGCAAGAAGCCCGGGCCGCACTGCGCGAAGCCGAACAAACCCGCAGTGCCTACCTGGCAGAAACACGAAGAGCCTTAAGCGAACGCCAAGCCCAGGCGGACTTGAAGCGCCACCAGACTGGGCAAGAACTCAACAAGGCTACCCAGCGCGAACAACTCGCCACCCTCACGGCCCCGGTAGCAGGCACCGTGCAGCAACTGGCCATGCACACCGAAGGCGGCGTGGTCACCGAAGCCCAGGCTCTCATGGTCATCGTGCCCGATGCGGCCAGCGTGAGCGCCGAAGTCACTTTGGAGAACAAGGACATCGGCTTTGTGGCGCCAGGGCAGGAGGTGGCGATCAAGCTGGAAACCTTCCCGTTCACAAGGTACGGCACGGTAAAAGCCAGCGTGGACAAGGTCACGCAGGACGCAGTGAATGACGAGAAACGCGGAGCGATCTTCCCGGCGACCCTGAAACTGAACCAGTCCACCATCGATGTGGACGGCAAGCCCATCAAGCTAGGGCCGGGGATGAATATCACTGCGGAGATCAAGACCGGGCAGCGCCGAGTTATTGAATACCTGCTCAGTCCGATTCAACGGGCGGGGGGTGAGAGCTTGAGGGAGCGATGACTGCAAATGCTGATAGTCAAATTGGACCAATCAATAAGGAGAAACTTGTGAGAAATATGCTATTTGATGAAGCGACCCAGACATACAACGGAATCTTGGCCCCATATCCGTTTAATGACGAGTTAATGATTCAGACTTTCATGGGAATCAACAAACCATTACTCACAAATAGTAGCTGGACGCTCGATTTGCAACTGCAAGCTGCTGAATATTATTCATCAACCCTACCCACCCTCCCAAATAGTCAATGGCCATGGATAAACAGCCAGTGGGTTGACTTGAACCAAACAACCTACAAATTATTCAACAGCACGGAACACTCACTTCAACAGTTGATAAACGCCATGGCAATATTTCCCATGGCGCCAAATATGAACAAATGGAGTGGCAGCCTTGACCAAGCTACATTGGCACCGGCAGAAATTCACGATCCGTTACCGTTTGGTTTCTGATTATTCCAGGAATTCAATTAGGCGTATCAATGATGGACAACCCACCAAACAAGCCGTCCCGATATTAATTAGAAATTCAAATTTCAGCCCGAGGAAAAATTATTTTTGAATATTGCCAACAGAATTTAATCTTTCAAAATTTATAAACACACAACATGCCACAAATAATCATGGATGAAAACCTAAGACTACTCATAAAACTGGGGTATTTTTCCCTTTCGGCAATTGTATTTATTGGCTTCAATATTCCATTTTGGTCAGAAATGAGGAATGAGCGTTCATATTTCTCAAATTTAATCAAAGTCATCAAGGATAAAAGAAAAGGCTCAATACCTCTCGCAGTTTCGTTCTGCAATCTACTATTTTCAGCCCTTCTGTTTATTAGGAAATAATTATGGCATCCGTCATTGATATTATTGCGATCGTTCCTACTATTGCCGACAATGGGCCTGCAGTTGTTGATGCCCTCAACGGGCAAACAACTGGCAGTATTGCAACTCCTGGGTTGGCAGGGGGTAATATAATTGCCGCCGTTTCCGGCCCGTTTGTTTCGTTGCCTGTCAATGCGCAATTTCAAGGGGTTCTGGGAGGTCTGACATTGATCAGAATATCGGCAACACTGGCAAATGGAGCGTCTGTCGAAGACATTGGAGTTGGAGACATAATTCAAATAGTCTCCGGTGCTGCAGTTATTACGGCAGGTGTCGCATTTGTTACGGCCGGAGTTGTCACATCAGGACCTTTACTTTCTGTGCTGGGGCTCACAGCAGCGATCGGCCAATTCGCCGCGAGTCAGCAAAACTTGACACTCAGAGATTTAATGTCCTCGCTGACATTCGATTGGATTACTGCTACGAATGTGTCGTCGCCTTTAATCTTGGACTTAGACGGTGATGGGGTCGAGACCTTGGGAGTGGGAGCGATAGTACATTTTGATCACGCTGGTGATGGGTTCGGAGAAAGAACCGGCTGGGTTGACAAAGATGACGGTTTACTAGTCCGCGATCTGGATGGGGACGGAGAAATTACTAGCGGCGCAGAACTTTTCGGAAATAATACTCGACTTAGCAACGGAAATCATGCTGCAAACGGATTTTTGGCGTTGGCAGAACTAGATAGCAATAGTGACGGGAAAATTGATAGTAATGATGCCGCGTGGAGTTCACTCCAAGTATGGAAAGATACCAACAGCGATGGAGTGACGGATACAAGCGAACTACTGACCTTGGCGCAAGCCGGAGTAGGCGAAATTGGACTGAGTTATGTTAATCAGGGCAGTGGTGTAGCGCCAGACGCCAGCGGCAACCTTCACCAACAAGTCGGCGGTTATGTTACAGCTAGTGGTGGCTCTCGCGCAATGACTGACGTGTGGTTTACAACGAGCAATTGGGATACCTTAGATCAAAGAACTCCCCTCACGCTATCTCCAGATATAACAGCTCTCCCAGACTTGCCAGGTTTAGGAAATCTCGGCAGTCTTCGCCAAGCAATGGCAAGGGATTCAAGTGGAGCTTTGAAAGCTGCAGTGTCCGCGTTTGGAACGGCTTCAAGCGCGAACCAGCGCTCAACTCTACTCCGTGAAGTTATGTTTCGCTGGGCAGGAGTTTTCGATCTTGATCCAGCCTCTCGAGGTAATGCAATAGGCGACGCAAGAATATTAGCCTTTCTTGAGGCTGTATTTGTGCAAAATTTCCAACAGAATGGCGGAGCGAATAACAACCCCGGCGGAGGGGCTGTGCCGATATTGCAGAATATATTTACTCAATTGTCCTCAAACTTTGCCGCACAGATGGATCTGCAAGGAAGGGACAAATTATTCTACGAAACCATCAACTTAGAGTGGAATGATAGCCAGCAAAGTTATGAAATTGACGCTGATGCGTTGGAAGTCTTCGTCCGACAGCAGTATGCAGCCGGCGCTAACAGTGCTATCTTTGAGCTAAAACGCTTCGGAGATAATATTCTGGCTTTAGGATCGGAAGAGTTGCTAAAGGCAATATCCGCCACTGGTTCATTTCACGGGGATGAGGTGGATAGAACGCTCTTTTGGCTTGGTCAGAAGCTAGGCAACGAAAACTCGGAATCTATTTACGGTATATCAGGAGTGTCGAATAGAATCAACGCACTTGGAGGAAACGATCAAATCAATGGGGCCGAACTGAACGACATGTTGGACGGCGGAGAAGGCAACGACAACATCTGGGGTAATGCAGGTAACGATACGTTGTCAGGCGGACTGGGCAACGATTACCTTTCCGGTGATGCAGGCGACGATACCTATTTGTTTAATCTAGGGGATGGTAACGACATCATCGCGGAATATTCCAATCAAGGCATTGATACGCTGAATCTTGGATCAGGCATTACCACGTCTAACGTTCAGATTACGCGGACAGGCAACAGTTTTTCCGATCTAGTATTGAGCTTTGGTGGCACCGACTCCATCACGATCCGAGACTATTTTTACGGCAACTCCAACGCTGGAAGAGTTGAAAATATTGTCTTTACCGACGGGACAGTCTGGGATTTCGCTGCCCTGACCAGCAGGCTGACCACCCAAGGTACTGCTAACGGTGACTACCTCTATGGAATCAGCGGTGTGTCGAACCGCATCAATGGACTTGGGGGGGGTGATCAAATCAATGGGGCCGAACTGAACGACGTGCTTGACGGCGGAGAAGGCAACGACAACATCTGGGGTAATGCAGGTAACGATACGTTGTCAGGCGGACTGGGCAACGATTACCTTTCCGGTGATGCAGGCGACGATACCTATTTGTTTAATCTAGGGGATGGTAACGACATCATCGCGGAATATTCCAATCAAGGCATTGATACGCTGAATCTTGGATCAGGCATTACCACGTCTAACGTTCAGATTACGCGGACAGGCAACAGTTTTTCCGATCTAGTATTGAGCTTTGGTGGCACCGACTCCATCACGATCCGAGACTATTTTTACGGCAACTCCAACGCTGGAAGAGTTGAAAATATTGTCTTTACCGACGGGACAGTCTGGGATTTCGCTGCCCTGACCAGCAGGCTGACCACCCAAGGTACTGCTAACGGTGACTACCTCTATGGAATCAGCGGTGTGTCGAACCGCATCAATGGACTTGGGGGGGGTGATCAAATCAATGGGGCCGAACTGAACGACGTGCTTGACGGCGGAGAAGGCAACGACAACATCTGGGGTAATGCAGGTAACGATACATTGTCAGGCGGACTGGGCAACGATTACCTTTCCGGTGATGCAGGCGACGATACCTATTTGTTTAATCTGGGGGACGGCAATGACACCATCAGCGATTACGACAATACCGCCGGAAATATTGATACAGCATTTTTCGGCATAGGGATCGCGGCAGATCAGATTTGGCTACAGCAAGTTGGGAATAATCTCGAAGTTTCTCTAATAGGGCGCAATGACAAATTGGTGATTAATAATTGGTATTTGGGTAACGGCTACCATGTGGAGCGGTTTAGAATAAGTAATGGTCTGACATTGACAGACGATAGAGTTCAGAACTTAGTACAGGCAATGGCCAGCTTCTCCCCACCAGCCACTGGGCAAACGACTTTGCCATCAAATTACCAAACTAGTTTGTCATCTGTAATTGCTACGAATTGGCAATAGCTAGTCCACCCGCAAAAACAATTCCGCTTCCAACTACAGGCGAGTTGGCACTGTAGCGAAGCAGCAACTAGCGCTGTGTTGATTTCAACGCAAACCTAACCCACGAGAGGGTCACTTTAGCGTGGAAATCAACACTCACCCGCGCCATGTCCCGCAAGACCTGTTCTCCCGATAACGCGGCCTGGTTGGGGCTTCTTCGGTACGCTGCAGAACGAACTGTTCTGTCCTCGAGACCAGAAGGGCACGGCCATTGAGCAATTCATTTAGTTGATCGACTCGTACATCCGCTGGTACAAGCAGAAGCGGATCAAGCGCTTCCTTGGCTCTTTTAGCGCCATTGAATATCGGCTGAGCCTTGGTTTTACGACATAGACCAATCCAAGTTTTTATCCGTACCCCTTCTATCGCTTGGTCCTTTCTTGCGCGGCGCGACAAGACATCGCACGCGAAACATAGGCAAAATATGAGCTCAGATCTGCGTGACCCATGCGCATCGCAACCACTGTAGATATGGAGGCTGCGGAGGTGTGAATCGCCCCGGGGCGATTCAACTCCCCATAGCTTCGTGAGCTGACAATAAAAAGCGCCTCAACTGAGGCGCTTGGAACACATCGGTACAGGTGCACGGCACCCTTACAGGTTTTATATACAGGTTACAGAGTTCATTTTTACGATCACATCCGAGCCAAAGTGGAACACCCGTTCCGAGTGCTCAAGCAGCAGTTTGGTTATGTGAAGGTGCGCTACCGTGGTTTGAAGAAAAGCACGGCGCAGATCGTGACGTTGTTTGCCCTGTCCAATCTGTGGATGGTCAGGTACAAATTGCTGGCCATGGGGCAGGTGCATGCGCGAGGGGCGTAATGCCCACGAAATCAGGGAATTGCTTCCCCCAGGAGGCGCTTGGACAGCGTTTGGGCGCCTTGCCGGGGCAGGCTTTATCTCACGGACGGGCGTAGCTCACTTCCAAGTGATTCGTGCAGACCTTCCCTTGAGGTTTGTTTACGACTTCAACTACCCGAATTGCCAACTCTCTATCTGTTGGGGCAAAGATCATTGTCAAAAATATCCTCAATTCCAAATTAATTGTCATTTTACGGATTTTATAGGATAAGTTTCCATAATTTTAGTCAATCAAAGCAGGTAATATTTTTTCGATCAAAAAAAGCGGTCCGTTCGACAAGTCACTCCACCGTGACGCTTTTGGCCAAATTTCTGGGCTTGTCCACGTCCGTCCCCCGCGCGCAGGCCGTGTGGTACGCCAGCAGCTGCAGCGGCACCACATGCAGCAGCGGGCTCAAGGGGCCGTAGTGCTCGGGCATGCGGATGACGTGGATACCCTCGCTGCTCTCGATGCGGGTGTCGGCGTCAGCCAGCACGTACAGCACACCTGCGCGCGCACGGACTTCCTGCATGTTGCTCTTGAGCTTTTCGAGCAGGGTGTCGTTGGGTGCTACGGTGACCACGGGCATGGCGCTGGTCACCAGGGCCAGGGGGCCGTGCTTGAGTTCGCCGGCCGGGTAGGCCTCGGCGTGGATGTAGCTGATTTCCTTGAGCTTCAGGGCACCTTCGAGGGCGATGGGGTAATGCAGCCCCCGGCCCAAAAAGAGCGCGTTTTCCATGCGCGCAAAGTCTTCGGCCCAGCTGATGATTTGTGGCTCCAGCGCCAGCACGGCCTGCAAGGCCACAGGCAGGTGGCGCATGGCTTTGAGGTGCGCAGCTTCCTGCTCGTCATTCAAACGCCCCTTGGATTGGGCCAGCGCCAGCGTCAGCAAGAACAGGCCTGCCAGCTGGGTGGTGAAGGCCTTGGTGCTGGCCACGCCAATCTCGACCCCGGCGCGCGTGATGTAGGCCAACTTGCATTCGCGCACCATGGCGCTGGTGGCGACGTTGCAGATGGTGAGCGTGTGCTGCATGCCCAACGACTGCGCGTGGCGCAGGGCGGCCAGCGTGTCGGCGGTTTCGCCGCTTTGGCTGATGGTGACAACGAGGGTGCGCGGGTTGGGCACGCTGGTGCGGTAGCGGTATTCACTGGCCACTTCCACTTGCGTGGGGATGCCAGCAATGTCTTCCAGCCAGTATTTGGCGGTGCAGCCGCTGTAGTAGCTCGTACCGCAGGCCAGGATCAACACGTTGTCGATCTCCTTGAACACACGCCAGGCGGCCGCGCCGGGCTGGCCATGCTGGCCTGCGCCGTCGAACAGCTCGGGCACGATGCCGGCCAGGCCTTCCAGCGTGTCGGCGATGGCGCGCGGCTGCTCGAAGATTTCCTTTTGCATGTAGTGGCGATAAGGCCCCAGCTCGGCCGCGCCACTGTGGGCGAGCACGGTGCGCACTGGGCGCTGCTCGGTGGTCAGCGCGTTGCCGTCCTTGCCTACGATCCAGTAGCGGCCCAGCTGCAGGTCCACCAGGTCGCCCTCTTCCAGATAGATGATCTGGTCGGTGACGCCTGCCAGGGCCATGGCGTCGCTGGCCAGAAAGTGCTCGCGCGACGCAGATGCGCCAGCGGTGGCGTCTTTGCCCACCCCCAGGATCAATGGAGACCCGGCGCGTGCCCCCACCACGCGGTGGGGTTCGTCCTTGTGCATGACGGCGATGGCGTAGGCGCCGTGCAGTTCGGCCACGGTGACCTGCACGGCTTCGAACAGGTCGCCGCTGTAATGGCTGTCCACCAGATGGGCGATGACCTCCGTGTCGGTCTGGCTCGCAAACACATAGCCGCGTGCCTGCAGTGCCTTGCGCAGTTCTTCGTGGTTTTCAATGATGCCGTTGTGCACCAGCGCCACGCGACCTGCGCCTTGGACCTGCGCGTCTGCGCCCGTGCCGTGGCTGAAATGCGGATGGGCGTTGTGCACGGCGGGCGCGCCGTGCGTGGCCCAGCGGGTGTGGGCGATGCCGGTGGCGCCGTCGATGTGCTCGGTGCTCACCTGCTCCAGCAGCTCGGCCACGCGGGCGGTGCTGCGGGCGCGCTGCAGGCCGGCAGGGAGCGTGGCGTCGAGGCTGGACGCATGCACGGCCACGCCGCAGGAGTCATAGCCCCGGTATTCAAGCCGCTGCAGGCCCTGCACGAGGATGGGAACGATGTTGCGCGTGGAGACTGCGCCGACGATGCCGCACATGGTGGTTGCCCTTGGGTTGGATTCGATGGGGCGATCGTAGGCAGCAAAGAGAAAAATTATTCATTGATATTTGCATAAAAATGAACTTAAATTTCACCAATTCATACCGGTGAAATTTGCATTCATTTTTTATCAATTAATGGAATCCATATCTCTCGATGCGATCGATCTCCAGCTGCTCAACCTGCTGCAAACCGATGCCGCACAAAGCAACCAGGCCCTGGCCGAACAGGTGCACGTGTCCCCGCCCACCTGCCTGCGCCGGGTCAAGCGCCTGCATGATGTGGGGCTGATCGAGCGGCAGGTGGCCATCCTGCAGCCCGACCGGCTGGCAGCGCTGCAGGGCCATGGGCTGGGGTGCATCGTGGAGGTGTCGCTGGACCGCCAGGGTGCCGAGCAACTCGACGCGTTCGAAGCCCGAGCCGTGCAGGAGGCTGCGGTGCAGCAGTGCTGGCGCGTGTCGCCGGGGCCCGACTTTGTGCTGGTGGTGCACACGCGGGACATGCCGGGCTACCTGGCACTGTCGCAGCGGCTGTTCACGGGCGACGCCAATGTGCGCAATGTGAAGGCGTTCTTTGCGACCCGGCGAGCCAAATTTGAAACAAAAGTGCCAGTAGCGCTAGTGTGATATGCCTTGGTTGCTATTAATTTATTAGCAAATCACCCCAAATCATCACCAACGCCCTCTCACCAGCGAGCCCCACAAACCACCCAGACAGACCCGGCAACAAGGCCCCACCACCCACCAACGTCATCCAGGCGACGGATGGGACGTGGCCCGCGGTCATTTCTTGCTGGTCTCGCCTGGCGGTGCGTTGTAAGCTCCGCCGCACTTTCTACCTACCTGGCCGGTGGATGCCCGCGTGGCAGCGCCGCCTTTTCCCCCGCATACCCCATGCCGACGCCCCGCCGCCAGATGCCCCGCCGCATCTACCCCTTGCGCATCCTGGGCATGGGGCTGGGCGGCATGGTGGTGGCAACGGTGCTGTGGGAGCGCCAGGCACCCCCCATGGCCTGGACCGCGCTCTTACTGGCAACGCTGGGGTGGCCGCATGTGGCCTACCTGCTCACCCGCCGCGCGGCCGACCCGTACGCCGCCGAGGTGCGCAACCTGCTCATCGACTCGGCGCTGGTTGCTGCGCTGGTGCCGCTGATGCACTTCAACCTGCTGCCCAGCGTGATGTTGCTCACCTTGACCATGGTGGACAAGATCACGACCGGCATCCGGGGGCTTTGGGCGCGCGCCCTGTGGGTCATGCTGGCGGCCGGCGCCGCCAGCACAGTGGTCATGGGCCTGCACTGGGCGCCCGAGACCTCCATGCGCGTGATGGTGGCCTGCTTGCCGGTGATGTCGCTGCACACGCTGTCGGTCAGCGTGGTCAGCTACCAGCTCATCCGGCAGTCTGCGCGCCAGAACCAGATGCTGGACGAACTGCGCCGCGTGGACGCGCTGACCGGCCTGTTCGGGCGCGGCCACTGGCAAGAGCAGGCAGAGGCCGCACTGCGCCGCCACCACACCACCGACGAGCCCGCCTGCATGCTGATGCTGGACATCGACCATTTCAAGGAGATCAACGACGCCTACGGCCACACCGTGGGCGACGAGGTGATCCGCGCGCTGGCCCATGTGGTGCGGGGCAACGTGCGCGCAGGCGACTGCGCGGGGCGCTACGGCGGGGACGAGTTCGCCATCGTGCTGCCCGGCATGCAGGCCCGGGACGCCCTGGCCATTGCCCAGCGCATCCGCGAGCAGACCGAAGGCGTGCGCCTGCGCAGCCTGCCCGAATTGCGCATCACCAGCAGCATCGGCGTGGCCCCGGCCGACCACCGCCACAGCAGCCTGCGTGCGTGGATCGACGCGGCGGATGCGGCGCTGTACGTCGCCAAGAACGGCGGACGCAATCAGGTGGCGGGGTGCATGGAACCGGCGCTGGTGCCGGCGGTGTAGCCACCAGCACTGCGTGCAGGTTCAGGACTCGTCGGTGGCGACTGCAGGATTCACCGGCCACTGCACCCGCACCGTGCAACCGCCACCCAGCACCGCCGTCGCACTGATCTGCGCACCGTGGCGCTGCGCAATGGAACGGCACATCGCAAGCCCTGTGCCCACGCCCTCGAACTCCGTCTCGCGGTGCAGGCGCTGGAACACGCCAAACAAGCTGCCCGCGCGCGCCGGGTCAAAGCCCACGCCGTTGTCCTGCACGGAGAAGGCGCCCTGGCCTGCGGGTGCCGCGTCCGCCGACACCGTGATACACGGGTGCGCCACGGAGCGCGTGAACTTGAGGGCGTTGCCCAGCAGTTGCACCAGAAGATCCTGCAGCAGCGTCGGGTCGGCCCACAGCGTGGGCAAATCGGCACCCACACGCCATTCCACCGCGCGCCCGGCCTCGGCCGGGGCCAGTGTGGCGCGCGCCTGGGCAACGGCATCGGCCAGCGGCACGGGCTGCAGGCGCAGCGGCGCACGGCTGGCACGCACCAGGGCTTGCAGGCCGTCGATCATGAGCCCCATGCGCCGAGCCGAGTGGTCCATGGTGGCGAGGAAGCCCAGGGCCTCTTGCACCTCAGCACCCTGCACCACCTCGGGCGGCAGGTCGCCCAACACCTCGCGCACCAGCGTGCCGTAAGACGTCACGTGCCGCAGCGGCGCGCGCAGGTCGTGCGAGACGGCGCGCAAGAACTCCTCTTGCGCAGCCGCCATATCGGCCACCTGCTGCTGACTGCGGGCCAGTTCGGCTCGCAGCTGTTCGGGGGTCATGTCTGCAGCAGCCACTTTCATGTCCTGCCGCAGGCCACAGAAGCGTGCCCGGCACAACGAGGCGCCAACGCACTACGCACGAAGACGAAGACGCAGGCGAGGACAGCCAGCAAGGACCGCCCCGCAGCAAAGGCTGTCGTCCCCCTGGAGGGGGAAGGCGCGAAGCGACTCAGGGGGGGCTTCATTTTTTCGGACGAGACCAGTTGGCAATGCTGACTTGCTTGCCCCGCGCCACGCTCAGCGCACCGGGCGCCGTGCTCTTGGTGATAGTGCTGCCGCCGCCCACCGTGCCGCCAGCGCCAATGGTCACAGGCGCCACCAGCACGCAGTTGCTGCCCACATGCACGTCGGCCTCGATCACCGTGCGGTGCTTGTTGGCGCCGTCGTAGTTGGCGGTGATGCTGCCCGCGCCGTAGTTCACGCGCTCGCCCACCGTGGCGTCGCCCAGGTAGGCCAGGTGGTTGGCCTTGGCGCCGTCGGCCAGCGTGCTGTTCTTCACTTCCACAAAGTTGCCGATGTGCACTTCGCGGCCCAGTTGGGCGCCGGGGCGCAGGCGGGCAAAGGGGCCAATCAAGGCGCCCTCGCCCACGGTGGCTCCGGCTTTTTCGCCGTCGATGTGGGTGTAGGGGTGGATCACCGCACCTGCCGCAATGCGCGCATTGGCAATGCAGCAGTTAGCGCCAATGCTCACGCCCTCGCCCAGCTCCACGCGGCCGGTGAAGACGCAGTTCACGTCGATCTCCACGTCCTGCCCGCAGGCCAGCTCGCCGCGCACGCCGGTGCGGGTGTCGTCGCGCAGGTCAAAGCGGGCGGGGTCGGCCAGGCGCACGCCTTGCTCCATCAAGGCACGCGCCTGGCGCAGCTGGTGGGCACGCTCCAGCTCAGCCAGTTGCAGCGGGCTGTTGACGCCCGCCACCTGCAGCGCGTCGGTGATGCGGTGGGCCACCACGGGCACACCATCGGCCACGGCCATGGCGACGATGTCGGTGAGGTAGTACTCGCCCTGGGCGTTGTGGTTGGTCAGCCGCGCCAGCCAGGGCGTGAGCAGCCGCGCGGGCACAGCCATGATGCCGCTGTAGACCTCGGTGATGGCGCGCTGGGCCTCGGTGGCGTCCTTGTGCTCGACGATGCCTTGCACGGCGCCGTCGGCGTTGCGCACGATGCGGCCGTAGCCCGTGGGATCAGGCAGGGTCACCGTCAGCAGGGCCAGCTTGTCACCTTCGCTGGCAGCCACCAGGGCGCGCAGGGTGTCGGCGTGCGTCAGCGGCACATCGCCCGACAGCACCACGGCCGTGCCGTCGTCGCGCAGGTGCGGCACGGCCTGCTGCACGGCGTGGCCGGTGCCCAGCTGGGGCTCCTGGCGCACAAACTTCAGGTCAAAAGTGCCCGTAGCGCTAGTCGTGCTTGCGGTAGCTGCTTCTACTTCCGTAGCACCATGGCCTGTGATGACGATGGCGCTGCGGGCCTGCAGGTGCGCGGCCTGGTCCAGCACGTGGTGCAGCAGCGGGCGCCCGGCCAGGCGCTGCAGCACTTTGGGGATGCGGCTTTTCATGCGCGTGCCTTTGCCGGCCGCCATGATGAGGATGTCGAGTGGGATCATGAAAATGGAATGGGGGTTGCGCAGCATAAGCCCGCCGCGCGGGCGTTGCGTGGATTATCGGCTGCAGCCCACGGGGCACAACACGCTATCCAATCCATAGCTAACTGCACATGATTGACTAGCGCTTGCGGCCTGTTGAACCCCAAACCTGCCGCAACGACGGCGCTACAGCAGCGGCATCAAGCGTGGCGGGGTGTCGTAGTACTCGGCAATGCGCGCCAGCGCGCGGGTGTTGAGCAGGCGCAGCCGCCCGTTTTTCAGCTCGTGCAGGCCGAGCTGGGCCAGGCGCCGCAGCGTCTTGTTGGTGTGCACCAGCGACAGCCCGAGCGCGTCGGCAATGTGCTGCTGGTTGAGCGGGAACGCCACCGAGCCCTCCTCCACCAGCCCGATGCGATCCAGCCGCCGGTACAGGTGCATCAGCAGCATGGCCACGCGCTCGGTGGCGTTGCGGCGGCCGGCGGTGAGCAGGTTGTCGTCCACATGGCCCTCTTCGTGCGCCGACAGCCAGGTGATGTCGTAGCCCAGGCGGGGGTGCTCGCGAAACAGCGCCCACAGGCTGTCGTTCTGGAACACGCACAGCGAGCAGTCGGTCAGCGCCTCGATGCCGTGCGCCGATACATCGCCAAACTCCTGCTGCAACCCGACCAGATCGCCGGGCAGCAAGAAGTTGAGGATCTGGCGGCGCCCGTCGCTCAGCGTCTTGTAGCGAAACGCCCAGCCCGAATACAGCGTGAACAGCTTGGCGTTGGTCTGGTTCTCGCGCACCAGCGCACCGCCCGCTTCCACGGCAAGGCTGTCGGTGCGAAAGCCTTCGATGAAATCCAGCACCTCCGGCTTCACGGGTGTGAAAGCCCCAGTCTTGCGCAATCGGCAATCGCGGCAGGCCGGAGGGCAGACATTGGGTGGCAAGGTGACGTTCATGAGGAAGCGATTCTAGGGATGGAAATCACGGAGAAACAGCTCGTTGCAACAAAGCTGCGCGCAATGTGCAACGGCTGTCCCCTCTATGTCTTTTGACATTGCGCAGGCACCATGCGCCACCTACATTGGGCTGCATCTATGAACCTATTCCCTGCCCTGTACGAGGTGCTGTACGTGAGCACCATCGCCCCCGATCAACCGCTGAGCGTGGTGGCCGAGATTGCAGGGCGCGCGCGCTTTGTGAATGCCGAGCTGGACATCACAGGCCTGCTGATCTTTGACGGACAGCGCTTTTGTCAGCAGCTGGAAGGCCCGCAAAAGGCCGTGCTCAAGCTCATTGAACGCATCCGCAACGACCCCCGCCACATCAACGTCGAGGTGTTACACCACGGCCCGCTGGCGGGGCGGCGCTTTCAGCACTTCAGCCTGGCGTTCAGCACCGTAGAAGATGTGGATGCACTGGCTCGCATGGAGCTGCTGGATGGGGAAGCGGCCATCGCCGCATTTGAGATCGTGCGGGGCGAGCTGGTGATCTGACCGGCCTCCTCGCGCTTCTTTCATTCAAACCATCACGCGGCCTCGGTCCAGCGCCGCAGGATCAGCGTGGCATTCACGCCGCCAAAACCAAACCCGTTGAGCATGGCATGCGTGAGCGCCATGGACCGGGGCTGCAGGGCTACCAGGTCCAGCCCCTCGGCCAGCGCATCGGGCGTGTGCAGGTTCAGCGTGCCGGGCACCACCTGGTCGCGCAGCGCCAGGGTGGTGAAGATGGCGGCCACGGCGCCCGCCGCCCCCAGCAGGTGCCCGGTGGCCGACTTGGTGGAGCTGATGGCCACCGGCGCGTTCGCACCAAACACCCGCCGGATGGCGGCCAGCTCGCCCCGGTCGCCCACGCCGGTGGAGGTGGCGTGCGCGTTCAGGTGCTGCACGTCCTGAGCCGTGAGGCCCGCCTGCGCCAGCGCGGCCTGCATGCTGCGCGCGGCGCCGTCACCGTCTTCGGGGCCGGAGGTGATGTGATACGCGTCGGCCGACGTGCCGTAGCCCACCAGCTCGGCCAGCGGCGTGGCGCCGCGCGCCAGCGCGTGGTCCAGCGCCTCGATCACCAGCATGCCTGCGCCCTCGCCCATCACAAAGCCGTCGCGCTGCGCATCGAACGGGCGCGATGCCTGCTCAGGCGTGTCGTTGAACGCCGTACCCAAAGCCTTGGCCGCCGCAAAACCGCCCAGGCTCACACGGTCGATAGCGGCCTCGCTGCCGCCGCACACGGCCACATCGGCCTCGCCGCTGCGGATCAGGCGTGCGGCATCGCCAATCGCCTGCACGCTGGCGGCGCACGCAGTGACCGGAGCCCCCAGCGGTCCCTTGAGCCCGTGGCGGATCGACACCTGCCCTGCGGCCAGATTGACGAGGAATGACGGCACCGTGAACGGCGACAGCCGCTGCGGCCCGCGCGTGTCGGTGGTGCGCACGGCCTCGGCAATCGCACCAAAGCCGCCGATGCCCGAGGCGATCACCGTGGCCGTGCGCTCACGCGCCCGCTCGTCGGCCGGTGGCCAGCCCGCCTGGGCCAGCGCCTGCTGCGCCGCGCCCAGCGCAAAGGGGATGAAACGGTCCATCTTGCGCTGGTCTTTGGACGAGACGATGGCGTCCACATCCCAGCCGCCCTCGGGGTCTTGCGCTGTGCCGGGAACCTGCCCCGCGACCTTGGCGGCAATGCCTTCTGTCACCACGTCCGGCAAGCGCGAGAGGCCGGAGCGCCCAGCCAGCAAGCGCTGCCACGCCAGTTCTACACCGCAGCCCAGCGGCGACACCAGGCCCATGCCTGTGACCACCACGCGGCGCATCAGGCCACCCCCTCGTTGCTGCACATACCACTCGCTTTTTTCATGGATTCACCTCGTCAGACAGTTGGGGCACAGAGGTTCTGCACCTTTATGATTGCAAACGTCATCATAAACCGCAAACCCATTTTTGCGTACGACCGCAATCAATAAGAGGCTTCCATGAAGGTTTCCAAAGCACAGGCCGCAGAGAACCGGCAGGGCATCCTGGATGCGGCGGCCCGCCTGTACCGCGAGCGGGGGCTGACCGGCGTAGGGGTGGCCGACATCACGCGCGATGCCGGGCTTACGCACGGCGGGCTGTACCGGCATTTCGCGTCCAAGGATGTGCTGGTGCAGGAGGCGTGCACCAAGGCGTTCGACTGGTCCATCCCCGTGCTGGACGGCGAGCGGCCCCACGCCACGGTGGGCGACCGCATCCAGCGCTACCTCTCACCTGAACACCGCGACGCGCCGGGCTCAGGCTGCCCCGTGGCCGCATTGGCGGTGGACGCCGCGCGGGCGGGCGGCGGGTTGTCCGAAGTGTTTGCCCAGGGCATCGAGCGCAACATCCAGCGGTTTGCCCAGCTGCTGGCTGACAGCGCTGCCGATGCCGGCGGCGGCGGCACCCCATCGCCACAAGACCGCGCCCGCGCGATCCATGTGCTGGCCACCATGGTGGGGGGGATGGTGCTGGCCCGCGCCACGGCAGCGGCGCAACCCGCGTTGTCGAATGAGCTGATGGCGACGCTGCAGACGCAGCTGACGGACTGGCTGGACAACACATCCACCAGCCCCTCGAAGTAAAAAAGAACGGCCAGCGCTTGCGTCACAAGCACTGGCCGTTCTTAACAAGTCACATCACCCGGAGCAAGACGCCCCTGGGATCATGTCAGGCGCAGCAGGCGTCGCCCCAGGCGGGCGCCCCATTGCCCACCGACGCACGGCGCCACCACGTGGCAGGGCGCGCATTGGCGGCATCGCCACGCACCCAGCGGTATTGCAGGCGGCGACCGTTCAGGGGTTCGACCACCACCGCCTGGCCTGCCGCCACAGGCAGCGACTGACCGGCGCACAGAAACACGTCGCTGCCATCGCCCAGGCCCTGGCCCAGCGTGACCCAGGCCTGGCCTTCGGCAATGCGCAGGGTCATCGCGGCCTTGGGGGCCAGGGTGACGGCGGCGCCTGCGGCCACATGTCCCGCCTCACCGGCGGCAGCGCCCGTGGCGCGGGAAGATGCAAACAGATGAAGAGCGTGAGAGGTTGTCATGGTTTTCTCCGGGTTAACCCTAATATGACCGTATGGTGCGCCGGTTGCAGAACAACGTCCAATGAAAAGCACGGCACCGATTGATGCTTTTCCTGCATGAGCTGTTCACGCCGGCCTGCGCTGTAGCGGCGCTGCTATCCGAAGCAGAGCAAACCGGGCGAAGCCGACGGCAAACCGGCCGCCCGCGCCCGCCACACCCGCCAGCGCCGTGCCCAAGGCGCGTCCACCCTGCCCTAGCGCCTGCCCCAGATCGCGCAGCGGCTGCACGACGCCACATTCCCAATCCCTGGCGGCCGTGCTGGCGGGCTGCGCCAGAGCGGGGGCCGCCACGACGTCCCAGCGGAAAGCCACCGGCTCCGCGCAGCCGGACCCGGTCCAGGCTTCCATCACCACATGCTGCCCCGGCGCAACCGTCAGCTGTTGGCCGGGCAGCAGCACGTGGTCCACAGCGGCGCCCGGCATGTCCGCCAGAACGCCACGCAAGGTGACCCACGCCTGCCCCTGGGCGATCTGCAGCACGCCATGGGTGTCGGGGTGCAATGACAAGGCCTGGCCTGTGGCCAGCTTCCAGCAACCGGCCGCGCGACGGCCAGCCGTGGCGGCGTGGACGGATTGTTGCGATTCCAGAACGTTGCGGGGGGACATGACAGGCTCCTTGGCTTCAGTAAAACGTGTTGAGGAGCCTGGATAGTGCGCTTTACACCGTACACAGTCCAATGAAAACAAGGTACGCTATTCATTCCGTCAACGCATGAATCTCACTCAGGATCACTGCCATGGCCTCTGCCGAATACTCTCCCGCCGTCTTGCGCACCCGGCCCGTGGCCACAGGGCACTGGCGGGCCTTCCTGACTGTGGCCAAACACCTGAACTTTCGCGCGGCTGCCGACGAGCTGGCCCTCACCCAGTCGGCCGTGAGCCGCCAGATCCAGGCGCTGGAAGAAGAGGTGGGCGTGCCCCTGTTCCTGCGCCACACGCGTGCCGTGGAGCTGACCAGCGCGGGCGCACAGTTGCAGCGCGCCGTGGGCCCGGCGCTGGAGCGCATGGACGCCGCCGTGCGCCTGGTGCGCCAAACGGCGGGGCGCCGCAGCGTGGCCATCACCACCTGGGCCAGCTTTGCATCGATGTGGCTGATCCCGCGCATGGAGGAGTTCCAGCGCGACAACCCGGGCATCGACATCCGCATTGATGCGAGCGACGTGCAGGTGGACCTGGAAACCTCGGACGTGGACCTGGCCCTGCGCTACGCCATGCCCGCCGGAGCCACGCAGGGCGGCATCCGCCTGTTTGGCGAGCAACTGGCCGTGGTGGCAAGCCCCTGGCTGCTCAAGAGCGGCAAGCCGCTGCGCACCCCCGCCGATGTGGCGCAGTTCACCCTGATCGAGGCGGGCGACGCCCACCGCACGCACTACCTGGAGTACCTGAGCTGGCGCCGCTGGTTCGACACCCGCGACCTGACCAAGCTGCAACCCCAGCGCTGGCTGTACTTCAACTACGCCCACCAGATCGTGCAGGCTGCCCTGGCCGGCCAGGGCCTGGCGCTGGCCCGCATGCCACTGATTGCCGATGCCCTGGCCTCGGGCGACCTGGTGGAGGTGCTGCCCGGCCACCGCATCGACTCGCCCCTGGCCTACTGGCTCATGGTGGGGCCGCGCAGCGCGCAACGGCCGGAGATCAAGGCCTTCTGCGCCTGGTTGCAGGTGCAGGCCGAGGCCACCCGCCAGGCAATTGGCGATGTGCCCGATCCGGACCTGAACGACAACCTGGACGGGTCATGAAAAAAGCGCTGGGCCCTGCGGCCTCAGCGCTTTCATTTTGATAGCTATCAGCGCTTATTCTTCTATCGCTTGCGGCTGTTTTGACCCCAAATCAGGCCAAAGTCACCCGTGCAAACTTGCGCTTGCCCACCTGCACCACGTAGGTGCCGGCGTCCAGCTTCAGGCCCTTGTCACTGACCACGCTGCCTTCCACGCGCACGCCGCCGCCGTCGATCAGGCGGTTGGCCTCGCTGGTCGAGGGGGCCAGGTTGGCCTGCTTGAGCAGCGCACCGATGCCCAGCGGCGCGCCAGACACGCTCACCTCGGGGATCTCGTCCGGCACGCCGCCCTTGCTGCGGTTGATGAAATCCTGCTCCGCGGCATCGGCCGCAGCCGCGCTATGGAAGCGCGTGGTGATCTCCTTGGCCAGCATCACCTTGGCGTCCTTGGGGTTGCGCCCGCCAGCGATCTCCGCCTTGAGCGCGGCGATGTCGGCCAGGCTCTTGAACGACAGCAGCGTGTACCAGTCCCACATCAGGGTGTCACTGATCGACAGCACCTTGGCAAACATGGTATTGGCGTCCTCGGCAATGCCGATGTAGTTGTTCTTGGACTTGGACATCTTGTCCACGCCGTCCAGACCCACCAGCAGCGGCATGGTGAGCACACACTGCGGCTCCTGGCCATACTCCTGCTGCAGGTGGCGGCCCATGAGCAGGTTGAACTTCTGGTCGGTGCCACCCAGCTCCAGGTCGCTCTTCAAGGCTACCGAGTCGTAGCCCTGCATCAGCGGGTACAGGAACTCATGCACCGAAATGGACTGGCCGGTGGTGAAGCGTTTGTGGAAGTCGTCGCGCTCCATCATGCGCGCCACGGTGTACTTGGCGGCCAGCTGGATCATCCCGGTGGCGCCCAGGGGTTCGCTCCATTCGCTGTTGTAGCGGATCTCGGTGCGGGCCGGGTCCAGCACCAGGCTGGCCTGCTTGTAGTAGGTCTCGGCATTCACCTTGATCTGCTCGGGCGTGAGCGGCGGGCGGGTGCTGTTGCGGCCCGAGGGGTCGCCAATCAGGCTGGTGAAGTCGCCGATCAGGAAGATGACCTGGTGGCCCAGATCTTGCAGTTGCCGCATCTTGTTCAGCACCACCGTGTGGCCGATGTGGATGTCGGGGGCCGTGGGGTCCAGACCCAGTTTGATGCGCAGCGGCTGGCCGGTGGCCTCCGAACGCGCCAGCTTCTTGACCCATTCGTCCTGTGGCAGCAGCTCTTGCACGCCGCGCAGCGAGATTTCGAGGGCTTGTCTTACACCATCAGAGACCGGGGTTGTTGTAACAGCAGATTGATTCATAAGGGTTTTTTGGGATGTCTAGACAGCATGCACCGCTATACTTCAGCCCACATTGCAGAGGCGGATTCTAGTGGGCCCGCCGTTTCGACCTGTTTTTCATCAACCTGTCGAATGGCTGCAGCCTGACAGTCTGTGCTCCTGGCCCCGCCCCGCATTCACACCGGGGGTGTGCCACGGATCCGCAATCACCCTGGGGATAGACCTTTGATTCACGGCCTCACTACGGTCCGCACCGCCAGCATCGCTTTGCTTGACCGGCTGTCCCGCACGATCCAACAACATCCCAAACGCATCACCGCCGCCGTCGCAGCCATTTTGCTGACGGGTGGCGGCGGCGCATTTGCCGTGGCCTCCTTCGCACCCGACCCGGCCGAGCTGCCGGTGCGCATGGTGAATTACCCGGTCGAATCGCTCGCCGAAAACATGGTGCTGGGCCAGCTGGATGCGCCCAGTTTTTCGCTGTTCCGTTCCGAACAGGTGCGCAGCAGCGACACCCCCGAGTCGCTGCTGCAGCGCATGGGCGTGGCCGACCCGGCCGCCGCCGCCTTCATGCGCAGCGACACGCCGGTGCGCCAAAACGTGCTGGGCCGCACCGGCCGCATCGTGTCGGCAGAGACCACCGACGACCACCGCCTCATCCGCCTGACGGTGCGCTGGGTGCCAGACGACAGCGGCAACTTCCGCCGCCTGATCGTCGAGCGCACGGGCGACAACAAGTTTGCGACCCGCATCGAAACCGCCAAGATGACGACCAACAGCCGTCTGGCGGGCGGCATCATCAATAGCTCACTGTTTGCAGCCACCGACGCGTCGAACATCCCCGACGCCGTGGCCGTGCAAGTGGCCGAACTGTTCTCGGGCAATATCGACTTCCGCCGCTCGCTGCGCAAGGGTGACCGCTTCTCGGTGGTGTACGAAACCCTGGAAGCCGATGGCGAGCCCCTGTCCAGCGGCCGCGTGCTGAGCGCCGAGTTCGTCAACAACGGCAAGACCCACCAGGCCGTCTGGTTCCAGGAACCCAACGCCACCAAGGGCGCGTACTACACGCTGGACGGCGAAAGCATGCGCCGCGCCTACCTGACCTCGCCCGTCGAGTTCTCGCGCGTGACCAGCGGCTTCAAGATGCGCCTGCACCCCATCCTGCAAACCTGGCGCGCCCACCTGGGCACCGACTTTGCAGCCCCCACAGGCACCGCCGTGCGCACCGTGGGCGATGGCGTGGTGGAGTTTGCAGGCGTGCAGAACGGCTACGGCAACGTGGTGTTCATCAAGCACCGCAACCAGCACGTCACGGTGTACGCCCACCTGAGCCGCATTGACGTGCGCCAGGGCCAGTCGGTCGAACAAGGCCAGACGCTGGGCGCCGTGGGCGCCACGGGCTGGGCCACCGGCCCGCACCTGCACTTCGAGTTCCGCGTCAACGGCGTGCACCAGGACCCGATGACCATCGTGGCCCAGAGCGAAGCCGCAGCACCGGTGTCTGCAGCCGCACGCCCTGCGTTTGACCGCCTCGCGGCCAACATGCGTGTTCAGCTGAACGCCGCTGCGCTCATCGAGCAGGCCAGCGCAGACTGATCGCTCCCGCACCTCCAGATACCACCCGTCAGGCCATGTCCGATCTGTACATCGGCCTGATGTCGGGCACCTCGCTCGACGGGATCGACGGGGTGCTGGCTGATTTCTCGGGCCCGCGCCTGCAGGTCACACACCACGCCAGCGCCGCCTTTGCCCCCGCACTGCGCGCCGAGCTGCTGGCCCTCAACACCCCCGGTGACAACGAGCTGCACCGTGCGGCCCTCGCAGGCAACGCCCTGTCGCGTGCCTACGCCGGGGTGGTGCACACCCTGCTGCAACGCAGCGGCCACCCCGCGAGCGCCATCTGTGCAATAGGTGCCCACGGGCAGACGGTGCGGCACCGCCCCCAGGAATTTGACGGCACTGGCTACACGCTGCAACTGGGCAACCCCGCCCTGCTGGCCGAGCTGACGGGCATCACCGTGGTGGCCGACCTGCGCAGCCGCGACGTGGCCGCGGGCGGCCAAGGTGCGCCGCTGGTGCCCGCCTTCCACCAGGGCGTGTTCGGCCGGCCGGAAGAGACGGTGCTGGTGCTGAACATTGGCGGCATCTCCAACCTCAGCGTGCTGGGGGCAGATGGCAGCGTGCTGGGCTTCGACTGCGGCCCGGGCAACGCCCTCATGGACCACTGGTGCCAGCAGCACACCGGCCAGCCGTTTGATAAGGATGGCGCCTGGGCCGCCACGGGCCACGTGCTGCCGGGCCTGCTGGCTGCGTTGTTGCAGGAGCCGTATCTGCACAAGCCCCCCCCCAAAAGCACGGGCCGCGACCTGTTCAACCCCGCCTGGCTGGCAGCGCACCTGCAGCCCTTTGCGCAGGCCGCAGCGGCCGATGTACAGGCCACATTGACCGAATTCACCGCAAGCGCTAGTGCCATATGCGCCAACAGCTATCTAAACAATAGCAAAAACCTGGCCGTATGCGGCGGCGGTGCGCTCAATGGCCAGCTCATGCAGCGACTGCAGGCCGCCTGCCCGTCCTTGCAGGTGGTGGCCACCGATGCGCTGGGCCTGCCCGCCCTGCAGGTGGAGGCCGCCGCGTTTGCCTGGCTGGCGCGCCAGGCGCTGCAGGGGGCGCCAGGCAACCTGCCCAGCGTGACCGGTGCGGCCGGTACCCGCGTGCTGGGCGCGGTGTACCCAGCCTGAGCCGTCCGGTCTACACAGCCCTGGACAGGGCGATCAGCCGTGGTCCCCGGCATCAACCGAGGCGCCTGCCTGGGTGCCGGAACGGTCTTGCGGCGACAGTTGCCAGAAGATACCGGCTGAAGCCACCGTGATCAGCCCCATACAGGCAAACGTGGCCTGAAAGGCTTGCAGGGTCTGGGCGGTGCCCGGAGGTTGGAAGAAATCGGTGAACGCCGCCAGCACCGCCCCCGCCGCAGCCACCCCCATCCCCATGGCCACCATTTGCACCATGGACAGCAGGCTGTTGCCGCTGCTGGCCATGTCGTGCCCCAGGTCCTTGAGGGTCACCGTGTTCATGGCCGTGAACTGCAGCGAGTTCACCGCACCAAACACCGCCAGCTGCACCACATGCACCCATAGCGGCTGCGCGGGTGCCGCCAGCCCGAAGCTGGCCATGGTCACCCCCACCAGCAGCGTGTTGCCCACCAGCACCTGGCGGTAGCCGAAGCGGGTGATCAGCGTGGTGGTGAACCGCTTCATGGACATGCCCGCCACCGCCACGGGCAACATCATCATGCCCGCCTGCAGCGGCGAATAGCCCATGGTGACCTGCAGAAGCAACGGAATGAGGAACGGCATGCACGAGCTGCCCAGCCGCGCAAACAGGTTGCCCAGCAGCCCGATGCGCAACGTGTCCACCGAAAACAGCCGGGGCGAAAACAAGGGGTCGGGCCGCCGCGCCGCGTGCAGCCAGTAGGCCACCAGGCTTGCCAGTCCGAAGATCATGAGCACCAGCACGCTCGCCTGCCGCAGCCCCAGGCTGGCCAGGCCATCCAGCGCCAGCGACAGCGCCACCATGCCAAAGGCGAGCATCAGGTAGCCCGCCAGATCAAACCGCGCCACCGTCGGCGCGGGTACCCCGGGCATGTAGCGCATGGTGGCGGCACAGCCCAGCAGGCCCACCGGCACGTTGATCAGGAAGATCCAGTGCCAGGAGGCCACCTCGACCAGCCAGCCACCCAGCGTGGGACCGATCAGCGGGCCGATCAGCCCGGGAATGGCCACAAAACTCATCGCCTGCAAGAACTTCTCGCGCGGAAAGGTGCGCAACACCACCAGCCGCCCCACGGGCAGCAGCAGCGCTCCCCCCAGCCCCTGGAGCACCCGGGCGGCCACCAGTTGGGTCAGGCTGTGCGACAGCGCACAGAACACCGAGCCCGCCACAAAAAAGACGATGGCCAGAAAGTACACCCGGCGCGCACCAAACCGGTCGGCGACCCAGCCCGATGCCGGAATCAGCATCGCCATGGCCAGCGAATACGCAACAACCACCGACTGCATGCGCAGCGGACTCTCGCCCAGGCTCTGCGCCATGGCGGGCAGCGCGGTGTTGACGATGGTGGCGTCCAGCGTCTGCATGAAGAAGCCGACGGCCACCAGCCACAGCAGTACTTTCTGGGAGGGTTCCTGGTGCATGGTTTGCAGGGTTTTCAAACGAAACGAACGCGCCCCATGAAAAAACCGCCCGAAGGCGGTTGATTCAGTCAGGGGTGCAGGGCTGCGCCTGTCACGGCGCCCCTCAGGCCGAGAAGCTGGAGCCGCAGCCGCAGGTGGTGGTGGCGTTCGGATTCTTGATCACGAACTGCGCCCCTTGCAGGTCTTCCTTGTAGTCGATCTCAGCACCCACCAGATACTGGTAGCTCATGGCGTCGATGAGCAGCGACACACCGTTCTTGGTCATGGTGGTGTCGTCTTCGTTGGTAATTTCATCGAACGTGAAGCCGTATTGGAAGCCGGAGCAGCCGCCGCCTTGCACGAACACCCGCAACTTCAGGTCGGGGTTGCCTTCTTCGGCAATCAGGTCCGCCACCTTGGCCGCCGCGCTGTCGGTGAACAGGATGGGGGCGGGCATTTCGGTCTGGATGTTTTCGGCAACTGCGCTCATGGGGTACTCCGGGTTCAGGGTTTGCAGGGAATACTACTGCAAACCTCTCGGGAATTCAGATCACTGGCTGTTTGACGCTAACTTCAGTGGGGGCTTTTCCTCCACCAGCACCGCCGTAGGGATCAACTGCCCCGCGATCACGGCGCCTTGGTGCATCTCCAGCGCCTTGTAATGCACATTGCCGGTGATCTGCGCCTTGGGCTGCAGTTCCAACAGTTCGCCCGCATGCACGGGGCCCAGCACCTGGCCGTTGATGATCACGTGGTCGGCATGCACCGCGCCCTCGACCCGCGCGGTTTCGGAGATCACCAGGATGCTGGGCTGGTCCGCCGCTGCCCGGATATCGCCGACCACATCGCCATCAATGCGCATGCCCTCGGCAAAATGCACATTGCCTTCGATCTTGGTGCCCTGTGCCACCAGGCTTTTGATGGGTGGCTGCTTTTTACGCGAGAACATGGTCGGAAGACTCCTGAAGTGCCAAGCGGTTGCAAAGGCCCGCTTGGGGATGGAATTCGTGCCAGCAAGGCGGCAGGTTGTGGGTGGCAGCTGGGGCTGGATTGCCGGGGCGAGAGCGCCAAAACCTGATCAGCGCATCCACCGTCCACCTTGCACTATTCGATGGCCATGGTCTGGGTGGTGCGTACGGTGGCTCCCTCCAGCACGCGCGCGGTCACGGTTTTTACCACGGCCTGGGGCGGCAGATCGAGCACGCCCTCGATGCGGCGGTATTGTTTGACCTGCAGCGACTGGCCTTGGGGTGGCTGGGTCTGTGCCCATGGTTTGCCATCCAGAGTGCCCACCAGCACCAACTCCAGCCGCCCGTTGAACTCCGGCGCATTGCGGGCGGCCTGGATCACCAGCACCTGCCAACGCAGCTGCATCCCGCCGAGCACCTCAGCCTGCAGCGCGCGAATGGCCAGCCCATCGGTCTTGGCAGCAGGAATCAGCTTTTCAAAGAAGCCCAGATCCTCGCGCAGCGTGCGATTGTCGGCTTCAAGCTGGCGCACCTGGGCCATCAGGCTCTCCTTGACAGCGCGCTCGGTGGCCAGCAGGCTCTCGGCGGTCAATGCCACCGTCTGGCGCTCCTGGCCCTCTTCGCGCAGGCGGCTGATCTCCGCCTTCATCTGGACCACTTCGTCACGCGAAACAGTATCGATCCCGGCAATGGATTTGCCGAACTCAAAGGCCCACAACGCCACGGCAGCGCAGAAACCCATCACCACGGCCAGGGCCAGCCATCGAAAGGGCCAGGGCAAGGCGCTGCGGATGGCCACCCGGGGGGCGCTGATGGTCAACCGACGGCGAAGCAGGCGAAAGCGCATAGGCTCGACAGGCGGACCATGGAAGGCCTCCCAAAAAAACGAAAAGAGCGCACCATAAACGAAAAAACCGCCCGAAGGCGGTTTTTCTCTGTAAAGCACTCGCAAGGAGTGCCTTGCAGTGGATGCTGCACAAGGCAACATCCGGCAGCGCCACAGCTTAACGCTTGGAGAACTGCTTGGCGCGGCGTGCGGAGTGCAGACCGACCTTCTTACGTTCGACTTCACGGGCATCGCGGGTCACGAAGCCGGCTTGGCTCAGGACGGGCTTGAGGGATGCGTCGTAATCGATCAGGGCGCGGGTGATACCGTGGCGGGCAGCGCCAGCCTGGCCGGATTCACCACCACCGTGCACGTTGATCTGGATGTCGAAGGTTTCGACATGGTTGGTCAACGCCAGGGGTTGCTTGGCAATCATGATCGAGGTTTCGCGGCCGAAGTAGGACTGGATGTCCTTGCCGTTCACCGTGATCTTGCCGGAGCCTTTTTTCAGAAACACGCGGGCGACGCTGGACTTGCGACGGCCGGTGCCATTGTTCCATTCACCAATCATCTCAAGGCTCCTTAGATTTCCAGCACTTTGGGCTGCTGGGCGGTGTGGGGATGCTCAGCACCACCGTACACCTTGAGTTTCTTGATCATCGCGTAGCCAAGGGGGCCCTTGGGCAGCATGCCCTTGACAGCCTTTTCCAGCGCGCGGCCGGGGTGCTTGGCTTGCATGTCGCGGAAGTTCGTGGCCGTGATACCGCCGGGATAACCCGAGTGACGGTAGTACACCTTGTCCAGGGACTTGGTGCCGGTGACCTTGAGTTGGGCTGCGTTGATAACGACGATGAAGTCACCGGTATCGACGTGAGGCGTGTAAATGGCCTTGTGTTTGCCGCGCAAACGGAGAGCAACTTCGCTGGCTACTCGTCCGAGGACCTTGTTGGTCGCGTCAATCACAAACCACTCGTGCACGACCTCAGCGGGCTTTGCGCTGAAAGTAGTTGTCATGAGTTTTCTCTTCAAAAGAGGGTTTGGCGGGTCCTTTTCCACGGTCGGTGCTTCTCTGAAGGAAGCCTCTTAGGTGGCAAAAAGTCTTCGCCGCGGGACCACAAAAGCGCTGCGAAGCCTTCCATTATACGAAAGAGCCATGCGTTAGCGCAAGAGCACCCCAGCCACGGCCCCCAGGGCACCTGCTCCGGTCAGTTCGGCGTCTGGCGGCGGCGCTGCTCGTCGGCCTCGTAACGGCGACGGTTTTCCACGCAGACAGTTTGATTGGCCTGGGACGGTTTCTGGCATTCCTGGTGAATACACATCGGGCGGGCCAGGAAGTTGGCGTCGGCACACACCTCTTGCGGCGAGGGCAGGCGGGGCGGCGGGGCGGGGCGGGGCTTGGGCTCGGCCACCACCGGAGGCGGCGCCGGCACGGGCTCTTCATGCACCACGATGGGTGTGGGTGCGGGCTCTGCGCCTGCACGCTTGGCCCCCCGGGGGCTCGGCTTGGGTGCAGACGCAACCACAAAGGCAGGAGCAGGTGCGGCCGCAGAGGCGGCGCTGGCTGACGCCACTGCGCCATCCGAGCTTAGACCTTGCGCGTCGCCCCCGGCAGCAGCCGGAGCGCTGACCTCCACCATGGCTGCGTCTGAAGCCGCCGCTGCGGCAGGCCGCTCGGCCATCTCCGTAATGATCTCGTCCCGGGGCGGCTTGCTGCCCTGGCTCCAGCGCCAACCGGCGCCGGCCACCACAGCCACCAACGCCGCCACCACGATGCCCGCCACCAAAGGGGAACGCCGTGGGGATGGGGTCGGCTTGCCATTGCTGCGCACTACATCCCGCTCCAAAGGCGCAGAACGCCGATCGGCTGCACGCGACCCGCCTGCGCCCGGTGAACGGTGGTGTGGCAGGTCCTCAAAGCGCGAATCGTCGTCGGCCACCACGGTATCGCCGGCATCGATGAACACCGTGTCGCCAGCATCGGCCGCCACGGTGTCAGGACCAGCCAGCATGACCGTATCCCCACCAAAATCATCGCCAGGGCGGCTGGCATCCGATGCGGGAGCCGCCGCCACCAATTCCTCACGCTGGGCCTGTGCCTGCATCTCGGCCACGATCTTGGGGGCGGAGGTTACGTCCACGGTAGGGGTGGCCAGACCCGGGCCAAGCTGGTCGGCGGGCTCCACCCAGATGTCGCCCAACTCCGCCCGGAAGTCGAAGTGCTGCACATCGTCCGGCGCCGACGTCATCTCCATGGTCTGGAGAAAGGCATCAATGCTCTGTGGGCGGTCCTCGGGCCGAAGGGCCAGCGATTGGGCAATCGCCGCGACAAAAGGCGCTGAATACTCCACCCCAAACTGCCGCTTGACGGTTTTGGCGATGCGGGAGAACGACACCATGCGGTCACGGATGGAGCGCAGCGTGGCGGGCAGGGGCGTGTCATTGGCCAGACACCCGTGCATGACCGCTGCCAGCGAGTACAAGTCGCTCCACGGGCCTTGGCGCAGTTCCTCGTCGCCGTCGGAATACTGCTCGATGGGGGCGTAGTTCACCTTCAGCACCGCCGTGTGCTTGCGGTCCTGGTCGTTGATGGCGTGCCGGGCGGCGCCCAGGTCCAGCAGCACCGGCGGGCCGTTGTCCTGCAGGAAAATGTTGTCGGGCGAAATGTCGCGGTGCAGCGTGTTGCCATCGTGCAGCACGCGCAGCGCATCCAGCACCGACCACAGCAGCTTGCGCAGCCAGGCCTCGGGTGGGGGGGTGCGCATCTGGGCACGGGCTTGCTTGAACGTCATGCCCGAGTACAGCGGCATGACCATGTAGGCCGTGTTGTTGGCCTCCCAGAAGCGGAACACCTTGACCAGAGAGGGATGGTCAAACTGCGCCAGCAGACGGGCCTCGCCCACAAAAGAGACCAGCCCGGCCTGGAAGGTCTGCTGGTCAGACGAGGACCGCACCCAGAGCGACTGCCCCTGCGAGCGCCCGGCCAGCGCCGAGGGCATGTACTCCTTGATGGCCACCGCCCGGTGCAGGGAATGGTCAAACGCCTTGTAGACCATGCCAAACCCGCCCACCCCCAGCAACCCCAGGATCTCGAACTCCGCCAGGCGGGTGCCGGGGGGCAGCGCATCGATATGGCTGACACCACTGGCGGGGGCTGTGCTGGAGCTTGCGGTCATGGTCAGAGGACGGGGCGGGCTGGCAATTTCAAATGCAAATCAATGAGGCAACTACGGCGACGGCGAAACGCTGGCCCCGCCGCAGGCGCGATCATGAAGCATGGCCGCGCCGGATTTGGCAACAAATGGCTAACAAAGTACGGCCTGTCTGCCAAAAACATCACGTCCCCCGCCACCACACGGCCCCCCCGATTGTGCCGCGCCCGGACATGGGAGCCCCCTTGGCGCAACACACTCGTTACCATTGGGCCATGTTCAGTTATCGCCACGCCTTCCACGCAGGCAACCATGCCGATGTGCTCAAGCACACCGTCCTGATTGCCGCCTTGCAACATCTCACCGAAAAAGACGCGGCGCTGACCGTGCTGGACACCCATGCGGGCGCGGGCCTGTACCGGCTGGACGGGGACTATGCCAGCACCAGTGGCGAAGCCGCCGATGGCGTGGCCCGGCTGTTTGCGCCAACCACCCCCGCCCTCACCCCCGCCCTGCAGGCCTATGTGGACATGGTGGGCGCCTTCAACCAGGGCAAGGCGCTGCGCGTGTACCCCGGATCGCCCTTTATCACTCAGCGCCTGCTGCGCGACCACGACAAGCTCAAGCTGTTTGAGCTGCACCCCACCGACCTGCGCGCGCTGGCCGGTAACGTGGCCCAGCTGGAGGCGGGCCGCCAGGTGGCCGTGCTGCACGAGGACGGCTTTGAGGGCATCAAAAAGTTCCTGCCCCCACCGGCCCGACGCGCCCTGGTGCTGTGCGATCCCAGCTATGAAATCAAGAGCGACTACGCCAAGGTGCTCGACATGGCGGCCGACTCGCTCAAGCGTTTTGCCACGGGCACCTATGCGTTCTGGTACCCCATCATTCCGCGCCCCGAAGCCCACGACCTGCCCCGCCGCCTGAAAACGCTGGCCACCAAGGCGGGCAAAAGCTGGCTGCACGCCACGCTCACCGTCAAGTCAAGCAAGATCACGGAAACCGTCACCGGCGACACCAAGCGCCCAGGCCTGCCCGCCAGCGGCATGTTCCTGATCAACCCGCCCTACACGCTGAAGGCCGCGCTCAAAGACGCCTTGCCCCAGATGGCCGAGCTGCTGGCGCAGGACAAACACGCCACCCACACGCTCGAATCGGGCGGCTGACCGGCCTCCCAAGAACCTGTTCAAAGCCTGGCGTCAAGGCGCCGCCGGGCAGTCCTTGTCGTCGTCCTGCAGGGCGAACAGCTCCACCGGCTTGAGCCCCAGGCCCACCATGCCCAGCGCCTCGGCGGCGCCCCGGCTCAGGTCAATCACCCGGTTGCGGGTGTGCGGGCCACGGTCGTTGATGCGCACGATCACCGTGCGCCCGGTGGCCTGGCTGCGTACGCACACGCGTGAGCCAAAGGGCAGCGTGGGGTGCGCGGCCGTGAGCGCTCGCATGTCAAACAGCTCCCCGCTGGCAGTGCGCCGCCGGTGGAACTGCGCCCCGTACCATGAGGCAAGGCCCACCTCATCCGCCTCCAGGCTGAGCGGCGACCCGGCAGGAGTGCTGGGTTCCGGTTTGGCCGGGGGATCCATCAGCATGGCCTCGCCCGGCACGGACAAGAGATTAGGGGCCAGCGCATCCGGCTCTGCCTGCAACCCCTGGGCTTGAACAGCAGTGCAAGCGCTGCACAGCAGCCACAGACCCACCGCTCGCCGCAGCAGCCCCCGCAGGGCAGCGCCGCGATGGGCCCCGGGAGGCTGTGTGCCCCCCGCCATCAGATCCCCAGCCGGCGACAGATCTCCAGCGTCGCGGCGCTTTGGTTCATGGTGTAGAAGTGCAGCGCGGGCACGCCGGCACTGCGCAGCTGGTCGCACAGGTCGGTCACCACATCCAGGCCAAACGCCTTGATGCTGGCGGTGTCGTCCCCAAACGCCTGCAGCCGCAGGCGGATCCAGCGCGGAATCTCGGCACCACAGGCATCCGAAAACCGCATCAGCTGCGTGGAGCTGGAAATCGGCATGATGCCCGGCACCACCGGTACGTCGGCACCCGCCTGGTGAGCGTCTTCAACGAAGCGGAAATACGCGTCGCTGTTGTAGAAGTACTGGGTGATCGCGGAGTCCGCGCCCGCCTGCACCTTGGTCACATAGGCCTGCAGGTCCGCCTCGGGCGACCTGGCCTGGGGATGCACCTCGGGGTAGGCTGCCACTTCAATGTGGAAGTCCCGGCCCGTTTCGGCGCGGATGAAGGCCACCAGATCGCTGGCGTACTGGAACTCGCCGCCCGCGCCATAGCCGCTGGGCAGGTCGCCGCGCAGTGCCACCAGACGCTTGACACCCATGGCCTTGAGTGTGGCCAGCTGCTCGCGCACCGACTGGCGCGTGGCCCCGATGCACGAAAAGTGCGAGGCGGCACCCACGCCTTCGGACAGGATCTCGCGCACCGTGCCGAAGGTGCCTTCTTGCGTGGAGCCCCCTGCGCCATAGGTCACCGAGCAGAAGTCGGGGTGCAGGGCATACAGCTGCTGGCGTGCCACGCGCAGCTTGTCGGCACCTTCAGGCGTCTTGGGCGGAAAAAACTCGAAACTCACCGGGAACCCGGTGCCTTGCGCGTGGGCTGCATTCATGCGGCTCTCCTTGCGTGTACAAAAAATTCTCGGTTGCCATCGCCGCCCTGGATGGGACTATCGATCCACGCCAACACCTCCAGGCCCAACGCGGCGCAGCAATCGCGGATGCGCTGCTCCACCACCGCATACAAGGACTCATCGCGCACGATACCGCCCTTGCCCACCTGCCCGGGTTGCAGCTCGAACTGCGGCTTGACCAGCATGACCAGGTCGCTCTGGGGCGCCAGCAACGGCACCAACGCAGGCAACACCAGGGTGAGCGAGATGAAAGACAGGTCACCGGTCACCAGCGCAAAACTGGGTGTGATGTCCACATCAGCGCACTCGGGCCGGCGGCGGCGCTCCACCGGCAGCGTTCCCTGGGCGCGCTGCGCGCGCTCGGACTTGAAGGCCTCAATGTCCTGGTCCTTGGCGTCGTCGCTGTCGTCGTACGCCTCGTCCACCAAGCCGCCGTTGCGCATCCAGCTGTAGGGTGCCTCGGGTTGGGTCTCGTTGTCCTCTTCGGGCACGATGACTTCGGACAAGGCCATCTCACAAGCCTGCACCAACGCATCGGGAGTGAGCGAGCGGGCATTGACGCCCTCCACACACACCACACGCAGATCGCTGCGCAGCCGGTCGTGCAACTGGGCGTGGCCCACGTCCACCCCAATCACCTGGGCAGCGCCCTGCTGAAGCAGGCAGTCGGTAAAGCCGCCTGTGCTCTGCCCGACATCCAGGCACCGCAGGCCAGCCACCGACAGGCCCAGCGCCTTGAGCGCGCCTTCCAGCTTGAGCCCGCCGCGCGAGATGTACTTGGCTTCTGCATCGTCCAGCAGCTGCACCTCGGCCACTGACGGAATGTCGTCGCCGTTCTTCACCACCTTCTGCCAGGGCGCCAGCGGCGACAGGCGCCACTGCACGCCCGAGGCAATCAGGCGCTGCGCCTGCGAGCGCGTGGCAGCGTGGCCACGCTCCACCAAAAATACATCTGCGCGCATCGCGCCCATCCTTTTAGAGTCAAATCGGCTGGTAGCGCTAGTGAATCATGCGCCAGCAGCTATCAATTAAAGAGCAATCAGACATTGCTCCGAGCAACGGCGCCAGACCACCGTGCGCGCGCCCCGTCGCCGGGGCGCGCTGCACAGGGATCAGTAGCGGTAGGTGTTGGCCTTGTAGGGGCCTTGCTTGGACACGCCGATGTAGGCGGCCTGCTCGTCAGTGAGTTCGGTCAGCATGGCGCCCACCTTCTTGAGGTGCAGGCGCGCCACTTTCTCGTCGAGGTGCTTCGGCAGCACATAGACCTTGCCAGCCTGGTACTCGTCCTGCTTGGTGAACAGCTCGATCTGCGCGATGGTCTGGTTGGCGAAACTGGAACTCATCACGAAGCTGGGGTGGCCAGTGGCGCAACCCAGGTTCACCAAGCGGCCCTTGGCCAGCAGCGTGATCTTCTTGCCGTCAGGGAAGATGACATGGTCCACCTGGGGCTTGATCTCGTCCCACTGCAGCTTCTCCAGCGAAGCCACATCGATCTCGTTGTCGAAGTGACCGATGTTGCACACGATGGCTTCGTCCTTCATGGCGGCCATGTGCTCGTAGCGGATCACGTTCTTGTTGCCGGTGGCAGACACGAAGATGTCGCACTTGTCGGCAGCGTATTCCATCGTCACGACCTTGTAGCCTTCCATTGCGGCCTGCAGGGCATTGATGGGGTCGATCTCGGTGACCCACACCTGGGCGCTCAGGGCACGCAGCGCCTGGGCAGAGCCCTTGCCCACGTCACCGTAGCCCGCCACGCAGGCGACCTTGCCGGCGATCATCACATCGGTGGCGCGCTTGATGGAGTCCACCAGCGATTCGCGGCAACCGTACAGGTTGTCGAACTTGGACTTGGTCACCGAATCGTTCACGTTGATGGCACGGAACATCAGGCTGCCCTTGGCGGCCATTTCGTTCAGGCGCAATACGCCGGTGGTGGTTTCTTCGGTCACGCCGATGATGTGGGCGCTCTTGCGGCTGTACCAGGTCGGATCCACGGCCAGCTTGGCCTTGATGGCGTTGAACAGGCAGGTTTCTTCTTCGCTGGTCGGGTTGGCGATCAGTGATGCATCCTTTTCGGCGCGCTTGCCCAGGTGCATCAGCAGCGTGGCATCACCGCCGTCGTCCAGGATCATATTGGGACCTTCGCCCTCGGTACCGGCAGCGCCGAAGTCAAAGATGCGGTGGGTGTAGTCCCAGTATTCCGCCAGGGTTTCGCCCTTGATGGCGAACACGGGCGTGCCAGCGGCAGCAATCGCGGCTGCGGCGTGGTCTTGTGTGGAGAAGATGTTGCACGATGCCCAGCGCACTTGTGCACCCAGCGCCTGCAGGGTTTCGATCAGCACGGCGGTCTGGATCGTCATGTGCAACGAGCCGGTGATGCGCGCACCCTTGAGCGGCTGCTTGGCGGCGAATTCTTCGCGGATGGCCATCAGGCCAGGCATTTCCGTTTCGGCGATGCGGATCTCTTTGCGGCCCCATTCGGCCAGGCCGATGTCGGCAATGATGCAGTCGGTGTTGACCGGGGCGTTGACGCGTGCGTTCATGATGGTGTGCTCCAAAGCATGTTTGAAAAGCCACTGCGCGAAGGGGATGGTCGATACGACTCACCGCACGCGAAGTGGATGAGCGTCGTTGCTAGATGACTCCGAGCCTCACGCCCCGCCTACGCTGGGGACGCTGCAACGCTCCTCGGATCGCCGGATTATAAAAGCAAGTGCTCGCCCGGCGCTACGCCAGCGGGGCAATCCATCCCCGAGCCTTGCACGGAACAGTAAAATCCCGCGACCGCAGACCTCGTGGCCTCCCCGCAGGCCCCGCCCCCAGATTCTTGTGCAGGGCACGCTGCCCCGCTCCATCCCATTCAGGAACCCCTGTGTCCTACGCCCCAGAAACCCGGCGCCGCCGCACCTTTGCCATCATTTCCCACCCCGATGCGGGTAAGACCACGCTGACCGAAAAGCTGCTGCTGTTCTCGGGCGCGATCCAGATCGCCGGCGCCGTGAAGGGCCGCAAGGCCAGCCGCCACGCCACGTCAGACTGGATGGAAATTGAAAAGCAGCGCGGCATCTCGGTGGCCTCGTCGGTCATGCAGATGCTCTACCGCGAGCATGTCATCAACCTGCTCGACACGCCCGGCCACAAGGACTTCTCGGAAGATACCTACCGCGTGCTCACCGCCGTCGATTCGGCGCTGATGGTGATCGACGCTGCCAACGGTGTGGAAGCGCAGACGCGCCGCCTGATCGAAGTCTGCCGCCAGCGCGACACGCCCATCATTACCTTCGTCAACAAGATGGACCGCGAAGTGCGCGACCCGCTGGACATCATGGACGAAGTGGAGCGCGAGCTGGGCATGCCCTGCTGCCCCATGACCTGGCCCGTAGGCCAGGGCAAGGCCTTCGGCGGCATCATCAACCTGCGCACCAAGACCATGACGGTGTTCGAGTCCGGCAGCGAACGCCGCCCGCAGGACTTTGAATCCATACCTCTGTCGGATGAAACCACACTGCGCGCGCGCTTCGGCGCCGAGTTTGACGCCGCGCTGGAGAGTATGGAACTGGCCGTGGGCGCATCCCCCGCATGGGACCACGAGGCCTTCCTGGCCGGCAAGCTGACCCCTGTGTTCTTTGGCTCCGGCGTGAACAACTTCGGGGTGATGGAGGTGCTGGACGCACTGGTAGACATGGCACCGCCACCTGGCCCGCGCGTGAGCACGCTCGAAGTCAACAAACAGCCCGTGGTCAAGACCATCCAGCCCGAAGACGAAGGCTTTGCTGGCGTGGTGTTCAAGGTGCAAGCCAACATGGACGCCAACCACCGCGACCGCATCGCCTTCGTGCGCGTGGCGAGCGGCAAGTACACGCCGGGCATGAAGCTCAAGGTGCAGCGCACCGCCAAGGAGCTGCGCCCCACCTCAGTCGTCACCTTCATGTCGCAGCGCCGCGAGGCGGTCGAAGAAGCCTACGCGGGCGACATCATCGGCTTCACCACGCACGGCGGCGTGCAGCTGGGCGACACCATCACCGACGGCGCCAACCTGCAGTTCACCGGCCTGCCCTTCTTCGCGCCAGAAATGTTCATGACCGTGGTGCTCAAGAACCCACTGCGCACCAAACAGCTCCAGCAGGGCCTGGCCCAGCTGGGCGAGGAAGGCGCGATCCAGGTCTTCAAGCCCGACGCAGGCGGCAACATGCTGCTGGGCGCCGTGGGCCAGTTGCAGTTTGAAGTGGTACAGCACCGCCTGAAGGCCGAGTACGACGCCGATGTGCGGCTGGAGGGCTGCCAGTACACGGGCGCGCGCTGGATCACAGCGGACAACGCCGCCGACCTGCGCGCGTTCACCGACGCCTACCCGCTGCGGCTGGCGCACGATGCGGCCGACACACTGGCGTACCTTTGCACCTCGCCCTACGACGTGCGGCTGGCGCAGGAGCGGTTTCCGAAGATCCACTTCCATCCTCTGCGGGAGCATGCGGGGTTGGCTTTGCAGGCAAACTAGCTGGATAGAGATCGCAATCTGAACACTAGGTAACGAGGGTAGCTTTTAGCCCCGTATCGACATTAAAAATAAAATGCTACGCAACTTACTGGTCACATTTTTATTAATTGCATTTCAAGCGGGCGCTTGGGGCGATGCGAACGTCATCGCGAAGGGAATAGTCGATGGCAGTGAATATGACCTAACGTCAAAAACGATCAAAATCTCCGGACACACCACAATAGACCACCTTGCGGAAAGTGAACCTAGATTTGAGGTGCAGATTGGTGGCAGCAATGGAAAAATAAAAAATCTATCAGTAGAAGAAAACAGGTTTGTCGTCTATTTTTCTTTTGATAAGGGTCTGCGTGGCGGCTTGAGTGAAATGCATCTCGCCGCAACGCTAAAAAACAAAGAGAGGATTGAGTTTTTAGCCGCCAACGGAAAACCTCAGGTTGTTCATGTATCAAAGACGTACGCGCGGCATTGGGCACTATTGATAATAGTACTACTCGCTATCGGCGTTGTTTACACAAAACGCTTCGAAAAATTGACCAACGACACGGCCGACTGGATACAGAATAGACACAAATCTATCTCCATTGGAATAATTTTTACAGCCTTGATTCTCGTTGCAATTGGCGTTACGGGGAGTTCTTTTAGAATTGTGCTGGACGGACCGGTAGCAAGAGCTGTTTCCAGCACAACGGGAAGTGACTCTAAGATATTCAAACTCCAATACTCCCGCGGAGATGAATGGGGAATACTGACTCCCAATGTGCTCGCACAGGTCAACCACACTCCCCAATTCCCCATCATCAATACCAATCTTGGGATTGATGGACAAAACATGGGAGTTTTGGGAATGACTGGCGTTCCCATAGCGCAATGGTCTGCTCTAGCACGTCCCGCAACTTGGGGCTACTTTTTTCTCCCGCTTCGTCAAGCACAGGCTTGGCATTGGCAGCTTCCATTTTGGGGATGCTTCCTTGTTTTATGGTGGCTCCTCAACTTAATCAAGCCTTCATCAGTCGGCCGAAACTTCGCTCTGGCATCTCTCTTCGTCGTGGCGCCCTATGCAGCGGCATGGTCGAATTGGCCCTTATATTTCACCTTATTCCCGGCGTTGGCATTTGCGTGCACTATCAAGTTAATGCGCACACAAAAGTTAAGTCACGCATTGGCCTGGGGTGCAACAGTGGGCTATGCCCTCGCAGCATGGGTGCTGACCCTGTACCCACCTTGGATGGTATCGATCGGCACACTGCTTGCGCTGCTCTTCACTGGCTGGGCTATTGATCAGCGAAAAACCTTGGCCTTCCATCGACCGCAGATTGCGGGCGCAATTACCCTTCTCGTAGTATTGGCGATGTTGGTGGGAAGTTGGTGGTCGGATACCAAAGACGCCATCCACTTGATGCAGAACACGGTTTATCCCGGGCAGCGCACCACTCTTACCGGCGGCGACCAGAATTTGCTATGGGCGTTTCGTGGATACACAAATGCGGAGTCCATCACCTTCAGCCGGGACGATCCATGGACAAATCAGCCTGAAATAAGCTCATACATCTGGCTTCCGTTCGCCATGGCTTGGCTTTGCATTTGTGACGTATTTCAGGAAAAAAGAGGGAGATGGATCACCCTGGGTTGCGCCCTGTTCATTGCCTATTATTTCTTCTTCGCGTTTATCGGCGTCCCGGAATTTTTTGCGAATGTGAGCCAATGGGGTAGAGTTCCAACCAATCGGGCAGATGTTTCTCTGGGCTTGGCCTTCATAATACTGCTGAGTCTCATGACTACTGCATCGAATCGTACGGTCACGTGCGAATCGAATGTCCTTTTGAGAAAATCCTTGATTGCCGCCACTGTAGTATCAAGCGTTTGGTTGGCGTATTTCGTACTAACCAGAATGCCAGCGATCACATTCCCTAAAAATAGCGCGATTTATACAACCGCAGTTTTGATAATTGTAATTTTCAGTGTTTGGTGGTTGACTCAAAAAAATGTAAAAGGACCTATTTTACTTTTTTCTATTTTCTTTCTCACCGCATCTTTGGGATTCAATCCAATAACCAAGGCCCCCAAAAATGTGAAACTCCAGCCAGAAGTGAGGGCACTGGCGTCAGATAACACAGGCACACTTCAACGAACGCTGTTCGTCAGCGGAGAAGGAATGGGCCCACATTTTCTGCCTGCTGTTGGCCTGCCAGTTGTAAACGGCGTGCTGGCATATCCCCATACCAGCCTTTGGAAACAGCTGGGATTGGCAGAGAAAGACTGGCCAACAGTCAACAGGTATCAGCATCTAGCTTTCAAAACAGGCCCTGTCGCCGATGGCGGCACTTATTCTGTGACGTCTCCCTGGATGGAGTGGGTTGTAGTGACTCTCGACCCCAAAACCTTCGACTTCCGCCGCACTAGCGCAAAACGGGTGGCTGCGTTCGAAGATGAAGCATTGCGGCTTCGCGATAGTCCGATGCTGAAAGAAATCGGAAGCCACGGAGGTTTGACGTGGTTCGCTGTTGCTGACCCTGAGAAAATATAGGCTTCCCATGACTATTACGCTGGCCTTTTTCACCTTTGCCTGTGTGCTGGGCATCTCTTTTGGGCAACTACTTTTCAAGAAAGCAGCAGAAACCTTACCCGCAGCACTGTCCATCACTGCTTTCTTGCACAACGGATGGCTCATTGCTGCCTTCGCACTTTACGGAGTCACCACGATTGCATGGGTCTGGGTGCTTCGTCACGCCCCGCTGCATTTGGCCTATCCATTTATGGGATTGGCATTTTTGATAGTGCCCACTTTGGCGTGGGTATTCTTGGGCGAGCCCCTTCACTGGCGCACTCTGGCAGGCGGTGCGCTCATCATGGTCGGTGTGACGCTGGCCGCCACGAGTTAAGGAATTTCGACTTATGCGAATTGCCGTTGCCATCCCTTGCTACAAAGTAACCCAGCATGTGTTGGGCGTTATCTCTGCGATCGGCCCCGAAGTTCAGACCGTATACGCGGTCGATGACGGTTGCCCGGAAGGTAGCGGGCGATTTATTGAAGAGCACAACCGGGATCCGAGGGTACGGGTGCTCTACAACCCCGAGAATCGTGGCGTTGGCGGGGCTATTGTCACCGCCTACCACGCTGCGATCCAAGACGATATGGACATCGTCGTAAAAATTGATGGCGACGGGCAAATGAATCCCGTATTACTACCCCATTTCGTGCGGCCTATTGTTCGTGGGTTGGCTGACTACACGAAAGGAAATCGCTTCTATAGGCCGGAGTCACTGCGCGGCATGCCCCCTATGCGGTTGTTCGGCAACGCTGCGTTGTCTTTTCTGACCAAACTCAGCTGCGGGTATTGGTCGTCGATGGACCCAACAAATGGGTATACAGCCATCCATACCGCGGTACTGCGCAAACTTCCTCTCGAAAAACTAGAACGCCGCTACTTTTTCGAAACCGATATGCTTTACCACCTCAACACCATTCGCGCAGTGGTGCACGACGTGCCGATGGATTCAGTGTATGCAGACGAAGAATCCAACCTGAAAATTTCGAAGATACTCCCCGAGTTTCTAAGAAAGCACGCTACACGGCTCGTGAAGCGCTACGTCTATCTGTACCTGCTCCGGGACTTCAACATTGGCAGCCTGTACAGCATACTGGGCTCTGCACTGTGCTTGGTGGGCATGATTTTCGGCGGCGTTCACTGGGCTCAAAGCGCCATTACGGGACAACCAGCTTCGAGCGGCACCGTCATGTTCGCAGCGCTTCCGTTGATCATCGGCATCCAGTTTCTCATCGCCTTTCTCCACTACGACGTGAGCAATGCGCCGCGCGAGGCATTAAGCCCCGAACTGTCCAATGAACACTAAGCCGCCGATCAACTCAGAACTGCAGTGGATCCAAGCGCTGCGCGGTATCGCCGCACTGATGGTGCTCTTTTTCCATATGCACCCCCATTGGGATCTGGTACCACTTCTGTCAATGACGAGCGCCGTGACACACTGGGGATTTTCCGGCGTGGACATCTTCTTTGCCCTGAGCGGCTTCGTGGTGTACCGCTCTGCCCAAAGGACGATTCCTGCGAGAGGCGCTTGGCCATTCATCAAGAGGCGGCTCCTGCGTATCTATCTGGGATACTGGCCCGTGCTGCTGCTGATAGCATTCACGACTGCCTTCGTCTACCACGAGCGCCTGCCACCGCTCAGGAAGATGGTTATGAGCACCTTCTTGTTGTACCCGAACATTTGGGACAACTGGTTGCCGCCTGCTTGGTCGCTGACGATGGAGATCTACTTTTATCTATGGATCGTCTTGGTTGCCTTGCTCCCTCAACGCCACCAAGTCAAAGCGATCGTTGCTTTCATGGCGCTGCTCGCGGCGTGGGGCGTGGGCTGGCTCATTGCTGACACACCTGCGGTACTCGATGGGCGCCAACCACTCAGATACGGGCTGACTGGCTTGGGTATCGAGTTTCTGGGCGGGGCATTATTGGCCCAAGCATACGACAGCAGATCACGGTTATTCTCCATACCTCAAGTCACCATTCCGGTGTGCACGCTTGCGTTCACGGCAGGCCTCATCCTCGGTTCAACATCGTCCTACTTTGATCGCATTGAAGTATTACGTGCCGCAAGCTTTGGTGTGATGGGATTGGCGGCGTTGTGTGCCGTGCTGGCCCTAGAGCAGACCAGTATTAGGCCACCGGGCTGGCTGGTGCGTGTCGGCGACGCATCCTACAGTCTCTATTTACTACACACATTCTTGCTCGATTTAAGTGGGAAGGCGCGGGCGTACTGGGGAGTCCATTCACCTACTGCGTTGATGCTATTCATGCTCGCACTTCCCATAGCTATCGTGCTCATTAGCTGGCTGTGGTACCTACGGGTAGAACGCCCCATCATGAGAGCAGCGTTATGAAGCCATTGGACGATTGGGCACGCAACAAGCCGGTCGATATCATTGGGTTGTTTACTGACATCGACGACACGCTGACGACGGATGGTGGCATCTCGGATGACGCGCTCGGAGCCCTCCACCACCTGCGCCGGATCGGGTTACCCGTAGTCCCCATCACAGGCCGGCCTGTCGGCTGGAGCGAACCTTTCGCGCTGTCCTGGCCGGTCAACGCCATCGTGGCGGAGAACGGTGCCGTTGCACTTGTCCGGCAACCCGATGGTTCTCTTGCAAAGCTCTACCAGCAAGATGCTGCCGCCCGTGTCGCCAACTTCGCCCACATGCGACAGGTACTGGAAAAGATAGAGCATCAGGTCCCTGGCGCTCAGCGTGCTACCGACTCCGAAGGCCGCGAGTGCGATATCGCCATCGACCACAGCGAGTTCACCCAAATGCCGCAGGTCGACATCGACCGTTGCGTAGCACTGATGCGAGCGGCCGGGATGAACGCCACTGTGAGCAGTATTCACATCAACGGCTGGTACGGCACGCACAACAAGCTGGAGGGGGCCCGATGGATCGTGCGCGAGCTGTTCAGGCGCGACCTTGATGCAGAGATCGACCGATGGGTCTACGTGGGCGACTCTACAAACGACCAGCTCATGTTCGAGCATTTTCCGCACAGCGTGGGCGTGGCCAATATCGCGCGGTTTGTGCCGCAGCTCACACATCTGCCACGCTATGTGACGCAGGGCGAACGGGGCGCGGGGTTTGCCGAAGTGGCGCGGGCGATCCTGGCGGGGCGCTAACTGTCAGCAAAGCAAGCGCAGCAGGCAACAGGGCGCAGTCGCCACAGCCCCTGGCTGATCGACGCAACTGGGCCAGCGCTCCCAGGAGGGCACAGTGTACGCAAGACCTCCAGGAAGCAGTTTTGACTGAAAACGCCACCTGCGCTAGTGGAATATGCCGTGACAGCTATTGTTTCAATAGCACGACCATCAAGCCTTGAGGAAGATATCGGTATCCGGCGCAAAACACGCATGCAGCGGCAGCAGCGCTCCGCCCAGCGCGCGGGCGTCCGAGCCCATGGTGCCCAGCTCCAGGCGGGGGGGCTGGTGCAGGCCTTCCCAGTTGTAGTCGGCCAGCGCGTGGCGGGCGCCTTCGCACAGGGCCTGCAGCAGCTCGGGGGCTGCGGCGCCATCGACCACCACGGCGTCCAGATCCAAAAACGCGGTGGCCGAGACGATGCAGTGCGCCAGGCCCGCCGCAGCGCGCGCAATCCAGCCCCGGCTGTGTTCCAGCCACGGGGCCTGCAGCACACGCTTGTCGTAGGCGGCCATAGGGTCGAGGCCATGTTCGCGAAAGCGCTGCTCCAGCTCCCACAGCGATGCCTGGCTGATGAGCTGCGCGGGGGCCTGCCCGGGAAGGGCTGGTGACAGCGGCAGCGAGGCCACCGCGCCGGCATTGCCGTGCAAGCCCCGGTGCAGGTGCGAGTTGATGACCAGCCCGCCACCCACAAAGGTGTCCATGAACAGGTACAAAAAGCTCGGGATGTCGCGCCCACGCCCCTGCAGCAGCTCGGCCACGCAGGCGGCGGAGGTGTCCTTGGCAAAGCTCACGGGCAGCTCGGTCATCTGCTGCACCTGCTCGGCCAGGTCGATGTTGTTCCAGGCTTCCGACTGCGCCTCGGTGAGCCCCAGCATGCGGTGCCAGCCGCCGAGCTGGAACGGCGCTGCCACGCCCACGCCCACCACGCGCGAGCGCAGCGGACCCAGGCCGTCGAGCAGCTGGTTCAGGTGCGTGCGGATGGCGGGCAACAGCACGTCGATGTCAGGGAAGGCGTAGTCGAGCACGATGCGCTCGCGCACATGGCCGGTGAAGTCCACCAGCAGCCAGTCGGCGCTGCGGCGGCCGATCTTGATGCCGATGGCAAAGGCGCCGTCGGGGTTGAGACCAATGGGCACCGAAGGCTGGCCCACGCGGCCGCGCACGGGCGCTTCGCGGCGCAGCAACTGGTCTTCGTCGAGCCGGGCGGTGATGAGGCCGATGGTCTGCGCCGTGAGTCCCGTGACCCGCGCCATCTCGGCCTTGGCCAGGCTGCCATGGGTGCGCAGCGCCTGCAGCACCACACGCTCATTGAACTGGCGCAGCCCCACGTGGTTGGAGCCGCGCTGGCGCAGCAGCGCGGGGCTGGCGGCAGTGTTGTCAACGGCGGGTAGGGATGCGTCGGTGTCCAGCATGGTGATGAAACAATCAGGCGTTCAGAGTGTCGCCGATGACGCCCTTGCGCAGCAGGAAGTTGCCCCAGGGCTGCAGCTCGCCCGTCACCACGATGGCATAGGCCTTTTTGACGCGCTCGTAGAACGCGAAACGCTCCACGCCTTCTGCCTGCGCGCTGGCCACGCCCTCGCGTGCCAGCACGTCCATGGTTTCGCGCTGCAGGGCCGAGCGGTACGGCGGCTCGGTGCCACCCACCTGCATGTAGGCCACGGGGTGCGCCACGTCCTGCGCCAATGGCAGCACGCTGGCCACGGCCTGCACGGCGCGTGCCATGCCAATGCCGGGCAGGCGCAGCACGGGCTTGCCCGCGCCCAGGCTCATGGCGGTGAAGTTGGCATCGGCCAAAACAATGGCGTCGTCATGGCCCATCTCGGCCAGCACCTTGAGCAGGTCGGGGGTCAGCAGGGGGTTGATATTTTTCAGCATGGTTCAGGCAAGGCATTCAGCGGGCAGGTCAGATGCGGCCATGGCCCCGGTCATCACGGCCACGGTGTCGCTCATGCTGATCTTCTTGGGGTTGACCACGGCGGCGCGCTTGCCCAGGCGGGCGATGTGGATGCGGTCGGCAATCTCGAACACATGGGGCATGTTGTGGCTGATGAGGATGACGGGCAGGCCCTTGTCGCGCACGCGGCGGATGAGCTCCAGCACCATGTTGCCCTCCTTCACGCCGAGGGCGGCGGTGGGCTCGTCCATGATGACGACGTGGCGCGCAAACGCTGCCGCCCGCGCCACGGCCACGCACTGGCGCTGGCCGCCGGAGAGCGTCTCCACCGCCTGTGTCATGGAGCGGATGCCGACCTTCAGTTCGGCCATGCGGGCCACGCTTTCTTCGAGCATCTTTTTCTTGTCGAGCATGCGCAGAGCGCTGCCCAGCAGTCCGGGGCGGCGCAGTTCGCGGCCGAGAAACAGGTTTTCAGCAATCGTCATGGCCGGGGCCACGGCCAGGTCCTGGTACACGGTTTCGATGCCCGCGCGGCGTGCGTCGATGGGGCTCTTGAACTGGATGCGCTGGCCGTCGAGCAGGATCTCGCCTTCGTCGGGCACGGTGGCGCCCGACAGCGCCTTGATGAGACTCGACTTGCCCGCGCCGTTGTCGCCGATCACAGCCAGGATCTCCCCGGCGCGCAGTTCAAAGTCGGCGCCATCCAACGCGGTGACCTGCCCGTAGCGCTTGACCAGGCCCTTGGCCTGCATGACGAGCGGGGCGTTCGTGGTGTGTGGGGAGGTGGTCATGATCAACGCACTCCTTTGCGCGAGAGTTGGTCGGTGGCCACGGCCAGGATCACGAGGATGCCGGTGACGAGGATCTGGTACACCGACGACACGCCCATGAGCGTGAGCCCGTTGCGGAACACGCCCACAATGAGCGCCCCCACCAGCGTGCCCAAAATCATGCCGCGCCCGCCAAACAGGCTGGTGCCGCCCAGCACCACGGCGCTGATGGCATCCAGGTTTTCGGTCTGGCCCGCGTTCGGGTCGCCCGCGCCGGTGCGGGCCACCGACAGCACCGACGCGATGCCGTAGAACAGGCCCGCCAGCACATACACGCCCAGCAGCACCTTGTCGGTGGCAATGCCGGTAAGGCGCGTGGCTTCGGGGCTGTTGCCCACGGCGTAGACATGGCGGCCCGGCGCGGTTTCGCGCAGCGCAAACCAGGTGACGAGGTACAGCACCAGCATGAGCACCGCGCCCCAGACGATGGCGGTCTGCCCCAGCTGGAAGGTGTTGCCCAGTGCGGTCATGCCAGCGGGGATGTCGGTGATGGTCTGCGCGCCCGAGTACAGCTGCGTGGCGGCAAACGCGATGTTGAGCGTGCCCAGCGTGACGATGAAGGGCGGCAGCTTGATCTTGGTGACCAAGAGGCCGTTGATCAACCCGAACAGCACGGTCACCGCCATGCCGCAGGCAATCGCCACAGGGGCAGAGAGGCCGTAGTCCGCCGCCATCTTGGTCATCACGATGCCACCCAGTGCCATGACCATGCCACACGACAGATCAATGCCCGCCGTGAGGATGACCAGCGTCTGGCCAATTGCGATTACGGCCACGACCATGACCTGCTGCAGGATGAGCGCGAAGTTCTGCGCGGACAGAAAACGTTCGCTCTGCGTGGCAAAAAAGGCGCACGCCAGGATCAGCGCGATGAACGGCCCCAGCGTGGCCAGCGGCGGTAGTTTGGAAGCGGTCGAGGACATGGCGGCTCCGTGCGGGTGGATGAGGTGACTCTCAGAGAGAAGGCGTTTTTTTCAGAGCTGCTCGCAAAACTCAGCGAAGCGGTTCTGGCTAGGCGCTGCGTCGCAGGCAGTACGGTAGTACGACAAGACGCAGCAACGACGCCAGAAGAGTTTTGAGAACGGCTCTTACTTGGCGCCCCAGCACAGGTCGGTGCCGGTCTTCACATCCTTGCTGTCCACGCCCGCCATGGGCTTGGCAGCGATCAGCGTCACGCCGGTGTCGGTGTAGCCGCTGACCTTCTTGCCGGTCTTGGCGTATTCCACGCCTGCCGCCACGCCCATCGCGGCCATGCGCAGCGGGTACTGCTGGCTGGTGGCGGCGATCACACCCTTGCCCACGTCGGCGATGCCAGCGCAGCCACCATCCACCGAGACGATGAGCACGTTCTTCTCCTTGCCTGCGGCCTTGAGCGCGTTGTAGGCACCGGCGGCGGCGGGCTCGTTAATGGTGTAGACGATGTTGATGTCAGGGTTCTTCTGCAGGCAGTTTTCCATGCCAGTCTGGCCCTTGGCGCGGTCGCCAAAACTGTCGGCCATGCACACCACTTCGGCGGGGCGCGACAGCTCGTTGCTCTTGGCATCGTTGGCCTGCAGACCAAAGCCCTTCAGGAAGCCGTTGTGCCGCTGCGCGCCCACCGGGTGGCCGGGGAACAGGTCCAGCGTGGCAATCACGGGCTTCTTGCCCGCAGCGGCGGCCTTGGCGTATTGGCCGATCAGCTCGCCCGCCTTGTAGTTGTCGGTGGCAAACAGCGCGTCAGTCGCATCCATGGGCTCGGTGGGGCTGTCGAGCGCAATCACCATCACGCCGCGCGCCTGCGCCTTCTTGATCGCGGGCACGATGGCCTTGGCGTCGCTGGGGGTGATGAGGATGGTCTTGGCACCGGCGGCGATCAGGTTCTCCATGGCCGTGACTTGGCCCGCGTTGTCGCCATCGGTCTTGCCTGCGGCCGACACCAGCTTGGCACCCAGCTTCTTGGCCTCGGCCGTGGCGCCCTCTTTCATCTTCACGAAGAAGGGGTTGGTCTCGGTCTTGGTGATGAGGCCGATGACGGGCTCGGATGTCTGCGCCTGGGCCAGGCCACAGGCCAGGGCGCCGGTGAGGGCAAGGGCAGAAAGCGCAAAGGCGGGGGTGCGTCGCATGGTGTTGTCTCCGGGTGTTGGGATGGCAGATTCCTGTCGGCCCCGTGCTGCGCGGCTGGCAGGTGAACCACTCTTGTCGGGTGGATGGGATCGAACTATAGTGGCCGACGAGTTAATAAATCAAGTGGATTTACTTATGGTTTTCCCTATCCAGTCCGCCGACTCCAGCCCCGCCCACACCGCACCGCCGCTGCGGGTGGCCACGGCGGGCGAGGCCTTGTTTGACCTGATCGAAGAGCCCGATGGCCGCCTCAAGCCCTGCGCGGGCGGCGCGGTCTACAACCTCACGCGTGCGCTGGGCCTGCAGGGCGTGGGCACGCTCTACCTCAACCCGCTGTCGGGCGACATGCTGGGGCGACAACTGGCGCACGGCCTGCACGACGCGGGCGTGGCCCTGGCAGCGCCCGCGCCAGTGCGTGCGCCCAGCGCGCTGGCCCTGGCCGCGCTGGATGCCGCGGGCAAGGCGAGCTACAGCTTCTACCGCGACGGCGTGGCCGACCGCCAGGTGACCGCTGCTGCGCTGATTGCCGCCTGCGCTGCTTTGCCCGACTTGCTGGTGGTGGCCACGGGCTGCCTGGCGCTGGTGGCACAGGACGCTGCCGTTTACCAGCCCTGGCTGGCAGCGCAGCGCGTAGCAGGCCGCATGGTGGTGGTGGATGCCAACCTGCGCCTGTCGGCCGTGGACGATGCCGATGCCTACCGCGCCAACGTGATGGCCGCCCTGCAGCACGCCCACCTCATCAAGGTGAGCGACGATGACCTGGAGGCGCTGGCCGTTCCGGGCGCCAACGCATTGGAACGCGCCCACTATTTGCAGCAGCAAACACAGGCCCAATGGCTCGCCCTGACCCTGGGTCCGGAAGGTGCCTGGCTGCTGCAGCGCGACGGCCTGGCCGTGCATGCGCGCGACGAAGCGCCGATCACGGTGGTGGACACGGTGGGCGCGGGTGACTGTTTTCTGGCGGGCTTGATCACCGCCTGGCTGGCAGGGCCTGAGCGCGGCGAAGAGGCCTTGGCACTGCGTCATGGTGGCCTGACAGCCCCCGTCACCGAAGCCCGTTTGCTCGCCGTGCTGCACCATGCGCTGGCCAGCGCCAGCCACTGTGTGGAGCGGGCGGGCTGCACGCCGCCCCGTTACGAAGAAGTGCAAGAGCGGCTGGCGTTGCGGCGCTCAGCGACCGCAGCGGACCAATAACACTTACTCGGCGGGTTTGGCGGCCGGCTTGCGGGCCCGGCTGCGTGGACGGGGAGCGGCCGCCTTGGTGGGATCCGCGTCTTGTGCCTCAGCGGCTGGTGCCTCGGCCGCAGAAGCCGATGCCTCGGCAGCTGTAGCACCGCCCGCATCCGCCACGGCACGCGCGCCACGCGCTCGGGGCGTGGCAGCAGCCTTGGGGGCGCTGGCAGCTGGCTTGGCACCGCCTCCACTGCGGGCGCGGCTGCGGCGAGGGGCTGCAGGCTCGGCACCATCGTTCTCAGCAGGTATCTGCGCTGCCGGGGCCTCGGAGCCATCCAACGCTTTGGCGCGCGCATCCTGCTCAGGGCTGCTGTCGATCACCCGCTCCAATGGCCCGGCCTCGTGGGCCACCGGCTGGCTGAAATAGCGGCTGGCCGGGCGCTCTGACGGCACATCCGCCTGCTCGGACGCCTGTGGCTCCTGGTTCGAGTCATTGCGCGGCTCGCTGCGCTGCGTGGAGCGTGTGTCGGGGCGGTCTGCGCCCTCACCGCGACGCCCCCGGCTGCGGCCCGGCGCGCCCTGCCCTTCGCCACTGTCAGAACGCAGATCGGGTGCCGTCGCCACCGCATGAAAGTCATGCCGCGTGGCGCCGCCCTGGCTGGCTCGCTCACCGGCTCCTTCAGGCCGCGCGGGCGCGGCCGTCGGCCCACCATGGCTGCGGAACACATACGCGCCCGATTTTTCATCGCGCCCAAACTCCAGCAGGCCGCGCGCCTGCGCTTCTTCGAGCAGGTTGCCAAAGGTGCGGAAGCCATACCGGCCTTCGCTGAAATCGGGCTTGCGGCGCTTGATGGCCTCCTTGAGCACCGACGCCCAGATCTTGCCGGTGTCGCCGCGCTCGGACAGCAGGGCTTCAAACGTTTCGGCCGCCAGCTCCACGCCCTGGGTGCGGCGCGCGTCCTGGCTTTCCTTTCGGCTGCGCTCCTCCTCGGGGCTGCGGCGTGGCGCGGACGGCGGGCTGCTGCCTGGGGCCTGGCGGCGGGCCTGCGCACGCTGGTTCTCGCGCACCAGGTCGTCATAGAAGATGAATTCGTCGCAGTTGGCAATCAGCAGATCGGACGTGGACTGCTTCACGCCCACGCCGATCACCTGCTTGTTGTTCTCGCGCAGCTTGGACACCAGCGGCGAAAAGTCCGAGTCGCCGCTGATGATGACGAAGGTGTTGACGTGCGACTTGGTGTAGCAGAGGTCCAGCGCGTCCACCACCAGGCGGATGTCGGCCGAGTTTTTGCCCGACTGGCGCACATGGGGGATCTCGATCAGCTCGAAATTCGCCTCGTGCATGGTGGCCTTGAAACCCTTGTAGCGCTCCCAGTCGCAATAGGCCTTCTTGACCACGATGGAACCCTTGAGCAGCAGGCGCTCCAGGATGGGCTTGATGTCGAACTTTTCGTACTGTGCATCGCGCACGCCCAGGGCGACGTTTTCAAAGTCGCAGAACAGGGCCATGCTGATGCTGTCGGAGGGGGATGCCATATCGTGTGTGAGTTCCGTTCAATGCTGCGGATCATCACACGGAACGCATAGCGCCCTCCGAAGGGAGTGGCCTCAGGTGGGTTTGGCCAAGCCCAGTTTCTCCACCAGCGCCTTCTCGCGCGTGAACGTGTCCTGCGCAAACTTCTTGTACGCCGACGTGCTCATGTACATCGGCACCATGTCGTAGCGGGCCAGTGCGGTCTTGTAGCTCTCCTGCTCCATGGCCTGCTTGAAGGCATCATGCAGGCGCTTGACCACCGCATCGGGCGTGCCCTTGGGGGCGCCAATGCCAAAGGGCGAGTTCTGCACCAGGTTCAGGCCCAGCTCCTTGAGCGTTGGCGCATCGGGGAACTTGGCCAGGCGCTCGGCGCCCCAGGTGTTGAGCACGCGCAGCTTGCCCGCCTCGACCTGCGGTGCAAAACCGGTGGAGTCGGCCGCCGCCATGATCTGCCCGCCCAGGATGGATTGCATCAGGTCGGCACTCCCCTTGTAGGGCACGTGCAGCAGCTCCAGGCCCAGCTGCTGCGCGATCAGCTCCATGGTCAGGTGCGGGCTGGTCATAGTGCCGGTGGAGCCGTAGCTCAGCTTGCCGGGGTTGGCCTTGGCCCAGGCCACGAAGTGCGTCCAGGTCTTGAGGGGCGAGTCGGCAGGCACCACCAGGCCAAACGCGTAGCCGGTGACGTTGAGCACGTAGCTGATGTCCTTGACCGGGTCCCAGTTGATCTTGGTGGTGTAAGGCAGGCGGAACACGCCCAGCGGAATCTGCGCCACCGTGTAGCCATCGGCCGGAGACGTTTGTAGCTGCTGTGCGGGCAAGGTGCCGCCGGCTCCGGGCTTGTTCTCCACGATCACGGGCTGGCCCAGGATCTTGCTGGCGTTGTCGGCCAGCGACCGCATGGTGATGTCGGTGGGGCCACCGGCCGGGAAGGCGATCACGAGCTTGATGGGCTTGCTGGGAAAGCTCTGGGCCTGCGCCAGGAATGCGGGGGCAGCGAGGCTGGCGGCGCCCCATTGGATGATCTGGCGACGTTGCATGGCGAGGCTCCTGAAAATGCAAAAACAAAGACTTCGCCATTGGACTGCAGGCCGCGCTGCGAGGGCATGCGGAAACCCCCTAGCCGCTGTCGCCCAGGCGCCAGCGCGCAGCCCTTGCGCTGGTGCACCGCCAGGGCCGCATCACGCCTTGTAGGTGGACAACAAGATGCTGGTTTCGGTGTTGCCAATGCCGGGCGTGAGGCGAATGCGGCCCAGGGCCGCGTCAAACGACTCCAGGCTCTCGGCACGCACCTCGGCCACGATGTCCCATCGGCCATTGGTGGTGTGCAGCGTCCCCACCGTGGGCTCGCCGCGCAGCGCGCGGATGACGGCGGGGGCGGCATTGCCTTCGACCGCAATGCTCATCCACGCCCGGATGCGCTGCGGCTCGGAATCAGGGCGCAGGCGCACGGTGTAGCCGGTGATGACGCCGCTCTCTTCCATCTTGTGCAGGCGGTTCTGCACCGTGCCGCGTGATACGCGCAGCTTTTGCGCCAACGTGGCCACAGGGGTGCGCGCGTCCGCACGCAAGATGCTGATGATTTCGCGGTCGGTGTCGTCGAGCTTGGTCATAGTGGGCTTCAAAACTGGCAGAACGGCAATTTATCAGCCATTTTGACCAGTTATGAGGCTAGAGGATAGCAGGGGCTGCCAAGAAAATTCTGGGAAGTCTTCCCGCTTCTTTCACACCCCGCCCCGCCATGCACGCCTCAGTCCAAGCCCCCAGCGCCGTTGTGATGGTGCGCCCGCATCGCTTTCACCCCAACCCCGAAACCGCCGCCGACAACGCCTTTCAAGTGCGCACCGCGCAGCCGGCGGCCCGTGACACCTCGCGTCGCGCGTTTGCCGAGGTCACTGCTGCTGCAGAGCGCCTGGAGGGCGCAGGGGTGCGCGTGCACCTGTTCGACGCCCCCGGCGAGCACGACACGCCCGACGCAGTGTTCCCCAACAACTGGTTCTCCACCCACGCGGGCGGCCATGTGGCGATCTACCCCATGTACGCCAGGAGCCGGCGGCGAGAGCGGCGCAGCGATGTCATCGAGTTGCTCAAGGCCGAGTACCGCGTGCAGGACGTGATCGACTACTCGGGACTGGAGGCCGATGGCATGTTTCTGGAGGGCACCGGTGCGATGGTCCTGGACCACATCGGCCGCATTGCCTACACCGCGCAATCGAACCGCGCCGACCCCGTGGCTCTGGAGCGCTTTTGCACACACTTCAACTACGAGCCCATGGTCTTTGCCACGGCAGACGAGGAGGGCCAGCCCTGCTACCACACCAACGTGATGCTCTGCATTGGCACCGCGTTTGCGCTGGGTGGCTTTCACATGATCACCGATCCTGCGCGCCGTGCAGCCGTGTGCGAGCGCCTGCGCGAGACGGGCCGCGAGGTCATCGCCCTGAGCCCCCACCAGATCAGGGAATTTGCCGGCAACGCGCTGGAGCTCTCGGGCGCCCAGGGCCGGGTGCTGGCGCTGTCGGCGCGCGCCGCTGCCAGTCTCACACCGGCGCAGCGTGCCACCATCGAGCAAAGCGCCCGCTTGCTGCCGTTGGACGTGCCAACCATCGAACTGGCGGGTGGATCGGTGCGCTGCATGCTGGCGGGCGTGCACCTGGCCCGGCGCAGTGCGGGGGGCTGAAATTTCAGTCCAATTCACTGCTTGCGCTAGTCAAACACGCCCGAATAGCTATTGAATTTATAGCGGATTACTTCAGCTGGTTGCCTGGAGGCGGGCCCTGCACGTCCAGCCGCGCATCACAACCCACGCCCGATGCGATCCAGCGCCGCGCCAGCGCCGACATGGCGCGCACTGCCCAGGGGTGGGTGAGCCCCGTCACCCCGGCCGGATCGGCCACCATGCCGCACCAGTAGCGCTGGTCCACATCGCTCCAGCGCAGGGCTACGCAGGCGCCACGGCGGCGGCGCGAGACCAGTACACCCAGCGGACAGGGTTCCGCCAGGCAACACAGACCACAGCCATTGCAGGGCGCTCCCTCGGCCGGTTTGGCAGGTGCTTCGGGGTGCAGCCACACCACGGTGGTTGGTTGAGGGGGTGGTACGGGCATGGACGATGGGTAGCGTGCAGCGCGGCCACAGCGCCGCAAGCACACCGATGCATTGTGCCGCCAGCAAACCGCTGCGCGCACCGGGATCGCGGGTACACAGGTTCGCCCAGCCCTGCGCCGCAACCCGAGGGAGAGCGGTGTGCACCCGCCCCGCGCACGCCCCCCCAAAAAAACCCTGCCGCTATCGCAGCTGGGGCTGAACCGGCCGAAGGGACCGGGGAGGGAGACAAGCAATCAGATCTTGAACCGAGTCTCCGAGGCGCAAAACGCGGACTCAACAGCCCGAAGGACGGTTGGGGCGCATGGGCACGATGCCGCTGACGCGCAGCGTGGCGCCAGATCCATCCGACGCCGTCAGCGTCTTGCCGCTGAAGCGCACCTGGTCGCTTTCGCGGACCACGGCAGTGTCGGTGGGTTCGCCGCTGCCGTATTCCTTGCCATCGAACGTCAGGAACACCTGGTGCAGGCTGGTGGCGTCGGGGCGGTAACGGATATCGCCAAAGGCCGTGGCCGATGAGCCCACCTTGTTGGCGCCATCAAACCGGAAGGTGCACAGCTCCGGCACCGAACCGACAGGGTTCTTCTTGTCGACATCGGTGAGGTTGAGAGCGCCATTGCCATACACGCCATTCAGGCCGTCGATGGTGGCGTTGCTGACTGTCAGCACACCGGGCTCGTTGCTAGGAGATGGGTCGTCGTTATTGCCACCGCCGCAGGCCACCAGCAACACGGAGGTGGCCGCCAGAGCGGTACAGGTCTTGAGGAATTTGAATGCGTTCATGGTGATGGGCGTCCTTGAAATGTGGATGGAAGGTGGGGAGCCGATCCCCTGCAATCCATCGTAGGAAGCCCATCCCATGCAGCGCGTGCGCCATGTTCTGCGCAGTGCGTAGGACAGAGGCCGACAGCGCTGTGCGCCAACCACCAGGCTGGCCCAGCCTCCTGCCGTCAGCCCTGCACGCCTCAGCGGGCCAGCACGGGCGCGAGGGCCTTGCCGGTGTGGGTACCCGCCGCCACCACGTCTTCGGGCGTGGCCGCCGCCACGATGCGACCGCCTGCGCCACCACCCTCGGGCCCCAGGTCCAGAATCCAGTCGGCTTCGGCGATCACGTCGAGGTCGTGTTCGATCACGATCACGCTGTGGCCGCCGTCCACCAGGCGGTGCAGCACGCGGATGAGCTTGTCCACGTCGGCCATGTGCAGCCCCACGGTGGGCTCGTCCAGCACATACAGCGTGTGTGGTGCCTTCTGGCCCCGGCGACCGACCTCGTCGCGCACCTTGGTCAGCTCGGTGACCAGCTTGATGCGCTGCGCCTCGCCACCGCTGAGCGTGGGTGACGGCTGGCCCAGCGTGAGGTAGCCCAGGCCCACGTCCTGCAAGAGCTGCAGCGGATGCGCAATGCTGGGCATGGTGGCGAAGAAGCCCACCGCCTCGTCCACCTCCATCTGCAGCACGTCACCGATGCTCTTGCCGCGCCAGGTCACGGCCAGCGTTTCGGGGTTGAAGCGCGCGCCGTGACAGGTCTCGCAGGGCACCTTCACATCGGGCAAGAAGCTCATCTCGATGGTGCGCACGCCCGCGCCTTCGCAGCTGGGGCAGCGGCCTTCGCCGGTGTTGAAGCTGAAGCGCCCGGCCGCGTAGCCGCGGGCCTTGGCCTCCAGCGTTTCGGCAAACAGCTTGCGGATGGTGTCCCAGAAGCCGATGTAGGTGGCGGGGCACGAACGCGGCGTTTTGCCAATGGGCGTCTGGTCCACTTCGAGCACGCGGTCGATGCTCTCGAAGCCTGACAGGCCTGCGCAACCCACCAAAGGCGGCGCCTTGCCTGCATCCATGGCATCGCGCCCGGCTTTGGTACTGCGCTGCTGCACCCAGGCCTGCACGTTGGCCAGCAGCACATCGCGCGCCAAGGTGGACTTGCCCGAGCCACTCACGCCCGTCACCGCCACCAGGCGGTGCAGCGGCACGGTGGCCGTCACGTTCTGCAGGTTGTGCAACTGCGCGCCATGCACCGTGAGCCAGCGCATGGCAGCGCGCTCCTTGGCTTCATTGAGGGCGTCAGCGGCCAGCGATGCAGCCTGCGCCGCACGCTTCTTGACGGCGGCGCTTTGGCGGCCCGTGGGCGCTGCCGCCTCGGCATGGGCAAAGGCCGCCGTGGCCTCGGCACTCACCTCGCCGGGCGCCATGCTGCGGCGCAGCTGCAGCGGATGCTTCATCGCGTGCAGCAAGTAGCGGCCGGTTTGGGAATCTTCGGCGCCCGTGATGTCGGCCACGCTGCCCTGCGCCACCAGGCGCCCGCCGCGTTTGCCGGCGCTGGGGCCGATGTCGATGATGTGGTCGGCACGGCGGATGGTGTCTTCGTCGTGCTCCACCACTACCAGCGTGTTGCCCTTGTCACCCAGCTTGTGCAGAGCGTTGAGCAAAATCTGGTTGTCGCGCGCATGCAGGCCGATGGTGGGCTCGTCGAGCACGTAGCACACGCCCTGCAGGTTGCTGCCCAGCTGCGCGGCCAGGCGGATGCGCTGGGCCTCGCCACCGCTCAGGGTGGGCGCGCCCCGGTCCAGCGTGAGGTAGCCCAGGCCCACTTCTTCCAGAAATTCGAGGCGGCTCTGGATCTCGGGTACCAGGTCGCGGGCAATGTCGGCCTCGCGCTGGGTCATGCCGCCTTCAATGCGCAGGGTCTCGATCCAGCGGCGCACATCGGTCACCGACAGCGCGGCGATGTCAGTGATGCCTACACCGGCAAATCGGACCGCTCTTGCTGTGGCATTCAGCCGCGTACCGCTGCAGGTCGGGCAGGCCGTGTCGGCCAGATCTTCCACCTCGGGCTCGGCAAAGGTCTGCTCGCGGCCTTTTTCTTTGTCGTCCTGCACCGAGTCGTCAAACACCTTGCGCTGGTCTTTGGTGAGCTTGACGCCCGTGCCCACGCAGTCGGGGCACCAGCCGTGTTTGCTGTTGTAGGAGAACAGGCGCGGGTCCAGCTCGGCATAGCTCGTCGCGCACACGGGGCAGGCGCGCTTGGTGGAGAACGCCTGCATCGTGCCAATACCCGCCGTGGGCTGGCCGCCCTCCATGGCTTCGCGCAGACCTGTGATGCCTGAGAGAACATGCACCACGCCCTTGCCGTGCGTGAGCGCATCGGCCAGCGCGGTGCGCAGCGCCGCCTCGTTCTCGGGCGACACATCGAGGCTGGCCACGGGCAGCTCGATGGTATGTTCCTTGAAGCGATCGATGCGCGGGAAGTTGGTGGTGGGCAAGAAGTTGCCGTCCACCCGCAGATGCGTATAGCCGCGCGGGCGGGCCCAGTCGGCCAGCTCGGTGTACACGCCCTTGCGGTTCATCACCAGCGGCGCGAGCAGGCCGATGTGCTGCCCACGGAACTGGGTGAGCAACTGCGCGGCAATGCTCTCGGGCGTTTGCGGCTGCACGGCGGCGCCGTCCTTGGTGCAATGCTGCGTGCCGAGCTTGACGTACAAGAGGCGCAGGAAGTGCCACACCTCGGTGGTGGTACCCACGGTGGACTTGCGCCCGCCGCGCGACAGGCGCTGCTCGATGGCGACGGTGGGCGGAATGCCGTAGACCGCGTCCACCTCGGGCCGACCGGCGGGCTGCACGATGCTGCGGGCATAGGCGTTGAGCGATTCCAGATAGCGGCGCTGGCCTTCGTTGAACAGGATGTCGAACGCGAGCGTGGACTTGCCCGAGCCGCTCACGCCCGTCACCACATTGAACTTGCCGCGCGGAATGTCCACGCTCAGGTTCTTAAGGTTGTGTTCCTTCGCGTTGACAATTTCAATGGCGTTTTTGGCCGCAGGCGCTTGATGAATATGCGCAAGACGCTCTGATTTTCGTAGCGCAGCAGCCTTTTCATGCACCGAATGGCCGCCCACGCCCAAAGCCAATTCGTAGTCGCGCAGGGCCTGCCCGGTGTGGGATGTGGCGTGCGCTCGCACGTCTTCGGGCGTTCCTTCGGCCACGATGAGGCCGCCCGCATCACCGCCTTCGGGGCCCAGGTCGATGAGCCAGTCGCTGGCGCGGATCACGTCCAGGTTGTGCTCGATGACGATGAGCGAGTGCCCCGCATCGATGAGCTTGCGCAGCGCGCGCATGAGCTTGGCGATGTCGTCAAAGTGCAGGCCCGTGGTGGGCTCGTCGAACAGGAACAGCGTGCCCTTGCGCGTCACAGCCTGACGCGATTTGGCGGCCGTTTTCGCCGCCTCGGCCAGGAAGCCTGCCAGCTTAAGGCGCTGCGCTTCACCGCCGGACAAGGTGGGCACGGGCTGGCCCAGCGCCACGTATTCGAGCCCCACGTCCACGATGGGCTGCAGCGCGCGGATCACGTCGCGGTCGTTGGCAAACACCGCCGCCGCCTCGGCCACGGTGAGCGCCAGCACATCGGCCACGTTCAGCGTCTTCCCGCCGCGCTCGATGGTGATTTCCAGGATCTCGGGCCGGTAGCGCTTGCCGTCGCAGTCCGGGCAACGCAGGTACACGTCGCTCAGGAACTGCATCTCCACATGTTCGAAGCCCGAGCCGCCGCAGGTCGGGCAGCGCCCGTCGCCGCTGTTGAAGCTGAACTTGGCAGCGGTGTAGCTGCGTTGTTTGGACAGCGGCGCCACGGCGAAGAGTTCGCGGATGCTGTCCCACGCGCCCACATAGCTCACGGGGTTGGAGCGCGCGGTCTTGCCGATGGGCGACTGGTCCACAAACACCACGTCCGACAAATGGTCCGCGCCCAGCATGCGGTCGTGCGCGCCGGGCGCGTCGGTGGCTTTGCCGAAGTGACGCAGCAGCGCCGGGGCCAACACGTCCTGGATCAGACTGGACTTGCCCGAGCCACTCACGCCCGTCACGGTGACCAGGCGCTGCAGCGGGAATTCGACCGTCACATCCTTCAGGTTGTGTTCGCGTGCACCTTCCAGGATGAGGCGTGGGGTTGACTCCGTCACCATGCGCTTGAAGCCAAAGCCCACATGCTTGCGGCCGCCCAAGTAGGCGCCCGTCAGGGTGTCAGCCTTGCGCAAGTCGGCGGTGGTGCCGTCAAACACGATCTGCCCGCCCAGGCGGCCGGGGCCGGGGCCCATGTCGATCATGCGGTCGGCCGCGAGCATCACGGCCGGGTCGTGCTCCACCACAACCAGGGTGTTGCCCGCGTCGCGCAGGCGCAGCATGGCCTCGGTGATGCGGTGCATGTCGCGCGGGTGCAGGCCGATGCTGGGCTCGTCCAGCACAAACAACGTGTTGACCAGGCTGGTGCCCAGAGCCGTGGTGAGATTGATGCGCTGCACCTCGCCGCCGCTCAGAGTACGGCTTTGCCGGTCGAGCGTGAGGTAGCCAATGCCCACGTCGCACAGGTACTGCAGGCGTGTGGTGATTTCTTCGTGCAGCAGCTTCAGCGCCTGGGCATCACCGCCTTTGGCATCGTCGCCCACGGGCAACTGCATGCGCGCAAAGAACTGGCGGAGGCGGTCAATGGGCAGGAGCATCAGGTCATGCAGGCACAGGCCGGGCAAGGCCTCCAATTGCTCACGCGACCATTGCACGCCCTCGGGCATGAAGCGTTTTCCGGGCTCCAGCACCGCGTCGGCGTCTTCCTTGCGGCCGATGCGCCAGAGCAGGCTTTCGGTCTTGAGGCGCGCCCCCGCGCAGGTGGGGCACGGCGTGTAGCTGCGGTACTTGGACAAGAGCACGCGGATGTGCATCTTGTAGGCCTTGCTCTCCAGGTATTCAAAGAAGCGCTTGATGCCGTACCACTGCTTGCTCCACTGCCCGTCCTTGTAGCCCGGCGCGCCGTTGATGACCCATTTCTTCTGGTCGTCGGTGAGCTTGTACCAGGGCGTGTCGCGCGGGATGCCTGCGGCCTCGGCGTGGCGCATGAGGTCGTCCTGCGCCTCTTGCCATGCGGGGGTCTGGATGGTCTTGATGGCGCCCGCGCGCAGCGTGAGCTTGTCGTTGGGGATGACGAGGCCGTAGTCCACCCCGATCACGCGGCCAAAGCCCCGGCAGCTCTCGCACGCGCCCACGGCGGAGTTGAACGAGAACATCGAGGGGATGGGGTCGCTGTAGCGCAAGTCGCTGTCCGGACAATGCAGGCCTGTCGAAAATCTCCACAACTCGGGCTCGCCCTCATCCACCAGCCGGTACACATTCAGCCGCCCTGTTCCGCGCTTCAGTGCCACCTCAATGGCCTCGATCACACGTGCCTTCTCGGCGTTGCCCAGGCGGAAGCGGTCGGCCACCACGTCCAGCACCTTGCGCGGACCGGTGGGCGTGCCCACCTCGCGCTCGGCCTGCACCTTGGTGAAGCCGCTGGCGGACAGCCACTGCTCGACCTGTTCGGCGGAGGTGCCCCCAGGCAGTTCCACAGGGAATGTCAGCACGATGCGCGGGTCGCCTGCCTCGGCACTGCGACGCTGCAGCTCCGCGTAAATGGTCTCTGGCGAGTCGTGCCGCACCGGCTGCGCGGTCTGCTTGTCAAAGAGCTGGCCCGCACGCGCGAACAACAGCTTGAGGTGGTCGTTCAGCTCCGTCATCGTGCCCACGGTGGAGCGGCTGGAGCGCACGGGGTTGGTCTGGTCGATGGCAATCGCGGGAGGCACACCCTCGACCTTGTCCACAGCCGGTTTGTCCATGCGGTCGAGGAACTGGCGCGCGTAGGCGCTGAAGGTCTCCACGTACCGGCGCTGGCCTTCGGCATACAACGTGTCGAACACCAGGCTGGATTTGCCCGAACCGCTCGGCCCCGTCACCACCGTGAGTTCGCCGGTTCGGATGTCCAGGTCCAGGTTCTTGAGGTTGTGCTGGCGTGCGCCACGGATACGGATCTGTCCCTGGGTCATGGAGGCGGTCTTTCTGGGGTGAGGCGGGACATTCTAGGGACGCACTCCGGGTTTGCGCGTGCGCCCGTCGATTACCCCCGAGGCGCACTGCGGTGCTTTTGACCATGGACAAAGCACGCGCAATGGAGCAGCGGCTAGGGAAAAGCGTGTGTTCTGGCCGGGAACATGCGGCTAGACTGCGGCCTCCACACAAAACAAGAGGAGACCGCCATGACAAAACAATGGCAACTGCGGGCGGCGGGCTTGGTCCTGGCGCTGGCGGCCAGTGCAGCCAGCCATGCCCAGATCCTGATCGGCCAGACGGCAGGTTTCAGCGGCCAGGTCGCCGCCGGGGTGAAGGAGACCACCGACGGCGCACTGCTTTACATCGATGCCATCAACGCCAAAGGCGGTGTCAACGGCCAGAAAATCGAGCTGATCTCCCTGGACGACAAATTCGACCCCAAGCTGGCCGCGGAAAACGCCCGCACGCTGATCGAGGACAAGAACGTCTTGGCCCTGTTCCTCAACCGGGGCACCCCGCACACTGAGGCCATCCTGCCCCTGCTGGACAAACACGGCGTGGTGCTGGTGGCGCCGTCCACGGGTGCCATGGTGCTGCACCAGCCGGTGCGCAAATACATCTTCAACGTGCGCGCCACCTACCAGCGCGAGGCCGAAAAGGCGATCACCCACCTGGCCTCCATGGGCATCACCCGCGTGGCGCTGGTGTATGCGGACGACAGCTTTGGCGCCGACGGCATCCAGGGCGCACAAAAGGGCCTGGCAGCCGCCAAGCTGACCGCCGTGGTGTCCGAAAAGTTCGACCGCGCCAAGCCCGACTTCGCCCCCATTGCCGCCAAGGTGGCCAAGGCCGACGCGCAGGCGGTGTTGATGGTGGCCTCGGGCTCTGCGGTGGTGGACGCCACCAACGCGCTGCGCACGGCGGGCTCGGCCGCACAGATCGTGACGCTATCCAACAACGCCTCCAGCGGCTTCATCAAGAGCCTGGGTGCCAACGCACGCGGCGTGATCGTGACCCAGGTGTTCCCCAACGAGCGGGCCGTGACCTACCCGATGGTGAAGGAAGCCCAGGAACTGGCCAAGACCAAGGGACTCACCGAAATCAGCCCCGCCATGCTCGAAGGCTTTGCCGCCGCCAAGGTACTGGTCGAAGGCCTCAAGCGCGCAGGCCCCAAGCCCACCCGCGACAAGATCCAGACCGCGCTAGAAAGCATCAAGAAGCTGGACCTGGGCGGGCTGGAGGTGAACTTCAGCCCCGAGGACCACACCGGACTGGACTTTGCCGACCTGTCCATCATCGGCACGGACGGGCGCTTCCGCCGCTGAGCGGCCGCGCACCGGGTCTACGCGTTTTTACAGTTGTCCCGCGCGGGAGCATGCCTACACTCGGGCGCTCTACACGCAGGAGACAACCCCATGAAGAAAACTGGCCTGGCCGGTGCGCTCTGCGCCCTGGCCGCCGCCCTGGGCATCGGTTCCGCCCACGCACAGATCCTGATCGGCCAGACGGTAGGCATCACCGGATCGGCCGCCGCCACGGTGGCCGAATCCATGCAGGGCGCCGCCCTCTACATCGACCACATCAACGCCAAGGGCGGCGTGGGCGGGCAGAAGGTGGAGGTGCTGTCGCTGGACGACAAGTTCGACCCCAAGCTGACCCTGGACAACACCCGCACGCTGATTGAACAAAAGGGCGTGATCGGCCTGTTCATGACCCGTGGCACGCCCCACACGCAAGGCATCATCCCGGTGCTGGAGCAGCATGGCGTGCCGCTGGTGGGCCCGTCCACTGGAGCGATTGCGCTGCACCAGCCGGTGAGCAAATACGTGTTCAACGTGCGTGCGCCCTACCAGCGCGAGGTGACCAAGGCCATTTCGCACCTGCACACGCTGGGCATCCAGCGCATTGGCGTGGTACATGTGGACGACACGTTTGGCGCAGACGGCCTGGCGGGCGCCCAGGCCGGCTTCAAGGCCAACAACATCGAGGCGCTGTTCATCGAGAAGTTTGACCGCGCCAAGCCCGACTACAGCGCCATCGCACCCCGCGTGGCCGGCAAGCAGCCCCAGGCCGTGATTTTCATCGGCACGGGAGCGGCGGTGGTCGATGGCATCAAGGCCTTGCGCGCTGCGGGCGTTGCCGGCCAGATCGTCACGCTGTCGAACAACGCGTCGGGCGGGTTTGTGAAGGCCCTGGGCGACCAGGCCCGGGGCGTGGTGGTGACGCAGGTGTTCCCGTCGGAGCGCTCGCTCAACTACCCCGTGGTCAAGGAGGCCATGGACTTGGCCAAGGCCAAGAACATCGGCGACCTGACGCCCGCCATGCTGGAGGGTTTTGTGAGCGCCAAGGTGCTGATGGAAGGCCTGAAACGCGCGGGCGCCAAGCCCGACAGCGCCAAACTCCACATGGGGTTGGAAAGTATCAAGAAGTGGGATCTGGGCGGCATGGAGCTGAGCTACAGCCCTACCGACCACAGCGGGCTGGACTTCTCCGACCTGTCCATCATCGGCACGGACGGCCGCTTCAAGCGCTGACACGGCTCAAGCTTCCGAGCCGCAGGACACTACAAAAAAAGGCCCTGCCAGCGATTGCTGGCAGGGCCTTTGTCATGCCGGGCAATGCGCTTATTGCGCGCTGGCGGCCGAGGCAGGAGCCGCAGCGGGTGCAGGTGCCGCTGCGCTGGCCGGTGCCTCCGGCGCGTGCACCGCATCGGCACCGTGCTTTTCACCGCCCATGTCGGCCTTGTCGCCCGCCGTGATGATCACGTACATCGACAAAGCGGCAAACAAGACGAAGCCAACAACAATCTTCCACATATCAATATCTCCTGGGATGGGTTTGTTCAATCAAGGGGCCTGGCTGAACGCGCAAGGTTGTGGGTTGTACTGGTGCGCGGTACAAGCCCCTTGATGGAACACAGGGCCCAGCCCTTGCGGGGCGGGCCCTGTACACCGGTCAGTAACGATCAGTCGTTGGCGTAGATGTCAACGTCCTTGGTTTCCTTGATGAACAGACCACCGATCACCACCGTAGCACCGGCGATGATGATGGGGTACCACAGGCCGTTGTACATGTTGCCGGTCTGGGCCACGATGGCAAACGCCGTGGTGGGCAGCAGGCCGCCGAACCAGCCGTTACCGATGTGGTACGGCAGGGACATGGACGTGTAGCGGATGCGGGTGGGGAACATTTCGACCAGCATGGCGGCGATGGGGCCGTACACCATGGTCACCAGCAGCACCAGATAGGTCAGGATGATGGTGACCATCACCTTGTCGATGCGGGCTGGGTCAGCCTTGGTGGGGTAGCCAGCAGCCTTCAGGTCGTCGGCCACGAGCTTCTTGAACTCGGCGTCCTTCTTCTTGGCTTCGTCAGCGCTCAGGCCCTTGCTGGAGTACGAGGGGATCGCGGTTTCGCCAATCTTGATGGTCGCCACCGTGCCAGCGGGTGCCACAGCGTTTTCATAGCTCACCGAAGCGCCCGCCAGCACCTGCTTGGCGATGTCGCACGAGCTGGTGAACTTGGTGGTCCCTGTGGGGTTGAACTGGAACGAGCATTCGGCGGGGTCGGCGGTGATCACCACCTTGTTCTTGGCCTGGGCTTCAGCCAGAGCGGGGTTGGCCGCCTTGGTCAGTGCACCGAACACGGGGAAGTACGTCAGCGCGGCCAGCAGGCAGCCTGCCAGGATGATGGGCTTGCGGCCGATCTTGTCGGACAGGGCACCGAACACGATGAAGAACGGCGTGCCGATCAGCAGCGACACGGCCACAAAGATGTTGGCGGTGGCGCCATCGACCTTCAGCGCTTGCGTCAGGAAGAACAGCGCATAGAACTGGCCCGAGTACCACACCACGGCCTGGCCGGCGGTCAGGCCCACCAGTGCCAGGATCACGATCTTGAGGTTCTTCCACTCACCGAAGGATTCCTTCAGCGGAGCCTTGGAGGTCTTGCCTTCGGCCTTCATCTTCTGGAAGGCCGGCGATTCGTTCATCGACAAACGGATCCAGACGGAGATGGCCAGCAGCAGGATCGACACGATGAACGGAACACGCCAGCCCCAGTCGGCAAAGGCTTCTTCGCCCAGCGCGGTGCGGGTGCCCAGGATCACCATCAGCGACAGGAACAGACCCAGCGTGGCAGTGGTCTGGATCCAGGCCGTGTAGGCGCCGCGCTTGCCGTGTGGAGCGTGCTCGGCCACATAGGTGGCAGCACCGCCGTACTCACCGCCCAGTGCCAGGCCTTGCAGCAGACGCAGGGCAATCAGGATGACGGGAGCGGCCACACCGATGGACGCGTAGGTCGGCAAGATGCCCACGATGAAGGTGGACAGGCCCATGATCAGGATGGTGACCAGGAACGTGTACTTGCGGCCGATCATGTCGCCCAGGCGGCCGAAGAAGATGGCGCCGAAGGGACGAACAATGAAGCCCGCCGCAAACGCCAGCAGCGCGAAGATGAACGCCGAACCGGCATCCAGACCGCTGAAGAACTGCTTGGCGATGATGGCTGCGAGCGAGCCGTACAGGTAAAAGTCGTACCACTCGAAAACGGTGCCGAGCGACGAGGCGAAGATGACCTTCCTCTCTTCGGGCGACATCGGCCGCGGTGCGGGATGAACAGTTGCCATGGTGTGTGTCTCCTATTGGTGTTACAGACCGCACTGCGGCGGGCTTTGGGAACGTGTTCGCGGTCTTTTCGAGGTCGCGCAAGTGCCTTGCCGGGATGGGGTGCAAGGCGCGGTGCGCAGCCAATAGCTCGGCTATTGGCAAGCGCCGCAACGCCGCAGACCGCCCGGCAAAACACTTGCCCGAAGGGTTGGAGCGAAATCGGGCGATTGGGCGCCTCGACTGCTTGCATGGGCATGAGCCCATGCGGCGCATCCGAGGCATCCACTCATCCCGATTGCGCTCCAACGCGGCCCCGAAAAGACCGCGAACACGTTCCCTTGCATTCTTGGAGATGGCACTGACCACCCTCTGACGCGAAACCAACAAGAGCTTTCATCAAACTGACCGCTCTCTGACAACTTAGGGTGAAACCCGCAGCACCCCTTTCAGCATCCGGAAATTGTTCAGCGCTTGCCGGGTAAACCCGATGGGAGCTGGCTGACGGCGTCCCAAGCCGGTCCGTCAAACCAGGCGTCGCCATCAAGGTAGGCACGCAGCATGGGCAGGCCGTCGAGCCCCCAGAACAGCTTGCCGTCCACGCCGAACGCGGGCACACCAAACACACCGGCGGCCTGCGCAGCTTCGGTGTTGGCGCGCAGTAAGGCCTTGGGGCCGTCGCTGTTCACGTCCTGTCCGGGGCGCATCTGTTCCGCCAACGCCTCGGCCAGCGCGGCCAGACGCGCAGGGTCGAGCGCGTCACCACCGCCCTGCCACACGTGACGCAGCACCGTGCCCGCCACGTAGCGGTTGATGCTGCCGTCTTCGCTGCAGGCCAGGGCCTGGCGCAGCAGGGGCAGCGGGTTGAACGGGTGGCGCGCTGGCATCTGCAGCGGGGTGCCCTGCGCATGGCCCAGCCAGGTCACGTGGCGGTAGGTCCAGTCACGTTTGGGGGCAATGCCCGCAGGGCCGGGGTTGCCGTGCTGCTGCAGCAGGGCACCCAGCAGCACGGGCTGGTACGTCACGCTGTAGGTCAGCCCTTCCAGCACCTCGGGCAAGCGCTCAAACGCCAGCCACGCATAGGGCGAAATGAAATCCAGGTAGAACGTGATGCGCTTCATGCTTCGGTCTCCGGCACGGGCCAGGCAATGCCCGCACGCTGCAACAGCTGCGCCCAGATGGCGCGCCGCTGCGGGGCGTCGGCGCGCGACCAGGCACGGATTTCATCCAGCGTGCGAAAGCAGCCTTCACAGTGGCTGCGGTCGGGCGTCATGCGGCACACCGAGATGCAGGGTGAAGGTACCGGCTCGGTGCTTTGGGGGTCCAATTGGCCGGTAGCGCTAGTGTCTTTTGCCTTGGCAGCTAGCAAATCAATAGCATTCATGCGGCCACCTGGGGCGCAGGGGTGTCCGCCACAGGCGCTTGCACCACGTCCACCACGGGAGCGCCCGTCAGGCGCTGCAGGTCGCTGGGGTGCAGGGGGAACACGCCATGCGGGTGGCCCGCTGCGGCCCACACCACGTCAAAGCGCAGCAGGTCCTGGTCGATGAGTGTGACGGGCGGCGTTGCATGCGCCACGGGCGACACGCCGCCAATCGAAAAGCCGGTGCGCGATTTCACAAACTCGGCATCGGCCCGCCCGATCTTGCCGCCCACATGGGCTTCCACCTTTTTCTCGTCCACGCGGCGGTCGCCCGATGTGACCACCAGCACCGCTGCATCGTCGCTCTTGCGCCGGAAGATGATGCTCTTGGCCACCTGCCCCACCAGGATGCCCAGCGCATCAGCGGCCTGCTGCGCAGTGCGCGCGGCATCGTCCAGCATCTGCGGCAGGTGCGGGTGGCCGAGCCGCTGCAGCTCGGCAGCCACACGCTGTACGCCCTCGGGCAGGTTATTCAGTTCGGCTCCACACATGCGCATCGGTCTCCAGCGGGCCCCCATGGGGGCGTGATTCGGTCGGGTCTCCCTCCATTTTGCCGCGCGCCAGGGCCTGCCTGGCGCCCTGCCCCGCATGTCCCTGCACGGCGCTCCGGCACCCGGGCCAAATCAGGCCACTTTACAAACAGGAAATGTGCGCCCTCCACAATGCGCCGAACTTTCCACCCCCACGCCCCAAGCCCCACGCCCATGAACGATGCCGCGTTGTCCCTGCTGTGCCCGAGCCTGTCTGCGCCGTCCCCTGCCGATCCCGTGTCAGGCCGCGCCGCCCGCACCGCCCTGGGGGCCTTGCCGTCCCGGGGAGCGTTGCTGGGGCTGCTGCTGATCGCAGGCATCCTGGCCGGCTGCAGCAAACCCAACGAGGCCCCTGCACCGGCCAAGGCCGCCCCTGAAGTGGGCGTGGTCACGCTCAAGCAGCAAAGCCAGCAGCTCGAAGCCGCGCTGCCGGGCCGCACCCGCGCCTCGCTCACGGCCGAAGTCCGGCCCCAGGTGTCGGGCATCCTGCAAAAGCGTCTGTTCACCGAAGGCGCGCTGGTGCGCCAGGGCCAGCCGCTGTACCAGATCGACGACGCCTCGCTGCGCGCCACCGAGGCCAGCGCGCAGGCCGCCCTGGCCAAGGCCGAGGCCACCGCGCGCACCCAGGAGGCCGCGGCCAAGCGCAATGCGGAGCTGGTGAAGATCGACGCCATCAGCCAGCAGGCGTTTGAAGAAAGCCAGGCCGCCGCCGCCCAGTCGCGCTCCGACGTGGCCGTGGCCCAGGCCAACCTGGCCACGGCGCGCATCAACCTCAAATACAGCCGCATCGAAGCCCCGATCAGCGGCCGCATCAGCCTGTCCAACGTCACGCCGGGGGCGCTGGTCACAGCCAACCAGACCGACGCGTTGACCTCCATCGTCCAGCTCGACCCGATGTACGTGGACTTCACCCAGTCCACCACCGAGCTGATGCAGCTGCAGCGGGACTGGGACGCGGGCCGCTTCCAGAAGGTGGAGGGTGACAAGATCCCGGTGCGCATCCGCCTGGACGACGGCACCGAGTACGCACAGCGCGGCCAGCTGCAGTTTGCGGGCGTGATCGTGAACGCCACCACCGGCACCGTCACGCTGCGCGCCGTGGTGCCCAACCCCAAAGGCACGCTGATGCCCGGTATGTACGTACAGGCGCTGCTGCCCACCGGCCTCGCGCCCGAAGCCCTGCTGGTGCCCCAGCAGGCTGTGACCCGCGACCTCACCGGCAAGCCCAGCGTGCTGGTGGTCAAGGACGGTGATGTGGTGGAAAAGCGCCCGATCAGCATCGACCGTGCAGTGGGCAACCAGTGGCTACTTCAAGGCGGGCTGGCTGCAGGCGAGCGCGTGGTGGTCGAGGGCTTCCAGCGCGTCAAACCCGGCGACAAGGTGCGCGCGGTAGAGGTGGACCCGAAGGCCCCCGCCAAGGGCCGCAAGGGCGCCCCTGGCGCTGACGCACCCGCCGCAGCAGGTGCCGCGCCCGCGTCGGCCCCCGCTTCAAATCCCGCTCCGGCAGCCTCCCGCTGAGCACGAAGGACGCAGCACATGGCTCAGTTCTTCATCAACCGGCCCATCTTTGCGTGGGTCATCGCCATCATCATCATGCTGGGCGGCGCGCTGTCCATCGTCACGCTGCCGCTGGAGCAGTACCCCGACATCGCTCCGCCGCGCGTGACCATCGGCTCGCAATACACCGGCGCCTCGGCCGAGACGGTTGAAAACTCGGTGACGCAGATCATCGAGCAGCAGCTCAAGGGCATCGACAACATGCTCTACATGAGCTCGACCTCGGACGCCTCGGGCCGCTCGCGCACCACCCTCACCTTCGCGCCCGGCACCAACATCGACGTGGCGCAGGTGCAGGTGCAGAACAAGCTGCAGGCCGCCACCAACCGCTTGCCCGACGCCGTCAAGAGCCGGGGCGTGTTCGTGAACAAGGGCGGGCAGGACTTCCTGGTCACCTACAGCTTCTTCTCCAAAGACCCGTCGATGAGCGCCGTGGACATCGGCGACTTCCTGACCAGCAGCTTGGTGGATGTGATCGGCCGCATCGACGGTGTGGGTGACGTGACCGTGTTCGGCACCAACTACGCCATGCGCATCTGGATGGACCCGGCCAAGATGGAGAAGTACGCGCTGATGCCGTCGGACCTGGTCAACGCGCTCAACGCCCAGAACGCCCAGGTGTCTGCCGGCCAGCTGGGCGCCCTGCCGGCGGTGTCCGACCAGCAGCTCAGCGCCACCATCACGGCCCGCACCAAGCTCAAGACGGTGGAGCAGTTCGAGGCCATCGTGCTCAAGTCGGCACTCGACGGCTCGGTGGTCACCATCAAGGACGTGGCCCGTGTGGAGCTGGGCGCCGAGAACCTGACCGTGAAGGCCAAACTCAACGGCATGCCCGGCGCGGGCATGGGCATCGTGCTGGCCGACGGCGCCAACGCCATGCAGGTGGCCGACGCCATCGCCGCCAAGCTTGCCGAGCTCAAGCCCTACTTCCCCAACCAGATCGACTACTTCGTGAGCTCGGACTCCACGCCCTTCGTGCGCGCCTCCATCAAGGAAGTGGTGAGCGCGCTGGGCGAGGCCATGATCCTGGTGGTGATCGTGATGTTCGTGTTTTTGCAGAACTTCCGCGCCACGCTGATCCCCGCCATCGCCGTGCCAGTGGTGCTGCTGGGCACCTTTGGGGTGCTGTCGCTCGCGGGCTATTCGATCAACACGCTGACCATGTTTGCCATGGTGCTGGCGATTGGCCTGCTGGTGGACGATGCGATCGTGGTGGTTGAAAACGTCGAGCGGGTGATGCACGAGACCGGCCAATCGGCCAAAGAGGCCACCCGCCAGTCCATGCGCGAGATCACGCCCGCCCTGGTGGGCATCGGCGTCACGCTGTCGGCGGTATTTGTGCCGATGGCGTTCTTTGGCGGCTCCACCGGCGTGATCTACCGGCAGTTCTCGATCACCATCGTGGCGGCCATGGCGCTGTCGGTGTTTGTGGCGCTGACCCTCACCCCGGCGCTGTGCGCCACGCTGCTCAAGCCCGCAGCCGCATCGGCTGGGCATGACCGGCCCATTCGGCGCGGCCTGCTGGGCCTGAACGACCGGTTCTTCCGCTGGTTCAACCACCATTTCGAGGCCACTGCGGCACGCTACCAGGGCACGGTGGCCTACACCCTGCGCCGCACCAAGCGCATGGCGCTGATCTTTCTGGCGGTGTGTGGCGTGGTGTGGCTGCTCATGGCGCGCCTGCCCACCTCCTTCCTGCCCGAGACGAAGACCAGGGCTTTCTGTATGTGAACGTGAACCTGCCCTCGGGCGCCGCCGATGCGCGGCTGCAGAGCGTGCTGGACCAGGTGCGCGACTACTTTGCACAGCAACCCGATGTGCTGAGCTTCTACCAGGTCTCGGGCATCAACGGCGACCAGGCCTCGGCACGCGGCTTTGTGCGCCTCAAGCCCTGGGAAGACCGCACCCTGCCCAACCAGGCGGCCGCGCAGATTGCCTACAAGGCCACGCGCGACCTCGCATCCATCCGTGATGCGCGGGTGCTGGTCGTCATGCCGCCGGCCGTGCGGGGCCTGGGCTCCAGCTCGGGCTTCAACTTCGTGATCAAGGACATGAACGGGCTGGGCCACCAGGCGCTGCTGGCGGCCACCAACACCTTCCTGACCGAAGCGCGCAAACGGCCCGAGCTGACCAACCTGCGCATGACCAATCTGGAGGACGCCAGCGAGCTGCGCCTGGAGATCGATGACCGCAAGGCCGCTGCGCTGGGGCTGTCGTACAACGACATCAACAGCGTGCTCTCCAGCGCCATTGGCGGCACCTACGTGAACGACTTCCTGAACAACGAGCGGGTCAAGCGCGTGTACATACAGGGCGACGCCCCAGCACGCATGCTGCCGCAAGACGTGGCGCGCTGGAGCGTGCGCAACAGCAAGGGCGAGATGGTGCCGTTTGGCGCGTTCTCCACCAGCTACTGGGCCTACGGCTCGCCGCAGCTGCTGCGCTACAACGGCAACCCTGCCTACGAGCTGGAAGGCCGCGCGGCACCGGGCGTGAGCTCGGGCGCCGCCATGAAGATCGTGGAAGACATCCTGCGCACGCTGCCGCCCGGCATCGGCTACGAGTGGACGGGCGCCTCGCTGCAAGAGCGCCAGTCTGGCGCCCAGGCGCCCATGCTGTACGCAATCTCGATCCTGTTCGTGTTCCTGTGCCTGGCCGCCCTGTACGAGAGCTGGACCGTGCCGCTGTCGGTGATCCTGGCCGTGCCGCTGGGCGTGGTGGGCGCGCTTGCGGCCACTTACACCCGGGGCCTGACCAACGACGTGTACTTTCAGGTGGGGCTGCTGACCACCGTGGGGCTGGCGTCCAAAAACGCGATCCTGATCGTCGAGTTTGCGGTGCAGCTGCAGGAGCAGGGCAAGAACCTGTTTGACGCCATCGTGGCCGCCGTGCGCCTGCGCCTGCGGCCCATCCTGATGACGTCGCTGGCCTTTGGCTTCGGGGTGATCCCGCTGGCCATCGGTACCGGCGCGGGTGCAGGCGGGCGGGTGGCCATCGGCACCGCCGTGCTGGGCGGCATGCTGGCGTCCACCGTGCTGGGCATCTTCCTGGTGCCGGTGTTCTTCCTGCTGATTCGCCGCTGGTTCAAGAGCCGGTCGCGCAGCGAGGACAACGCCCCGCCGCCCCCAGCCACCACCCCACCGCACCCCACACAGGAGAGCGCAGCATGACGCGCCCACCCTTGTCGCCAGGCCGCGAGCGTCGGCCCACTACCCTTGCCGCCATGACGGCCGCCCTGGCCGCTGCTGCACTGCTCGCGGGCTGCAACCTGGCTCCCATCCACCAGACCCCTGCCCTGCCTGTGCCCGACACCGTGGGCACAACCGGCGGACAACACGCCGTAGCCAGCGACGCCAGCGTGGAAGCGGCCGCTGCGCTGGGCTGGGTGCAGGCCCAGCCGTTGCGTGATGTCATTGCCCTGGCGCTGTCCAACAACCGAGACCTGCGCGTAGCCATCGAGGCCATCGAGCGGGCCCGTGCCCAGTACGGCATCACCCGGGCCGACCTGTTGCCCAGCGTCACCGCGCAGGCGCAAGCCAGCCGCGCACGCACCGCCGCCGGCATGAGCAGCGCCACCGCGCCCGCACAAGTGGCTACGCAGTACACAGCCCAACTGGGCTTTGCCAGCTACGAAATCGACTTCTGGGGCCGCGTGCGCAACCTGAACGAGGCGGCGCTGCAGCAGTTTCTGCAGAGCCAGCAGAACCAGCGCAACATCCAGACGGGCCTGATTGCCGATGTGGCCAACGCCTGGCTCACCCTGGCCGCCGACGAAGCACGGCTGCAACTGGCACGCGACACCCTGGCCAGCCGCGAGAAGGCCTATGCGCTGACCGAACGCATCCACGCCATCGGCTCCACATCGGGGCTGGTGCTGGCCCAGGCACAGACCACGGTAGACGCTGCACGCGGCGATGTCGCGACCTATCTGGCCCAGGTGGAGCGCGACCGCAACGCCCTGCAACTGCTGGTGGGCGGCCCAGTGCCTGCGGCCCTCTGGCCCACCGCCAGCACGCTGCGTGCCGACGCGCAGGCCCCGGCGGCCTTGCAGCCCGTGCCGGTGCCACTGGCCTCCAGCGTGCTGCTCGCCCGGCCCGACATACAGGCTGCCGAAGCCGCCCTGCGCGCCGCCGAGGCGAACATCGGCGCTGCGCGGGCGGCCCTGTTCCCCACCATCAGCCTCACGGCCAACGTAGGCACCGGCAGCCGTGAGCTGGACGGCCTGTTTGGCGCAGGCAGCGGCACCTGGAGCTTTGTGCCGCTGGTCCGTCTGCCCATCTTCGACGCTGGCCGCAACCGCGCCAACGTGCAGGTGGCCGAGGCCAACCAGCGTATCGCAGTGGCCCAGTACGAGAAGGCCGTGCAGACCGCGTTCCGCGAGACCGCCGATGTGCTGGCCGACCGCGCGCAGTGGGACGAGCGCATTGCAGCGCAGACGCGGCTGGTGGCCGCCACCCAGAAAGCGTTCGACCTGTCGGAGGCGCGTTTCAAGGCCGGGGTGGACAACTACCTCACGGTGCTGGATGCGCAGCGCAGCCTGTATGCGGCGCAGCAGACCCTCATCGGCCTGCGCCAGGCCGAGCAGGTCAATCGCGTGACGCTCTGGAAAGTGCTGGGCGGCACCCCGGACGCCGGTTGACGGCGGCCGGGTGCAGATGGATCAATAGTCAGCCCGCGCGCTTGGTCAGCAAGGCATTGGCCGCGCGTGAGTTGGGCTTGCGATCCAGGAAGCCGCTGATGTAGGCCCCGGCATCGATGAGCTGGTCCAGGTCGATGCCGGTCTCAATGCCCATGCCCTGCAGCATGTACACCACGTCTTCGGTGGCCACGTTGCCGGTGGCGCCCTTGGCATAAGGGCAGCCGCCCAGACCCGCCACGGACGACTGGAAGTTCCACACGCCCAGTTCCAGCGCGGCGAGCGTATTGGACAGCGCCTGGCCGTAGGTATCGTGGAAGTGGCCTGACACCGCGTCGATGCCAAAGTGCTGCAGCGTCGCCTCCAGCGCCTTCTGCACCTTGCGCGGGGTGCCCACACCAATGGTGTCAGCCACATCCACGCGCTGCACGCCAATGCCCTGGAGCAAGCCAGCCAGGTAGGCCACGCGCTCAGGGGCAATGTCGCCTTCGTACGGGCAGCCCACGGTGCAGCTCATGGCGCCGCGCACACGGAAGCCGGCGGCCAATGCTGCCTCCACTACCGGAGCAAAACGCTCGATGCTCTCGGCAATGCTGCAGTTGATGTTGCGTTGGCTGAAGGCCTCGCTGGCGGAACCAAAGACGACGATCTCGTCGGGTTTGTCCAGCAATGCCGCCTCAAAGCCCTTGAGGTTGGGCGTGAGCACCGAATACGCGACGCCGCTCTGGCGGGTAATGCCGCTCATCACTTCGTGGTTGTCGGCCATCTGCGGCACCCACTTGGGGCTGACGTAGCTCGTGACCTCGATCTCTTTCAGGCCGGCCTGCTGCAGGCGGTGCACCAGCTCGATCTTGACGGCGGCGGGCACCGGGGTCTTTTCGTTCTGCAGGCCGTCACGGGGGCCAACGTCGATGAGGCGGACGCGGGAGGGAATGCTCATGGGGCTACCAAGGGTGGATCAAGGAATGCCGCCATTGTCTCGCCACCGCCTTCACAGGGCCACCCCATATCGTGCCAGACCATTCGCCGGACGCGCCATCAGCCAGCCCGGGTGTGATCACCCTCGACCTCCTGCCGCAGCAAGGCCACCATGGCCTGCGCCGCCAGCGACAGCGGCCGCCCGCGCAGCGTGATCAGCCCGATGGGCCGGTGCAGCACGGGCGCCTTGAGCGGGCGTGTGACCACCTCGGGCCGGCGCACCACCTGGGCGGCCAGCTCGGGTAGCGCGCTCACACCCAGCCCCGCTGCCACCATGGCCGCAATGGTGGCCAGGTGCTCCACCTCGTAGCGGGGTTCAAAGCGGATGCGGTGTGTCAGCAGGGCCTCTTGCGCGTACTGCCGCACGCTGGTGCCCGCCGGCATGGAGATGTGGTGCAGCTCGGCCACCTCGGCCCAGGCGATGGCACCCCGCCCACGGGCCAGGGTGTGCGTGCGCTGCATCAGCAGCACAAACCGATCGGACACCAGCGGGGTGTAGTCCAGATCAGCATAGGCGGGGTTGGCGGCGGTGAGGGCAAAGTCCACGCGCCCGGCACGCACCATGTCAAACGCCGGGCCCGCCAGGCTGTCGATCAGCTCCATCTGCACGCCCGGGTGCTGTGTGGCGAACCGGGCAAACGCGCGGGGTACGGCCCCGGCTGCCAGCGACGGCAGCGCCGCCAGCGCAATGCGACCCACCTGCAGCTGCGCCACCTCCTGCACGCGGCGCACGGTCTCCTCCATCTGGTGGCGCAGAAACCGCGCCTGCTCGGCAAACACCTCGCCCGCCAGCGTGAGCTGCACGGTGCGCGTGGTGCGCTCGAACAGGCGCACGTCCAGCATCTCCTCCAGCCGAGCCACCGTGCCCGACACCGCCGACTGCGACAGGTGCATCTGCAAGGCCGTGCGCCGAAAACTCAGCGTCTCGGCCAACGACAGGAACACATCCACCTCGCGGGCGGACCAATTGATCTTCATAGCCGATCAGTCTATCGAAAAAGACGTCTGGACCGCGCAATGCGAGCCCCCTAGACTGAATTCGACGCAAGCACACCGCTTGAACAGATTGAGAGCAACAAGGAGACACGATGGAGAACAGTTCGCCGCGCAGCGCGCGCACCGTGGTGGTAGGCGGAGGCACCATGGGGGCCGATGTGGCCGTGGTCCTGGCCCGTGGTGGCGCACAGGTCACGGTGGTGGACCCCCACGCCGCCCGCCGCGAACACTTGCGGCCGCACATTGCGCAGGAGCTGGCCGCCGCAGGCCAAGCTACCCACGCCGGCCCGGTGCAGGTGTGCGCCAGCCTGCAGGATGTGGACTGGAGGGGCGTGGTGCTGGTGGTGGAATGCATCACAGAGCAACTGGCAGCCAAACAAAAGCTGTTTGCCGAGCTGGAAACCGTGGCGCCCCCCAACGCCGTGCTGGCCAGCAACAGCTCGGGTTTTCCCATCAGTGCCATCGCCCAGGGGCTGGCCACGGCGCAGCGCATGCTGGGCCTGCACTTCTTCATGCCCGCCCACCTGGTGCCCCTGGTGGAGGTGGTGCTGGGCGAGCGCAGCGACCCGGCCCTGGGCACCTGGCTGCACGCCTTCATGCGCGGCTGCGGCAGCGTGCCGGTGCTGGTCAAGAAGGACAAGCCCGGCTTTCTGGCCAACCGCATGCAGCACGCGCTCTCGCGCGAGGCCTTTGCACTCATCGACGAAGGCATTGCCTCGCCCGAAGACGTGGACGCCGCCGTGCGCTTTGGCTTCGGCTTCCGCTTTCTGGCGGCGGGGCCGGTGCTGCAGCGCGACCACGCGGGCATCGAGGTGCACACCGCAGCAGCAGCCACCATGTACCCCACGCTGTCGAACACCGACGTACCCGCCCAGGCCTTGCGCGACAAGGTGGCCCAGGGCGAGCTCGGCATGAAGACGGGCAAGGGCTTTTTTGACTGGCCCGAAGACCGCAAGCAGGCCGAACGCGCGCGCTACGACACGCTGCTGCGCCAGGGCCTGGCCCTGCTTGCCAGCGAGCTGCCCACCATCGAGCCCCCCACCGATATGTCACAGACGGACACCCCAACGACCACCGGAGCCCGCGCATGATTGCATCGCCCGCATCACCCACCATTGCCAGCCAGTGGGGCGACCCGCTGATCGTGACCGTGGCCCCCAACGGCGCGTACAAACAGCCCGCCGACCACCCCGCCGTGCCCATCACCCCCACCACGCTGGCCACTACGGCCAAAGCCTGCCTGGATGCAGGCGCGGCCATGCTGCACATGCACATCCGCGACGCACAAGGCCGCCACAGCCTGGACGTGGAGGGCTACCGCGAGGCCCAGCGCGTGGTGCGCCAGGCCGTGGGCGATGCCATGGTGATCCAGATCACCAGCGAAGCCGCAGGCGTCTACCAGGCCCCGGCGCAGATCGCCATGGTCGAAGCCCTGCAACCCGAGGCCGTGTCCATCGGCCTGCGCGAAATCGACAAGCCCGAGATTGGCGAGGCCGGGCTGCAGCGCTTCTTCACCGGCCTGGCCCAGCGCCGCACCATGGTGCAGGTCATCCTGTATGACGTGGCCGACCTGTGCCGCTGGCAGGCGCTGCGCGCCAGTGGCGTGGTGCCCGATGCACCCTGGTTCCTGCTGTTTGTGCTGGGCCGCTACAGCGCGGGCCAGACCTCCAGCCCGCGCGACCTGTTGCCTTTTCTGAACGCCCATGACGGCAACGAGCCCTGGGCGGTGTGCGCCTTCGGTGCCGCAGAAAACGCCTGCGTGGCCGCCGCTGCCGTGTTTGGCGGCCACGCCCGCGTGGGGTTTGAAAACAACCTGCTGTGCAAGGACGGCAGCGTGGCCCCCGACAACACCGCGCTGGTGCGCCAGGCCGTCGAAGCGGCCGCCGCGCTGGGTCGCCCACTGGCCACCGCCGCCGACATCCGGCAGCGCTTTGGCGCAGGCTGAGCGGCACCGCTCCATCGCGCTCCCCATTCATTGACATCAACCCGCAGCAGACGGGCTTTATCCATCCCCACAGGAGACAGACATGCACCACCGCCACCTTTCCTCATCCACGCATCGCGCCGCCCGGCGCGCCGTGCTGCACGCAGCCCTTGCCGTGCCCCTGGCCCTGGGCATCGCAGGTCACGCTGCGGCGCAGACGGCCGCCACCGCCTTCCCGAGCAAGACCATCCGCTTTGTGGTGCCCTACCCGCCCGGTGGACCCACCGACCTGATGGCCCGCATGCTGCAGCCCGAGCTGCAAAGCCGCCTGGGTGTATCTGTGGTGGTGGACAACAAGGGCGGCGCCGGTGGCAACACCGGCAGCGCCGAGGTGGCCAAGCAGGCCCCGGCCGACGGCCACACGTTGCTGCTGGCCGCCAGCGGCCCCATGGCGGTCAACTCCTCGCTGTACGCCAGCATGCCTTTCAACCCCTTGTCTGATCTGGCACCGGTGATCCAGCTCTCCGCCTTCCCGCTGGTGCTTGAAGTGCACCCCTCGCTGGGCGTCAAGACACTGGCCGAGTTCCTGGCCATGGCCAAGGCCGGAAAGCCGGTGCTGAGCTACGCGTCTGCCGGCAACGGCACACCGCAGCACTTGGCGGGCGAGCTGTTCAACACCACGGCGGGCGTGAAGATGGGGCACATCCCCTACCGTGGCGCTGGCCCCGCGCTCAACGACCTGATCGGCGGACAGGTGAACGTGATGTTCGACATCGTCGGTAGCTCCCTGCCCCACATCCAGGCGGGCAAACTCATTCCGCTGGCCGTCACATCCAGCGAACGCGCCAAGGTGCTGCCCAATGTGCCCACCATGGCGGAGGCCGGCATTGCGGGCTACCAGATCACCGGCTGGCATGGCATTGCGGTGCGAGCTGGCACCCCGCAAGCCACCGTCGACAAGCTCAATGCCACGGTGAATGCGATCTTCAAGGAACCCGCTTTCCGCACCAAATGGGAAGCCATTGGCACGCCCGTGGTGGGGGGCTCAGCGGCAGACTTTGGGGCGCTCATCAAGGCCGACGCGCAGCGACTGGGCAAGCTGGTGCGCGATGCCGGCGTGACAGTGGATTGAAAAGGCACACCCTCTGTGCCCGCGCACAGAGGGCTATGCGACAGACCTGGGGCGCAAGCGCAGCAACAGCCAGCCCACTGCCATACCGATGGCGCTGGAGAGCAGCATCACTGCACCGATCACGATCTTCACGGTGGTGGAACTGCGGATTTCCGCCTGCGCCGGGTCCTTGGCGGAGTAGCGCACCGAAACCGTCTCACCCACCTTGTGGATGGCCTGCTGCTGGCGTGCGACCGAATCCGTGAAACTGTAGGTTCGCCCATCGCCCGCCACAAACTCCACAATGCTTTTCTTGGCAAGCCCCCGGCGGTGGGATGGGCCTGTCATGATTTCTTCATGCGCCACCACCCGGCCCTTGGCGGTGTGCGTGTCGCCCAGCATGTTCATGCCAGAGGCCAATAACCACGCCGCACCCAGCGCGGTCAAGGCGCTGGGCACCAGGAGGATCCAGCCCAAAAGACCAAAGAAACGACGGAACGTGGAGGTGCTCATGCCCGCCATTCTCCACGCTGGCGAGCGCGTGGACCGGCGGCTTCAGTAGCCTCGGGCAGGGTTCACGATGCCCGCCACCGCCTCGCCGTGCTCCAGCGCCACCATCTTGCGTGCGATCTGGGCAATGCTCTCGTCGCGCAGCGTGCGCGCCGAAGTGTGGGGCGTGACGGTGATGCGTGGGTGCGTCCAGAACGCATGGCCTGCGGGCAACGGCTCGGTGCGGAACACATCGAGCGTGGCTCCAGCCACATGGCCGCTGTCGATGGCGGCCACCAGGTCTTCGTCCACCAGGTGCGCGCCGCGCGCCACATTGATCACATAGCAGCCGGGCAACAGGCGGCCCAGCGTGTCCTTGTTGATCACGTTGGCCGTATCAGGCGTGAGGGGCAGCAGGTTGACCAGCACGCGGCTCGCGGCCAGAAAGTCATTGAATTGATCTGCGCCCGCAAAGCCGCGCACGCCGTCGATGGCCTTGGGGCTGCGGCTCCAGCCGTTGATGGGAAAGTCAAACTGCGCCAGCGCCTTGGCAACCCGCTCGCCCAGCACGCCCAGGCCCATCACACCGATGGGATAGTCGCTGCGCAGGCGTGGCTTGCGGTAGCCCCAGCGGCCCGCCTGGGTGTCGGCCTCATAGCCATCAAACTCGCGGAAGTGGCGGATGACCGCGTGGCACACGTACTCGGCCATCTGCACCGCCATGCCCGCATCATCCAGCCGCACCACCAAGGCCTGGGGCGGCAGGCGCAGCTTGAGCAGGGCATCCACCCCTGCGCCGATATTGAAGAGCGCCTTGAGGCCAGGCTGTTCGTCCATGAACTGCTGGGGTGGTGCCCAGACCACGGCGTAGTCGGCCTGCGGGGCGCCGGGCTGCCAAACAGAAATCTCAACGCCGGGCAGCGCGGCGGAAAAGCCCTGGAGCCAGGGCTCGGGCTTGGCATCGGTACAGCAAAAGGTGATTTTCATGGGGCCCAAGCGTAGCCGCATTGGGCCCCCTGCGCTGTCACCTGCAGACGACTCGGGACACTACTTGGCTCAGGCCTTGTCGGCGGCTACCAGCTTGAGCAGCTCTGCCCCCTCGGTCACCTGGTCGCCTGGCGCGTAAAGCAGCTCCTGCACCACGCCGTCGGCTGGGGCGGCGATGGTGTGCTCCATCTTCATGGCCTCCATCACCGCCAGCGGCTGCCCCTTGGCAACCTTGTCGCCCGCCTTCACGGCAAACGACACCACCTTGCCGGGCATGGGGGCTGTGAGGCGCCCGCCTTCAGCCGCTGCCTCGCCCGCGTGGGCCAGCAGGTCGATGGCGGTGATCTGCGTGGCGCCCAGCGGGGTGAACACATGGTCCACCTCGCCCTGCGCGTACACTGCAGCGCGCGTGCGCTGGCCGGCGAACTGCAACTCGATGGCGCCCTGGGGCGCTGCGCCAAAGACCAACGAACCGGACACGGCAGCGTCGCCCTCGCCCACCTTCAAGTGCAAGCCGCCACCGCGCTCGTAAGTCAGCAGCGCCTTGGCGTGTTCACCGCCAAATTCAAATTCAAACCGGCGCTGCACCACGCCATGCGTGTGAAAGCCGTCGCGGCGGCTGAACGGGTCCACGCCCTCGCTCGTGCGCTCATTCAGCAAGGCCTGCGCCACGGCCGCCGCAGCGGCCAGGGGCAAGCCCACGGGTTCCTGGTGGAACAACACAGCCTGCTCACGCGGGATCAGCGCCGTGTCCAGCTTGGCGCGGGCAAACGCATCGGTGCGTGCCACGCGGCGCAAAAACTGCACGTTGGTTGCCAGGCCCACGATGTGGGTCTGGGCCAGCGCCTCGTCCAGCCGCGCCAACGCCTGTTCGCGCGTGTCGCCGTGCACGATGAGCTTGGCCACCATGGAGTCGTAGAACGGGCTGATCGCATCGCCCTGTCGCACGCCGGAATCCACGCGCACCGCGCCTCTTTCAAACGTCACGCAATCGGGCAGCGCATACACATTGAGCGCACCGGTCGCGGGCAGGAAGTTGTTGTCCGGGTTCTCGGCACAGATGCGGGCCTCGATGGCGTGGCCTGTGATGCGCAGGTCTTGCTGCTGGAGCGGCAAGGGCTCGCCCGACGCTACACGCAGCTGCCACTCCACCAGGTCGAGGCCGGTGATCGCCTCGGTCACAGGGTGCTCCACCTGCAGGCGGGTGTTCATCTCCATGAAGTAGAACTTCATCTGCTCGGGGGCGTCGTAGCCGCCGGGCTGCTCGACGATGAACTCCACCGTGCCCGCGCCCACGTAGTTCACAGCCTTGGCGGCGGCCACAGCGGCCTCGCCCATGCGAGCGCGCAGCTCGGGCGTCATGCCCGGCGCAGGCGCTTCTTCCAGCACCTTCTGGTGGCGGCGCTGCACGGAGCAATCGCGCTCGAACAAGTACACGCAGTTGCCGTGCGTATCGCCAAACACCTGGATCTCAATGTGGCGCGGGCGCTGCACGTACTTTTCGACCAGCACCGCGTCGTCACCAAAGCTGTTGATGGCCTCGCGCTTGCAGGAGTCGAGCGCCGCCGCAAAGTCCTCGGCCTTGTCCACGGCGCGCATGCCTTTGCCGCCGCCGCCGGCGCTGGCCTTGATGAGCACGGGATAGCCAATACGGTCCGCCTCGCGTTGCAGCAGCGCCGGGTCCTGGTCAGCACCGTGGTAGCCGGGAACCAGGGGCACCTGTGCCTGCTCCATGAGGCGCTTGGACTCGGCCTTCAGCCCCATGGCATTGATGGCGCTGGCGGGGGGGCCAATGAAAACCAGGCCCGCGTCGGCACAGGCCTTGGCGAAGTCTTCGTTCTCGCTCAGAAAACCGTAGCCAGGGTGGATGGCCTGCGCGCCCGTGGCCTTGGCCGCTTCAATGATGCGCTCCCAGCGCAGGTAGCTGTCCTTGGGTGCGCTGCCGCCGATGTGCACGGCCTCGTCGCACACGGCCACGTGTTTAGCGTCGGCGTCGGCGTCGGAGTACACGGCGACGGTTTTCACGCCCAGGCGCTTGGCGGTCGCTGCGACACGGCAAGCGATCTCGCCACGGTTTGCAATAAGGATCTTGTTGAACATGTTTAAGCCACCTTGGCAGAACCAGAAAAGAAAGAGGACAAGCGCCGCACGACGGCGCGCAGAAACTTGAACAGCACCACCAGCAGCAGCACCGACACCGCCACCATCACCACCAGCGCGATGCCAAAGGCCACCGGGTGCTGCGTGGCCAGCCAGACCACGGCCACGACCAGGCCGTCTTCAAAGAACGACAGCCCCCAGTTGGAAAACGGCTCGGGCGAGGTGTTCACGGCAGCGCGGGTGGTCATCTTGGTGGCCAAGGCCGTGGCAGAGAGCGAGCCGCCCAGCAGTCCCGCCACCACGGCCATGGTCGCGTTGTCGGCACCGAACACGCCGTAGGCCAACGCAGCACCCGCAGGTACGCGGATGAAGGCATGGATGGCATCCCAGGCGCTGTCCACCCAGGGCACCTTGTCGGCAAAAAACTCCACCATCAGCATGAAGCCGCTGACCATCAGCACCAGCGGGTGCTGCAGCATGGCCAGGCCTGGCGGCAGGGGCATCCAGCCCAGCACGCCCATCATGCCGACCAGGAACACCACGGCATACAGCCGGAACCCGCTGGCCCAGCCCAGTGCGGCGGCCAGCGCCAGCAGGCTGGGCATGTCGAGCTTCGCAGTTGCTGTGGCTGCCGCGTCGCCCACGGCGCGCGCGGTGCCGCCATCCACATGCAGCCCCAGCGTGTGGAGCCACTGCACGATGTTGAACCAGAGGGTGTCCATAGCCTGCTTGTACTGATCAGCCCAACCAGGCGGGTTTGCGCTTGTTGAGGAAGGACTGCACGCCTTCCTTGCCCTCATCGCTGGCGCGGATGTCGGCAATGCCCTGCACCGTGGCGGCGATGAGGCCCGCGTTGATCTCCCGCTCTGCCACATCCATCACCAGCTTCTTGCAGACGCGCACAGCGTTGGGGCTGGCGCTGGTCAGGGCCTTGAGCAGTTCGTCCACTTTGGCGTCGAGCTGGTCAGCCACCACGACCTCATGCACAAAGCCAATGCGCAAGGCTTCGGCCGCACCAAAACGCTCAGCGGTGAGGAAGTACCGGTGCGCAGCACGTGCGCCCATGGCACGGATCACATAGGGGCTGATGGTGGCGGGGATGAGCCCCAGCTTCACCTCGCTGAGGCAAAAGCCTGCCGTGTCCACGGCCACGGCCATGTCGCACGCGGCCACCAAGCCCATGCCGCCTGCATATACATCGCCCTGCACGCGAGCAATCGTGGGCTTGGGGCATTCGTAGATCACGCGCAGCATCTCGGCCAGCTTGCCTGCATCGGCGATGTTTTCGTCGCGCGTGTAGTCGGCCATGCGGCGCATCCAGTTGAGGTTGGCACCGGCGCAAAAGGCAGGGCCTTCTGCGGCGAGCACCACGGCACGCACATCGGCACGCCCACCCACATCTTTGAAGGCGGCGGTGATCTCGGCAATGACCTCATCGCTGAAGGCGTTGCGAATCTCAGGCTGCGTGAGCGTGATGCGCGCCACGGCGCCGGTTTGGGTGATGGAAAGGTTCTGGCTGCTCATGGCTTGGACGGGTTTTGCAGAAAGTAGACGAAGTCCAGCTCGGGACAGGGCTGGCCCAGCGCGGTCAATGCCGCAGTGATCTGACCCCGGTGGTGCGTTCCGTGGTTGAACACGTGCGCCAGCGTGGCCGCAAACGGCAGCGATGCCGCCGTGCCACGCATGGTGGTGTAGTCGAGCGTGCCGCTCCAACGACCAGGAGCGAACGAAGCTATCAGCGGTGCCCAGCGAGCCGCTCCTTCGCGCAGGCGGGCATCGAGTTGCGCGCGGTCGGGTTCCAGCTCGGCGTCCAGCGCCACCTTGGGCGAGGTGCCTTCGGCAAAGCGCACGAACCACAGATGGTGCTCGCCCACCAGCAGGTGGTTGAGCGTGCCGTGGATACTTTTGAAGAACAGGCCCACATCGCGCCGGTAGTCGTCCCCTGGTACCTCCGCCACTGCGTCGAGCAGGCGAGCAGTGGCCCACTGGTTGTAGCGTGCGAGTTGGGTGAAATGGTCGGTGGCGTTCATGGCGCGGTCGGGGTGCCCAGCACCCGTTTCCAGAAGGATTGCAGCGCGGCCAGCGACTGAACGCGCGCTGTGGGGTTTCCGCCCTGGTGCACACCATGGGCCGACGTGCCATTGGGCACATCGCCGCGCAGGCGCAAGGGCGCGGTGCCATCAAAGCCGTGGTAGCTGCTTTCGTACACGTGCACCGTCACGTCGCTGCCAGCGCGGGCCTTCAGCGTGCCGGCCCAGTCCACGCAGGGTTGGGCTGGGGTCCAGTCGTCCAGCGCACCCAGCTGCATCAGCAGCGGAACACTTTCTGCCACGGCCTGGTGTTTGAGCAGGGGCCCGCAGCCGGGGTAGAAGACCGCCGCACCGGCCAGTGTCGGCTCGCCCTCGCGCGGGTGGATGAGCCGCTGCACCAGCAAGTTCAACGTGGTGGTGCCGCCGTTGGACCAGCCCATCACGCCGATGTGCCGCGCATCCACGCCGGGCTGTGCGGCCAGCCACACCAGGGCAGCGCGCGCGTCTTGCACGCGGTCGTTCACGTTCAGGCTGCGGTCGCTGTAACGGGTCTGGCACACATCACGCAGCCCGCGCGATCCGAAACTGTCCGGCATCAGCACGGCATAGCCTGCGGCGTGCAGCGTTTCGGCCGTTTCACGGTAGCGGGAAGACAGCACACCCGCCTTGGCAAACAGGCCTCCACAGCCATGCAGCGCCAGAACGGCCGGCTGTACAGACGCATTGGCCTGCGCGGATGATGGCTGGGGCGCTGGCCACCAATGGGCACGCAGCACGGTACCCGAAGGCAAAGGTAACTCCACCTGGTGCAGCGCCGCAGGCTCTCCAGGGGGCGACTGGGCCCATGCGGCGCCAGTGCAGACGCCAACGCAGGCGACAACAAGAGCCAACGCGGCGAAGGCCTTGCGAGGAGAGAGGTAGATGGCGAACGTCATGGCAGACAAGTCAACGCGCAACGGCGGCGGGAAATCCGTTCGCATCCAGAAACTCGGACACTGCGGGCTGCCACACCTGCGGGAAACGCGTGAAGAGGGAATGCCCGTCCTCGCCATGGGGCGGCAACTGCACAAAGCTCGCCTTGCCGCCCGCCTTGGTGAACGCAGCGTGCCACTGGCGTGGCAACTGGGGGCCGAAGTACATGTCATTTTCGGTGTAGATCCACAGCATGGGCACCTTGGCCTGCGCACCGTAGGCCTGAAAAGTGCGCTCCAGCGCTGGCTGCGAGCAGGGATTCTGGGGCCGGCCCTTAGGGTCGCCGCCACTGCCGCCTGCAAAGTTGACGGCCGCAACCACTCCGGGCGGATTCATCGCAGCCAGGGCCACGGTGCTGGCGCCACCGAACGACTGCCCGACCACCAACACCCTGTCGGGTGCAACGTCCGGCCGCTGGCGCACGGCGTTCAGGGCGGCCAGGATTTGCACGGCTGCGGCGTCGAACCCTGGCGCGTAGTTGCGGTTGTTGCAAGCCCCCGTGTCCTCCACGTCTTCGCCACCGCTCACGCCATAGCCCACGCGGGTCGGCACGGCCACCACAAATCCACGGCGCAGCAGGTAACGCGATGCATCGGTATAACGCGCCCGCCCCAGGCTGGCCCGGCCTTGCGCATCCGGTGCGCGACCGTGGTTGATGAGTGCAATCGGCGCGGGCCGGGGGTTGGTGTCGTCGGACCAGACCGTCACGCGGATGTCTTGGGCGATCTGCTTGCCCCAGGGGTTTTTGACCTGCACGGGAACATGGATCTGCTCCTCCACCACCCGTGCATGCGCGGCACTGGCCAGCACCGCCAACGCCACACCCCAAGACAGTCCACAAGACACGCGCATCTCTGCAGCCCCTTACATGCGGAACAGGCCGAACTTGGTGTCTTCGATCGGCGCATTGCGCGTGGCGGCCAGCCCCAGCGCCAGCACACGGCGGGTGTCGGCCGGGTCGATCACGCCGTCGTCCCACAAGCGCGCAGTGGCGTAGTAGGGGTGGCCCTGGTCTTCGTATTGACGGCGGATGGGGGCCTTGAAGGCTTCCTCCTCCTCCATGCTCCACTGGCCGCCCTTGCCTTCGATGCCGTCGCGCTTCACCGTGGCCAGCACGCCTGCGGCCTGCTCGCCGCCCATCACGCTGATGCGCGCGTTGGGCCACATCCACAGGAAGCGGGGCGAGTACGCGCGGCCGCACATGCCATAGTTGCCTGCGCCAAAGCTGCCGCCGATGATGATGGTGAACTTGGGCACGCTGGCCGTGGCCACGGCCGTCACCATCTTGGCGCCGTTGCGGGCGATGCCTTCGTTCTCGTACTTGCGGCCCACCATGAAGCCGGTGATGTTCTGCAGGAACACCAGCGGGATCTTGCGCTGGCAGCACAGCTCGATGAAGTGCGCACCCTTGAGCGCCGACTCGCTGAACAGGATGCCGTTGTTGGCGATGATGCCGACCATCATCCCTTCGATGCGTGCAAAGCCCGTTACCAGCGTGGTGCCGTAGCGCGCCTTGAACTCGTCGAACTCGCTGCCGTCCACGATGCGCGCAATGATCTCGCGCACATCGAACGGCTTGCGCGTGTCCACGGGGATCACGCCGTACAGCTCTTCTGCTGCGAATTTAGGAGCTACCGGTGCATGATCTGCGGGCGCCTGCGGCTTGTTTTTATTCAAATTGCGCACTGCATTGCGTGCCAGTTGCAGCGCGTGCATGTCGTTCTGCGCCAAGTGGTCGGCCACACCCGACAGGCGGGTGTGCACGTCACCGCCGCCAAGGTCTTCGGCCGTCACGACCTCGCCCGTCGCGGCCTTGACCAGCGGCGGGCCACCCAAAAAGATGGTGCCCTGGTTTTTGACGATGATGGACTCGTCGCTCATCGCAGGCACATAGGCGCCGCCCGCCGTGCACGAGCCCATCACCACCGCAATCTGGCTGATGCCCATGGCGCTCATGTTGGCCTGGTTGAAGAAGATGCGGCCGAAGTGGTCGCGGTCAGGAAAGACTTCGTCCTGATTGGGCAGGTTGGCGCCGCCGGAGTCCACCAGGTAGATGCAGGGCAGGTGGTTCTGCTGCGCCACTTCCTGCGCGCGCAAGTGCTTCTTGACGGTGAGCGGGTAGTAGGTGCCGCCTTTCACCGTGGCGTCGTTGCACACGATCATGCAGTCCACGCCGCTCACGCGGCCAACGCCCGCAATGAGCCCCGCGCTGGGCGCGTCGTTGTTGTACATGTTGAGCGCGGCCAGCGGCGCCAGTTCGAGGAACGGCGTTCCCGGGTCCAGCAGCATCTGCACGCGCTCGCGCGGCAGCAGCTTGCCCCGCGCCGTGTGCTTGGCGCGGGCCGCCTCACCGCCGCCCTGGGCAACCTTGTCGAGCTGCGCGCGCAGGTCATCCACCAGTGTGCGCATGGCGGCGGCATTGGCCAGAAAGTCCGCCGAGCGGGCATTGAGTTGGGTGTCGAGAATGGTCATACGTTGTGGCTCTTTCAAGCGGTTTTCTGTTCTTCCAGGCCCAGCTGGTCCTTCATCTCGTCGCGGATCTTGAACTTCTGGATCTTGCCCGTCACCGTCATTGGAAAGCTGGTGACAAAGCGGATGTAGCGCGGCACCTTGTAGTGCGCAATCTGGCCCTTGCAGAAGGCGCGGACGTCGTCCTCGGTGGGCCGCGTGCCGGGCTTGGCGACGATCCAGGCACAGAGTTCTTCGCCGTACTTCTGGTCGGGCACGCCCACCACCTGCACGTCCTGCACCTGCGGGTGGCGGTACAAAAATTCTTCGATCTCGCGCGGGTAAATGTTTTCGCCGCCACGGATCACCATGTCCTTGATGCGGCCGACGATGTTCACGTAGCCCTCGGCATCCATGGTGGCCAGGTCGCCGGTGTGCATCCAGCCGCCGTCGTCGATGGCCTCGCGGGTCTTGGCCTCATCGCCCCAGTAGCCGTGCATGACGGAATAGCCCTTGGTGCAGAACTCGCCGCGCTGGCCGATGGGCACGATGGCGCCCGTGTCAGGGTCCACGATCTTCACCTCCAGGTGCGGCTGCACCTGGCCCACGGTCGATACGCGCTTGTCCAGCGGCGTGTCGGTGCTGCTTTGGCAGCTCACGGGGCTGGTCTCGGTCATGCCGTAGGCGATGGTGATTTCGCGCAGGTTCATCTGCTCCACCACGCGCTTCATCACCTCGGTGGGGCAGGGCGATCCCGCCATGATGCCGGTGCGCAGGGTGCTGAGGTTGAACTCGGCGAAACGCGGGTGGTCCAGCTCGGCGATGAACATGGTGGGCACGCCGTGCAGGCCGGTGCAGCGCTCGTCCTGCACCGTCTGCAGCACGGTGATCGGGTCGAATCCGTCATTGGGGTACACGATGGCAGAGCCATGCGTGAGGCAGGCCAGGTTGCCCAGGACCATGCCAAAGCAGTGGTACAGCGGCACGGGGATGCACAGCCGGTCTTCGAGCGTGAGCTTCATGCATTCGCCAATGAAGAAGCCGTTGTTCAGGATATTGCGGTGCGTGAGCGTGGCCCCCTTGGGGAAGCCCGTGGTGCCGCTGGTGAACTGGATGTTGATGGGGTCGGTGGCCTTGAGCGCGGCGGCGATCTGCGCCAGGCGCGGGTCGGCCGCGTTGCCGCGTGCCATCAAATCGGTGAAACGCATCAGACCCGGTTCGTCGGCGCCCTGCCCCGCCCCGTCGTCGATCCACACCACGGTGTTCAGGTGGGGCAGCTTCACGGAGCCCAGCTGGCCCGGCTGCTGGTGGTGCCACTCGGGTGCCAGCTCGCGCAGCATGCCCAGGTAGTCGCTGGTCTTGAAGCGGGCCATGGTCACCAGCAGCTTGCAGCCCACCTTGTTGAGCGCGTATTCCACCTCAGACGTGCGGTAGGCCGGGTTGATGTTGACCAGCACCAGGCCCACCTGGGCGGTGGCCAGCTGCATCAGCACCCATTCGGCATTGTTGTGCGACCAGATGCCCACCCGGTCTCCGGGGGTGAGCCCCATGCCCAGCAGCGCGCTGGCCAAGCGGTGGGCTTCAGCCTGCAACTGAGCGTAGGTGTAGCGGCGGCCCTGGTGCACGCTGACCAGCGCCTCGCGCTCGGGCTGGCGGGCCACCATGTCGGCAAAAAAGGCGCCGATGGTCTTCTCGATCAGGGGAACATCGGTGGCGCCACGGGCGTAGCTCTCCACCAGCGGTGCGGATTGTGTTGCGGCTGCAGTCATCACGGGTTTGTCTCCTCGGTCATCCGGCCAGCGCAGGCAGAACGCGCACGGCGGGCGGGCAATTAGCAAGCTTGGGCAAGCATAGAAGCCCACGCCCCGGCCGGGTTGCCACAATGGTTGCAAATCGTGCCACGGCTGGCACACTCTGTGGCGTGAAACCGCCCGCCCCACCCGCTCCCCGCCTGCCCGCACTCGCTAAAGCCCCCTCCTCCACGCCCATCGCACCTGCGGCCACGCCTATAGCGTTCGTGCGGGCCATTGTCCTGGCCTACGAAGCGCGCGGCAAGAGCCCCGACCAGGCCCTGGCCCAGGCACAGATTGCGCCGCAACTGCTGCATGACGACACCGCCCGCATCACCGCCTGGCAGATGGAGCAGATCTCCGACGCCGCCATGCAGGAGCTGGACGACGAAGCCCTGGGGTGGTTCAGCCGCCGCCTTCCCTGGGGCAGCTACGGCATGCTGGCGCGCGCCAGCATCAGCTCGCCCACGCTGCAAGTGGCCCTGGCCCGCTGGTGCCGCCACCACGGTCTGCTGGCGGACGACATTGCGCTGCACCTCACCACTCAGGGCGACACCGCCACCCTGGCCATCACCGAGGCCCGCGACCTGGGTGCCCTGCGCGAGTTCTGCCTAGTCTCCGTATTGCGCAACGCGCACGGCCTGGCCTGCTGGATGGTGGACTCGCGCATCCCCCTCATCGCTGCCGAATTTGCGTTTGACGCACCGCCGCACGCCGATGCGTATGCCGTGCTGTTCCGCGGCCCCGTCACCTTCCACGCACCACGCACCGCCATCCACTTCGACGCCCGCTACCTGCACCTGCCCCTGCGCCGCGACGAACAGGCCCTGCGCCAGATGCTGCAGCACGCCCTGCCCCTGACCGTGCTGCACTACCGCCGCGACCGCCTGCTGGTGCAGCGCGTACGCCAGTTGCTGGCCGCCCCCCTGCCCGGCCAGCCCGCCCACGCCCTGCCCCAGCACAGCGCCGAATCACTCGCCGCGCTGCTGCATGTATCGCCACGCACACTGCACCGGCAATTGAAGGAAGAAGGCGCCACGCTGCAGGGCCTGAAAGACGAGGTGCGCCGCACCCGCGCGGTGGAGCTGCTGCACCGCACGCAGCGACCGATCAAGCAGGTGGCCGAGGCGGCGGGTTTCGAGAACGAGAAGAGTTTTATCCGGGCGTTCCGGGGGTGGACAGGGCAGTCGCCGGCGGAGTTTCGGCGCCAAGCGAGCCCAGCGTGACAGGACGTTGCCCAATGACGCGATCTGCACCCTGCATGGCTGCCACGGGGCTGCGTCCGCAGCCAGCCACCACTACACTGACTAGCGCTCCCGCCCGCCCTCTTGCCGCTTGCCTTCATGCTCCATCTCCACCACTGCGTCAGCGCCCGCTCCTTCCGCCCCCTGTGGATGTTCGAAGAGCTGCAACTGCCCTACCAGCTCCACATGTTGCCCTTCCCGCCGCGTGCCAAGGCGCGGTGGTTTCTGGACGAGAACCCGCTGGGCACCGTGCCGCTGCTGGTGCAAGGCGATGTCCGCATGACCGAATCCGCCGCGATGTGCCAGTACCTCGCGGCCACACACCCGGATGCGGGGCTGGACGTGGCGCCCACGCACCCGGCGTATGGTGCCTACCTGAACTGGCTGCACATGAGCGATGCCACGCTGACCTTTCCGCAGACGCTGGTGCTGCGCTATGGCCGCTTTGAGCCTGCGGAGCGGCAGCAGCCGCAGGTGGTGGAGGACTACAGCCGCTGGTTCCTTGCCCGGCTGCGCGCCGTAGAGACGTCCCTGACCCACGGCCGCAGCGACCATCTGTGCGCGGGCCGCTTCACGGCGGCGGATGTGGCGGTGGGGTATGCGCTGCTGCTGGCGCAGCACCTGGGGCTGGATGTGCAGTTTGGCCTGGCCACGCAGGCCTATTGGCAGCGGCTGCAGCAGCGGCCCGGCTACCAGCGTGCCATGGCGGCGCAGGTGCGGGCTGCCGAGGAGCAGGGCGTGCCCACAACCCCGGCGCCGGATACGCGGCCCTGAGCGCCGTCAAGAGCCCCTGAGCGCGCGCCCTCAGTCCTTGGCCTGCAGCCCCGCTGGCGGTGCATGCGGCGCATGGGGATCGGGGCTGAGCAGCGATTGCACCAGCGCCCGGAACTCGGGCGAGTGGCGCAGCACGCTGCCGCCCGCCTCGATGAGGTCGGTGACTTCTTCCGACGTGATCGAAAACGCCGTGGGCACCTGCAGCAGGCGGCGGCGTGCGATGTCGTCGGGGGCGTCGCGCAGGTTGACGGGGATGACGTGGATCTCCGCGTCGGGCGCGAACACGTCGTTGGCGCTGGTGGGGCCTGACGCCAGCGAGCGCTGCCATTGGCGTGTGATGTCGCGCAAGAACTCTTGCGTCTCGCGCGTGGCGCGGGCGCCGGTGCCGAACAGCAGGGCGTCCACCACCTGCGCCATGTTGGGCACCTTGTCGCTCATGTCGATGTTGACCGAGGGATCGCGCTCGGCGTTTACCGTGATCAGCACCAGCTTGCGGATGGTGGCAGGCGGTATGCCGACCTCGCTGAAGGTCTGGCGCAGGCCGCCATTGGCCAGGGCACGGTCCAGCAGGCGCTGCACCCCCAGGTTGTCGGCCAGGCCGCCATCGACCAGATGGATGTAGGGCTTGCGCTGCGCATCCACATAGCTCAGTTCATGGGCGCGATTGAGCCGCACGCGGTAGTCGCCCGTCGCCGCCGCGGCGACCGATGGGGAGGGACGATCGGGGCACTGGTCGGCGTAGTTCTTGAGCGTCATCGGGCTCAGCAGCAGCGGCACCGCCGACGAGGCCGCCACGGCGAACGACAGCGGCACCTTGCGCAGGTCTGAGCAGATCAGCGAAAACTGCTCCCAGGTGAACTCAAAGCCGGTGCCCAGCGACATGTCGGTGGCGGTGATGAACAGCTGCGGGTGGCGCGGGCGCCGCTCCACGTCGCCAAAGGTGAGGCCGCCATACAGCTCGTCCAGCCGCCGTGCCAGCAGGTGGGTGCGGCCCAGCCAGGGGGAGGTCAGGTCGATCAGATTGCCCGGGCGCAGCGCCTGGGTGATGAGGCTGTTCTGGAAGTTCTGGCGCAGAAAGTCCTGTTCAAAGCGTGGCAGCCCTTCGATGCCATGCGCCGCAAAGTAGGCCGCCACAATGCTGCCGCCCGACACGCCGCTGACCACGTCGGTGGCGTCCAGCAAGGTGGTGGGGTTGCCGTTCCACACAAACCGCGTCTGCTGCAGCTCGGTCAGCACGCCATAGCCAAACGCGGCGGCTCGCGCCCCGCCGCCTGACAGCGTGACGGCCACGAGGATGGTCGGGTCGCGCTCGGACTTGCGCACAGGGATGTTCTGATCGCCCGCAGGCAGGGGTTCGTTGATCCAGGGTTTGACCGACGAACAGCCCGCCAGCAGCGCCAGGGCGGCAGCCAGTACCGTGTGCTTCATGACCCGCGCAAAGGTGTTCATCGCCATGTCCCTTTTTTCTGTGCACCCGTGTCAGCAGCCGAGCAAGCCGGGCAGCTCGGCCATGCTGCGAAACACGTGCTGCGCACCTGCCGCCCGCAGCGCGGCCCCATCGTCCAGCGGGGCGTAGGCAAACACGGTGGCCCCGGCAGCCACACCGGCGGTGACGCCGGTCACGGTGTCTTCGACCACCGCACAGCGCGTGGGCGCTGCCTGCAGCGCTGCAGCGGCGGCAAGGTACACATCGGGCGCGGGCTTGGTGGCGGGCATTTCGTGGCCGCTGAAGATGCGGCCCGCAAAGTACGGCGCCAGGCCCACCTTGGCCAGCTGCATCTCGATCTTGAAACGGTCGGCCCCCGAGGCACAGGCAATGCGCCCGCCGTGGTGGGCGTGCACACGCTCGACAGCGCCGTGGATGTGCTCGATGGCGGTGAGCTGCGCCTCCAGTGCGGCGTTGCGGCGTGCGTAGAAGGCCGACATCCATTCGTCGGTCAGCGGACGGCCCGTGTGGTGCTCAATGCGCGCGGCCTCGCTGCGCACCATCTTGCCGATGAAAAGGCGCATGCACTCATCGGGCGTCAGCACCCACCCGGCCTCGGCCAGCATGTCGCGCAGCACGCCGTTGGTGATGGGCTCGCTGTCCACCAGCACGCCGTCACAGTCAAACAGGATTGCTTCAAATTTCATAGCTATCAAGACATATTGCACTAGCGCTTGGGGTGGTTTTGGCTTGAATTTCAGCCATGGAGATCTCCATCGACATAGAACCAGCGCCCCTCCTCGCGCACAAAACGGCTGGTCTCGTGCAGGCGCACGGCGCGCCCGGCGACACGGTAGCGGGCCACAAACTCGACCACGGCGTGGTCGGCGTCGGTGGCGACGTATCGGCGCACGTCCAGCCCGAGCCATTTGGCCCCCGCGTCAAAGTCGAGCGTGGCCGGGCGCGTGCTGGCATGCCAGGTGGCCTGCAGGTAGTCGGCCCGCTCGCACGCAAAGGCGGTGTAGCGCGACCGCATGAGGCTTTCGGCATCGGGGGCGGCCATGGCATCCAACCCAGGTGCCGCCAGGTAACGGCCGCAACAGCTGGCGAAGGGCAAGGGGGCTGCGCTTTTGCCCTTGCTGCCACCCGGGCCCGCAGGCGCCAGGCGCCCGCAGGGGCAGGGGTCGTTAGGCTGTGGCAAAGGCATCGTGATGCCCTTCAGCGCAAGGCACCAAACACCTTGCGCGCGATGGCGCTGCCGGCGGCGGCCGGGTCCTGGCGGATCTTGCGCTCTTCCTCACCGATCATGAGGTACAGGCCGTCCAGCGTCTTGCCGGTGACATACTGCGCCAGGTTGGCGTCTTCGGCCTTCAGCAGGCCAAAACTCGCGGCCTTGCCCGCGAAGGCGTTGTATTTCTGCGTGAGGCCGACTTTCTCGGTGGCCTGGTTCACCACCGGCAGAAAGCGCTGGCCCAGTGGCGTGCGCGTCTTGTCGGCAAAAAAGGCGGTCACCGAGTTGTCGCCGCCGGTGAGGATGTTCTTGGCATCGGTCACCGTCATGTTCTGCACCGCGCCCACCAGCAGGTCCTTGCCCATGGGCACGGCCGCTTCGGCGGCGCGGTTGATGGACACCACCAGCTCATCGATGCGCTTGCCCTGGCCCAGCGACTTCATCACCTTGGCCGCGTCGTCCAGGTAGCCCGGCAGGCCGATGCGCACCTTGGGGTTGCCCAGAAACCCGTCGTTGCGGCCCAGCAGCGACACCGCCGCCTGCGCGCCCTGGGTCAGCGCGGCCTTGAGGCCGCTGGAGGCGTCGGCATTGGTGAGGTCGCCCAGCGACAGCGCCCAGGCGTGCTGCGCAGTGGCGCACAGCAACGCCCCCATGAGGCTGGTTTGGTGGAATTGGCGGCGTTGCATGGGGCGGTACTTTCGATGGGGGCAGCAGAGGAGGCCCACTCGGCCGCCACTGCAATGAGGGCGCACTGTGCCGGAGCCGTGCGGGGGATTGCCCGGGATTTTCGCTCAGCGAATGAGGGGCAAGCCGCAGGCCGTAGACTGGCCCCACCCAAGCATCCAACAAGGAACCTTGCAATGTGGCAAATGAGTGTGCCGTGGTGGGAGTTTGTGCTGCGCGGCGTGGTGGTGTATCTGTTCTTGCTGGTGTTCATGCGCCTGTCGGGCAAGCGGCAGACAGGGCAGTACGAGCCGTTTGACCTGATCCTGCTGCTGATCCTGTCGAACGCGGTGCAGAACTCGATGAACGCGGGCGACAACTCGCTCGTGGGCGGACTGATCTCTGCCAGCACGCTGATGCTGCTGCATGTGGCGCTGGCGCGGCTGGCGTTCCACTTCCCGCGCATCGGGCGCTGGGTGGACGGCAAGGCCCAGGTGCTGATCCACCAGGGCGAGCTGAACCAGGCGCTGATGCGCAAGGAGCTGCTGACCCGCGACGACGTGGAGGCCGCACTGCGCGCCGGTGGCTGCCTGCACGCGCACGAAGTGGAACGCGCCACCATCGAGACCAACGGGCAGATCACTGTGGTGCTGCGCCGCCGTGGCGAAGAGGGCTGAGCCGCCCCGCGCCCACTCCAACAATCTGCGCCCCCCATAGGCCCTCACAACACACGCGACCCGATATGACTGCACTGAACGTTCTGGGCACCATGCTGATGCCCTGCTCCTACGACCCACTGACCGGCTACTACCGCGATGGCTGCTGCAACACCGACGAGCACGACCACGGCACCCACGTGATCTGCGCACGCATGACACAGGCGTTTCTGGACTTCTCGCTGTCGCGGGGCAATGACCTCATCACCCCCCGGCCCGAATACCGGTTTGCAGGACTCAAGGCCAACAACCGCTGGTGCCTGTGCGCCCTGCGCTGGAAAGAAGCCTACGAGGCGGGTGTGGCACCGCCGGTGATCCTGGAATGCACTCATGCCCGCGCGCTGGAGTTTGTGACGCTGGCGCAGTTGCAGAGCGCGGCGCTGTCCAGCAGCTGACCGTTCTGATAAGCGCGGGGCGCACTCCGGGCCGGGTGCGCCACCCCTTGCACCCTACCTCTGTCGGGTTGCCGGTGATTGGCTGCACGGCGAAAGATCAGGACTTTGTGTTCCTCCCTTTCGCTGCACATGCGGCCACATCCGTCACCATGACTATCACCCTTTCTGTCCAGCAACGGCGCGCGCGTGCCGCTGCCACCCCGCCCCGTTCAACCACCCCGCTGCGCCTGTGCGCAGTCAGCGCTGCCGTGGCCGCTGCTGCACTACTGAGCGGCTGCGAGACCACCAACATGCGCATGGGCAGCGCCGATGCCAAGACCGTGGCCACCGGCAGCGCTGCGGGCGGAGCCTCTACCGGCGCCAGCGACTCGCTGGAGCGTTGCGAAAGCCCGCTGGGCACCGTCTCGCTGATTGAAAACCAGCAGGCTGGCTGGTACACCATCCTGCGTGACCAATACCGCCTGCCGCCCACGGCCAACCTGCTGCGTCTGCTGGTACAGCAGTCCAACTGCTTTGTGGTGGTGGAGCGCGGCGCCGCCGGCATGAACGCGATGACGCGCGAGCGCGCGCTGATGCAGTCGGGCGAAATGCGGCAGGGCAGCCAGTTTGGCCAGGGGCAGATGGTGGCCTCGGACTATGGCCTGTCGCCCGAAATCGTGTTCCAGAACAACAACGCAGGCGGTGCCTCCGCATCGCTGGGCGGCCTGGTCGGTGGCCGTGCGGGGGGCCTGCTGGCAGCCATCGGCGGCAACATGAACACCAAAGAGGCCAGCGCGCTGCTCACGCTCATCGACAACCGATCCGGTGTGCAGGTGGCGGCGTCAGAAGGCAGTGCCGCCAAGACCGACTTTGGCGCCATGGGGCAACTGCTGGGCGGATCGGGCGGCGCGCGCATGGGCGGCTACTCCAACACGGCCGAAGGCAAGGTGATTGCGGCCGCTTTCATGGATGCGTTCAACCAGATGGTGCAGTCGCTGCGCAACTACCGCGCCCAGACGGTGAAGGGCCAGGGCCTGGGGGGTGGCGGGCGGCTGAGTGTGGACGGCGCCGCACCGCCCTCGCAGACATCGGCCGCGCGTGCTGCCGCGCAAAACAATGGAGCCACCGCAGGACTTTCGCTGCGCGATGCGCAGGCCCGCCTGAACGAGCTGGGCTATAACGCGGGCACGCCCGATGGCGCCATGGGCGGCAAGACGACGGCAGCGCTGCGCGCCTTTCAGAAGGACAAAGGGCTGCCCACATCCGGGCGGCTGGATGCGGCCACGGCGGCGGAACTCGCTCGCTGAAGCCTGAGGGATGCCCCGGGGACACCGGGGCGGGTGGCCCTGCAGCAATGGGCGCGCTCCAACACAAAGCGGATCACATCCGAGCAAAGAAAAGCCCCCGCAGCAACTTCGCTGCGGGGGCTTTGGGTTGGTTGGGGGGCCGTACAGCCCCCAGCACTCAGTTTTGCGTGTAGCAGGTCTTGGCGGGCAGAACGGTGTCCACGTAGCTCTCCACGCTGGCCGCCGTCGGGAACGCGGTGGGTATCTGATCGCCAAAGATGCACAGGCGGGGCCCCTTGCGTGCCCAGACAGCGCGCGATGTCAGGCCCGACGGCTGGGTCCACAGCCCCCAGAAAGCGGTCAGCGTGGCCGTGCTGCCGTTGCGGTCGAACGCCACATTGCCCACATCGGTCAGCGGACCTGCGACGGTGCCCGTGCCGGAACAGTTGGCGTCGGCATAGGTCACCACGCCAATCTGCCCCGTCACGCGGGTGTCGCTCTGGCGGGTGATGCGCCACAGCGAGCGTCCCCAGGTTCCTGGCCGCACCACCACGCACAGCTCCTGCTTCCAGTCGCCCTCCGGCAGCCCCAGCGCCGCCGTCGCGCAGCTCACGTCCACCGAACTCACATTGGCCGCCCCTACCGTGCCCGTTCCATTGCGCACCGTGCAGCTCTGGCCCGAAGGCTGCGTGCGCACCGTGATGGCGTAGGCCGTGCCACCCGCCAGTGCCGTGCCGAACGTGAAGCCGCCGTTGCTGGAGACCGAGAGATCGTCGCGCCCGTTGTTCTGCAGCACCACGGCGCCACCCGCCAGGCCGCTGACCGAGCCGCCCACCGTGTAGGTGGCAGCCGCCAGGTTTTCACAGCGCACCTGCACGTTGCTCACGTTGGCAGTGGCCGTGCCGGTGCCTTCCGTCACCGTGCAGCGCTGCCCGCTGGGCTGGGTCTTCACGGTGACGGCATAGGCAATGCCGCTGTCCAGACGCGTGACGAACACGAAGTTGCCATTGGCATTCACGGTCAGGTCGTCCTTGCCGGCGTTCTGCAGCGTCACCGTTTTGCCAGCCCCCAGGCCGCTGACCGCGCCGCCGATACTGAATGCGCCAGCGCTGGGCGGAGGCGTGCCGTTGTCGTCATCACCACCGCCGCAGCCCACCAGCAAGGCGGCAGCCAGGCCCAGGGGGGCCCAGCGGAAGATAGGTCGTGCAGAGTGCCAGGTGCGCCCGGCACCCGTTGCGCTGGCTTGTCGTGTCATGAACAGAAACCTCGTGATGGTGAATGGAGCGCGGATTCTGTGCAGCACCCCATCCCGTGCGAAACCCTACGCTAGTAGGGTTTGCGCGCCGCCCATCCTGCTGAACACTTGGCAGAATTTGCCCGCAGGCATACCTTCTGGCACCGGCATCCCGCCGGGTTGCGCCCCCTCCACCACCGCATGTCCTCCACCTCTCAGTACGCGCTCATCCTTGACGACCATCCGTTGGTGGCACACGGCATGGCCGAATTCCTGCGTGCCCGACTGCCGCAGATGGACGTGGTGGTGGCCGCAGGGGCAAACGACCTTCTGCGCTGGGTGGACACGCGGGGCACACCGGCCATCGCGCTCATCGACTTCTGGCTGGCAGAAGGCGCCGCCGTGGGCCTGATCGCCCAGGTGCGCAACCACTGCCCCGGAATGCCCATCGCGGTGATCAGTGGCGACGATGACCCCGCCGTGATGGACCAGGCCCGGCAGGCAGGCGCGCAGGGCTTCATCCACAAACAAGCAGCGCCTGAAACCTTCGGGCTGGCGGTGGAGGCCTTGCTGAGTGGGCTGGTCTGGTTTGAGCCGGGTCATCCGGGCAGCCAGCCGCTGCGCAGCCGCGACCTGCCGGTGACACCGGCCGAGCTGGGCCTGTCTGCGCGGCAGGGCCAGATCCTTGCGCTGGTGCTGCAGGGACTGCCCAACAAGCGCATTGCATCGCAGCTGGATATTGCAGAGAGCACCGTGAAGGAGCACGTGACGGGCATCCTGGAGCGGCTGCGGGTGCGCACACGGGTCGAGGCCATCACCCTGCTGCGCGGGCGGCGGCTGGAGCTGCCCTGATGCGCCTCGTCCGGGCTGTGGTGCTGGTCGCGGCCTTGTGCCTGCAGACGGCATTGCCCGCAAGGGCGCAGGCACTGAACCCGGACCTGGCCGAGCTGGACCGGCTGCAAAACCTGTCGCAACGCAACAGCGCCGAAGCCGTGCAGGCGCTGCAGGCCGCCGCGGCACGTTTTGCCAACGCGGCCGATGCCGCGACCCGGCGCACTTACTTGGCGGCGCTGACAGACGCGGCCTTCGAGACCGGGCAGACAACGGTGGTGACCGAGGGCATTGCGCAGCTGAAGGCGCTCGCCGCTGCGCAGAAAGATCCGTCGTCGCAGGTGCTGGCTGTCTGCTTCGAGGCCCGGCAACTGGCCGTGGCGGGAAAAACACGCGCCGGACTGGACGCACTGGCGCGCGAAGCGGCCGCCGCCGAGCGCGTACCCGACCCCTGGGTGCGCTGGCTCTACCACCTGACGCTGGGCGCCCTGCACAGCGGCAACGGCCAGTTCGAAACGGCGATGACCCACCTGCTGCGCAGCCTGGAACTCTCGCGCACGCTGCCACGCCAGGCGGCCACGTCTGAGCTGCGGTCGCGCACCCACCTGGAGCTGCTGCACTTCGACATGAAGAACCCGGAGCGGGCGCTGCAAACCATCCGCGAGACGCTGCCCCTGGCCGCAAAGCTGGACGCCCGGCAGGCGCAGGGCTGGCTGCACCTGCACCGAGGGAATGTGGAAAACGTGCAGGGCAACCTCGACACCGCCGTGGCCGCCTACCGGCAGTCCTTGCAGATCGCCCGCGCTGGAGGGCTCACCGGGCTCCAGGCCACGGCGCTGAACAACCTGGGCGACGTCCTGCTGCAGCGCAAGGCGTATGCCGCGGCCGAGCCCGTGATGCGCGAGGCCCTGGCCGCGTACCGCAATGCACACGAGCTGAACGGGGCCGCAATGGCGCAGGCCAATCTGGGCTTTGCACTCATGGGCCAGGGCCGCATTGCGGCCGGCGTGCATGAGGTGGAGGCGGGCATCCGGTTTGTGCACGAAGCGGGCTCTCTGCCCATGGAAGAGCAGTTGCTGGGCGAGCTGTCGCGCATGTACGAGCAAGCCGGCCTGTACCGCGAGGCCATGGCCACCACCCGCAAGCAGCAGGCGCTGGCCAAGGAGCTGTTCCATGCCGAGCGCGACCAGGCCGTGACGACCTTGCAGGAGCGCTTTGACAGCGCTGAACGGCAGCGCCAGATCGAGCAGCTGGCGCAGGCCAACCGGGTGCAGGATGCCGAGCTGCGCGTGCGCCGCATGCAGCAGATCGGACTGGCGGCTGCGGTGGCACTGGCACTGCTTGCAGCGGGCGCCAGCTTCTGGCTGTACCGCCGCACGCGCACTGCCAACGAGGCCCTGGCCGAAGCCCGGCGCCAGGCGGAAGGCGCCCTGACCGAGAAAAACCTGTTCCTCGCCACCGCCAGCCACGACCTGCGCCAACCCGTGCACGCCATGTCCTTGATGGTGGAGGCGATCAACCTGCGCAATACCGACCCGGTCCTGCGCCCGCTGGTGGCCGACCTGCGCACCAGCATGCAGGCCATGAGCCAGCTGTTCAATGCGCTGCTGGACCTGTCGCGCCTGGAGTCGGGGCAGCCGCTGGGCCACAAAGCCGCCGTGGACCTTGGCGCCCTGCTGGCGGACGTTGTGCGCCTCTTCCGCGAGCAAGCCAGCCTCGGCGGCCTGACCCTGCGGCTGCGGTTGCCGCGCCGTGGCGCCACCGTATGGGCCGAGCCGGTGCTGCTGCGCCAGGCGCTGGCGAACCTGGTGCAGAACGCCATCCGCTACACACCGCAGGGCAAGGTGCTGGTGAGCGCACGCGCACGCGGCGGTGACTGGCTGGTGGAGGTGCGGGACACGGGCATTGGCATCGCCCCCGCCGATCAGGCCCGGGTGTTCAGCCCCTACTACCGGGGAGCGCGGGCCGACCAGATGGACGACGCGGGGCACGGCCTGGGCTTGGCTGTGGTGGCGCGGTGCGCCGAGCAGTTGGGGGCGGCGTACGGCGTACGTTCGCTGGCGGGACAGGGTTCGCGCTTCTGGCTGCGGCTGCCAGCCCATGTGGCACCCGATGCAGGCACGTCCACCGCCCCCGCAGCGGCACACCGCCAGTCCATCGTGGACCGTCCGCTGCAGGGCCAGTGCCTGGTGCTGGACGATGACCCCCAGGTGCTCAAGGCCTGGCGCGCCATGCTCGAAGCCTGGGGCGTGACGGCAGCCTATGCCACCACCGGGGCCGAAGCCCATGGCCGGCTGGACGAAGGCATGGTGCCAGATGCCATCTTCTGCGACCAGCGACTGCGCTCGGGCGAGAGCGGCTTTGACATCCTGCGCACGCTGCTGGCCCGCTGCCCTGCCGCCCGGGGTGCGATGGTCAGCGGCGAGTTCGACGCCCCCGCCTTGCGGGACGCCGAAGACGAGGGCTACCTGGTGCTGCGCAAGCCCGTGAACCCTGCCGAGCTGCACGCTGTGCTGGCGCAGTGGCTGGCCCCCAGCAACAGGCGGCAGGACCAGAGCGCGGTGCCTTTCCCATAAGCACAGGCAGCTATCTTTCCAATAGCGCGGTAGTACACCTACCGGTGTCTTTCGAAGCCCCAGCCGCCGCAGAACGTGCGGTTGTTGCCTGCGGCCTGCTCAGGCAAAGGCAGGTATCACGGCACCGGTCGTCTGCCAGCGGTGCACCGCCCGTCTGCCCGCTGCACGCGGCGATCACGCAGCCCCCTACCATCCGCAGCCAACGACCGGCGACCTCGACACGCTGGCAAATCACACCAGGAGGGAGCCACGCCATGACCACCACCGGGACCACCCCGCCCCCACCGCCCGGCCAGCCCCGCTGGCTGTACCAGGCGCAAGACGCCCAAGGCCGCCCCACCGAGGGGTTTGTGCATGCCCAGACAGCTGAAGAGGCCCTGCAGGCCATCGCAGCGCTGCAGCAACCGCCGCTGACCCAGGTGCAGCTGCACACCTCGGGTCTGTATGCCCGTGCATTGACCGAGATGGCGGACGACGCACTGGGCACCCTGGACGTGAAGGCACTGCGCCAGCTGGCGCGCGACCAGATCGAAGCGCAGCAGAACCTCGGCCTGTGGACCACGCTGCGCCAGCTGTTGCGCAACAACCGTACCTGGCTGCTGGTGTGCGCGGCCCTGGTGGCGCTTGCCGTGTGGCGCCAGTGGAGCCCATGGGTGCAAGGGATTCTGGTACTGGCCATGCTGGCGCCCCTGGCCGTGTTTGCCTACATGCACCAGTTTCAGCGCACGTACCAGCAGATGCTGCACGCGCACGCCACGGGCGACCTGCCCCGCCTCGACGTGCTGGCCCAGCGGCTGGCCCGCGCGGCCGAACGGCATGCGTTCTTGCGGCAGCCCGCCTGGGACGCCGCCGTGCGCATGGCCTGGTTCGAGGCGCGCGCCGAAGGGGTGGACGCCGCCATCCTGCGCCTGCGCATCCACTCCATGCGCCCGGCAGATGAGGGCGAATTTCTGGCACGCATCTACACCCTGCCCCTGGCCACGGGCGACCATGCGGGCTTTACCGCCCGCCTGCGCGAGCTGATGGCTCAGCGGCCGGGAGAGCCCACTTTGCAGTTGGACCTGGCCCTGGGTGAGGCCCGCGCGGGCCACACCGACGAAGCCCAGCGCCTGCTGGACACGCTGCAGCCCGCCCTGCTGCCACCCCACGGGCAAGCGTTCATCGACTGGGTGCGGGGCATGATTGCGCTGCGCGACCCGGCCCGGGCGGGCGAGGCCGCCAGCCACCTGGGCAAGGCGTGTGAGCAATTTCTGGGGCTGGTGCGCAAGGCCCCGGGCGCCTGGCCCTCACTGGCCGTGTGCACCTGCGACTACGCGCTGGCCTTGGCCTGGAGCGGGCGCGCCGAAATGGGGCGCACCGTGTTTGCCAGCGTGCAGCCGGTGGCCCGGCACCACGCCGAGCCCGAGCGGCTGGCGCTGCTGGAGCGCGAGTTGCGCCTCAGGGGCTGAGCGTTTTTTGAGCTGCGCCTGAAAGGCTGGCAAAAGGCGGGCCGAGAAACCTGACTCGCAGGCTCAAGCCAGCGCGCGCTGGATGATGATCTTCTGCACGTCGCTCGTGCCTTCGTAGATCTGGCACACGCGCACGTCGCGGTAGATGCGCTCCACCGGGAAGTCGTTCACCACGCCGTAGCCGCCCAGCGTCTGGATGGCGGCGCTGCACACGCGCTCGGCCATCTCGCTGGCAAACAGCTTGGCCATGGCGGCTTCCTTCAGGCAGGGCTTTCCGGCATCGCGCAGCGCGGCGGCGTGCCAGATGAGCTGGCGCGCGGCCTCGATCTGCGTGGCGCAGTCGGCCAGGCGGAAACCCACGGCCTGGTGGTTGAAGATGGCGGTGCCGAAGCTTTCGCGCTCTTTGGAATACGCCAGCGCCGCGTCGAACGCGCTCCGCGCCATGCCCACGCTCTGCGCGGCGATGCCGATGCGGCCGCCTTCGAGCGCGCCCAGGGCGATCTTGTAGCCCTCGCCCTCGGCGCCGATGAGGTTCTCGGCGGGGACGCGGCAGTTGTCGAAGTTGATCTGCGCCGTGTCGCTGCTGTGCTGGCCCAGCTTGTCTTCCAGCCGCGCCACCACGTAGCCGGGGCTGCTGGTGGACACGAGGAACGCGCTCATGCCCTTCTTGCCCGCGCCCTTGTCGGTGACGGCGATGACGATGGCCACATGGCCGTTCTTGCCGCTGGTGATGAACTGCTTGACCCCGTTGATCACGTATTCGTCGCCCTGCTTCACTGCCGTGGTGCGCAGGGCGGAGGCGTCGGAGCCCACATGTGGCTCGGTCAGGCAAAACGCGCCCAGCATTTCGCCACGCGCCAGCGGCGTGAGCCAGTCGCGCTTTTGCTGCGCGTTGCCGTAGCGCATGAGGATGGCGTTGACCGGGCAATTGGTCACGCTGATGGCGGTGCTGGTGCCGCCATCACCGGCGGCGATCTCTTCGAGCACCAGCGCGAGCGTGAGGTAGTCGAGGTGGGCACCGCCAAACTCTTCGGGCACGCAGATGCCATACGCGCCCAGCGCGGCCAGGCCCTGGTGAGTCTCCTTGGGGAAGTGGTGTTCCTTGTCCCAGCGTGCGGCATTCGGCCACAGCTCGGTTTGCGCAAAGTCGCGCACCGCGTCGCGGATCATTTCCTGGTCTTGGGTCAGCAGCATGGGAGTGTCTCCAGAGTCGTTGTTCAAAAATTCGGGGGCATAGTGGCTTGCGGACTACCAGTGGGCAGCGCGGCGGCCGTCGTGGTGCAGCAGGCGGCCCTTGTCGGCAGCGGTCACGCTGGCCAGCGTGCTGCGCAGGCCGCGCACACTGTCTTCGACCGTCAGCGGCGCACCGCCGCCGCCCATGTCGGTCTGCACCCAGCCGGGGTCGATGGTGACCAGCGTGGCGTCGGGGTAGTCGTGCTGCGCGGCGGCCACGGCCATGTTCAGCGCGGCCTTGCTGGTGCGGTACAGCCACGAGCCACTGTTCGGCACGCTGCCGATCTGCGACATGGACGAGGACAGAAACGCAAACACGCCGCCCGCCTCCACCACCAGGGGCGCCACCTGCGGAATGGCCTGCATGGCGCCCAGCACGTTGGTGTGCATGACGGCATCAAAGTCTTGCTGCGTGGGTGGGGTGAGCGCGTTGGGGCGGCGGATGACACCGGCCACATACAGCGCCAGGTCCAGCTTTTCGCCGTCAAGCTGCCAGGCCAGACCGCTCACGCTGGCGGGATTGGCCACATCCACGGTGAGTACCTCGGCGCCCAGCGCCAGCACGCGCTCGCGGCCGGCGTCGTCGCGCACGGTGGCGATCACGCGGCGCCCGGCATCGGTGTACTGGCGCACCAGCTCCAGGCCGATGCCCCGGGACGCGCCCATCACGAGTATGGAGTTCATTTTCAAGCCCAATATGCCGCAAGCGCTAGTGAATCATTCGCCAACAGCTATCAATTCAGGAGTAAACAAAACAGCGACACCCACTCAGGCAGACAGGTATCCGGCGTACTCGAAATAGCCCGACCACGCGGGGTCGTACGCCACCTTCAGCTCCAGCGATGCCGCCTCGTCGCGCAGCAGCAGGGGCGCCAGCGTCTGTTTGGCCAGTTGCTCGTCGCTCACGTAGTACAGCGCCTGCCGGCGGCCCGCGCGCATCAGCGTCAGCACCAGAATGCCCAGCTGCGGCACTTGGAGCAGCGTGGCGGCTTGCTCGTGCAGGTCTTGCACGGCAGTCAGTGTGTCGCTGTCGGGCACCGCCAGGTCCACGGTGAGGGCATAGGCCAGGTCGGCCCGCATGGCCACAGCGTTGGCACTGGTGTTGACCATGACCACGCCGGTCTCGGGCGCGTCTTCGCTGTCGATGTCGTCAGCGGGCAGTTCGTTGCCGTCCTCGTCGATGGGGCAGTCAAACTGCAGTTCCAGCCCGTCCCATTCGGCATCGCCCGTGGGAAAGTGGCCGGTGTGGCCCAGGGTGTCGGTCCAGTAGCGGTCGAACACCGGGGGCAGCTGGCTCAGCGGCACCCAAGGCGTGTGGGTGTCGCCGGGCTCGCCCACAAAGTCCACTGCGCCCACCTTCACGGCAAAGTCGTACTCGCCCAGCACATGGTCGAGCATGATGAATGCCATGTTGCGCGCATGGTCCTGGTAGTCGCTGGGGATCTCGCGGCCAAAGCGGATCTCCAGCGCCGCCTGCCCGCCGTCCTGCTCCAGCGCCACCAGCACGTCGGACGTGGCCAGCTCAAAGCCTTCCATGCCGATGGGAAAGTCCGGCTGCGTGGTGCGCTCGCGAAACGCACGCACGCGGTAGTGCGGCAGCGCGGGTGCGGCCGCCACCACCTGCGCCAGCAACGGAAACCGCTCGATGCTGCCGTGGGCCGTGACGATGAGGTCCACCACGGCATCGGCATCGTCGCCGGACATCTCCAGCGCCAGGCCTTCCAGGTGCTGATCTATCAGCGCATTGGCCGCCCCCACGCGCTCGCGCAGCGGCAGGTTCTGGAGCGATGCCTGGGCATCCGAAAACGCGCGCCAGAAGGCGCCGATGGCGGGAGAGGGAGTGGTCATCGCGGTCCTTGTACAAAGTCGGGGATCATCCCATCTCCAGCCAGCGGCCTCAGACGAGTTCCAGCGCCACGGCCGTGGCCTCGCCACCGCCGATGCACAGCGTGGCCAGGCCCTTGGTCAGGCCGCGCGCCTTGAGGGCATGGATCAGCGTGACCATGATGCGCGCACCGCTGGCGCCGATGGGGTGGCCCAGTGCGCAGGCGCCACCGTTCACGTTGACCTTGTCATGGGGCAGGTCCAATTCCTTCATCAACGCCATGGGCACCACGGCAAAGGCTTCGTTGATCTCCCACAGCTGCACGTCGCCCACTTGCCAGCCGGCCTTGGTGAGTGCCTTTTGTGTGGCGCCCAGGGGGGCGGTGGCAAACCACTCGGGCTCCTGCGCATGGGTGGCGTGGCTCACGATGCGGGCGACGGGCTTGCAACCCAGCTTCTTCGCGGTGGACTCGCGCATCATCACCAGCGCGGCCGCGCCGTCGTTGATGCTGGAGCTGGACGCGGCGGTGATGGTGCCGTCCTTCTTGAAGGCGGGCTTCAAGGTGGCGATCTTTTCGAGCTTGACCTTGCCCGGGCCTTCGTCCACCGACACCACGGTCTCGCCCGCACGGGTCTTGACGGTGACGGGCACGATCTCGGCCGCGAACGCACCGGACTCGGTGGCCGCCTTGGCGCGCTGCACGCTGGCGGTGGCAAACGCGTCCTGCTGCTCGCGCGTAAAGCTGTACTTGGCCGCGCAGTCTTCACCAAAGGTGCCCATGCTGCGGCCCGCTTCGTAAGCGTCTTCCAGGCCGTCGAGCATCATGTGGTCGAAGATGCGGTCGTGGCCCAGGCGGTAGCCGCCGCGGCCCTTTTGTAGCAGGTAGGGGGCGTTGGTCATGCTTTCCATGCCACCCGCCACCATGACGTCGTGCGTGCCGGCCAGCAGCATGTCGTGCGCCATCATCGCGGCCTTCATGCCGGAGCCGCACATCTTGCTGAGCGTGACGGCGCCCGCGCCCTTGGGCAGGCCGCCTTTGAACGCCGCCTGGCGTGCAGGCGCCTGGCCTTGGCCTGCCATCAGGCAGTTGCCAAATAGCACTTCGCCCACGGCGTCGGGCGAGACACCGGCACGCTCGATGGCGGCCTTGATGGCGGCGCCACCCAGGTCGTGCGCGGCCAGGCTGGAGAAGTCGCCCTGCAACGAGCCCATGGGGGTGCGTGCAGCGCCAACGATGACGATGGGGTCTTGGATGGACATGGTGAAGGTCTCCTGGGTAAGGGTCAGAGGAAAAGTGGGGACGAAAAACGGGGTTTTGGCGGGCGGTCAGCGGGCCGCAGCGCCTTGCGCAAAGCGCCGCTCCGTGTCGTAGGGGAAAACATCAAACATATGACCCGCCTGGATGCGCTCCTTGTGCGACTGCCAGAACGCGGCGTCGAGCAGGTCGGCGTGGTGCTGCATGAACACCTCGCGCACCGCGTCGTTGCCCAGTAGGAAGGGGCCAAAGGTTTCGGGGAACACATCGCGCGGGCCCACGCTGTACCAGACCTCGCCGCTCATCTCTTCTTCCTCGTTGCGCGGCGTGGGCACACGGCGGAAGTTGCAGTCGGTGAGGTATTCGATCTCGTCGTAGTCGTAGAACACGACCTTGCCGTTGCGCGTGACACCAAAGTTCTTCCAGAGCATGTCGCCGGGGAAGATGTTGGCGGCCACGAGGTCCTTGATGGCGTTGCCGTATTCGATGACGCTGTGCTCCATCTGCTGGCGCGCGCGCGGGTCGGACAGGCCGGTGTCAAAGGCCTCTTGCAGGTAGATGTTGAGCGGGATCATGCGCCGCTCGATATAGAGGTGCTTGATGATCACCTCGGTCTGGCCGTCGCCATCGCGGTCGCTGATTTCGAGCTGGCTGGGGGCGAACTTCTCGATCTCGGCAATCAGGGCATCATCAAAGCGGTCGCGAGGAAAGGCGACCTCGCTGTACTCCAGCGTGTCGGCCATGCGGCCCACGCGGTCGTGCTGCTTGACCAGCAGGTACTTGGCCTTGATCTGCTCGCGCGTGGTTTCCTTCTGGTGCGGGAAGTAGTCCTTGATGAGCTTGAACACGAACGGGAAGCTCGGCAGGTCGAACACCAGCATCACCATGCCCTTGATGCCGGGGGCGATGCGGAACTGGTCGCTGGAATGCTTCAGGTGGTACAGGAAGTCGCGGTAGAACAGCGTCTTGCCTTGCTTGGCCAGGCCCAGGGCGTTGTAGATCTCGGCGCGCGGCTTGCGCGGCATGAGGCTGCGCAAAAACTGCACGTAGGCGCTGGGGATCTCCATGTCCACCATGAAGTAGGCGCGGGCAAAGCTGAACAGCATCTGCATGTCGTCTTCGCCGAACAGCGCGGCGTCGATGGTCAGCTTGCCGCTGTCGTCGTGCAGGATGGGTAGCGCAAACGGCACCTCGTTGAAGCCATTGATGATCTTGCCCACCACATACGCGCCCTTGTTGCGAAAGAACAGGCTGGTGAGCACCTGGATCTGGAAGTTGGTGCGCAGCCTCACCTTATCGAGCCGGCTGCGCATGGCGCCCACCACACAAGCGGTGTCACGTGGCAGGTCGGCAAATTCGCGCTGAAGCTGGAAGTTCTCGACGATGGCCTGGAAGGTGTCGCCCAGCGTATCGCGCGTGGGGTAATAGGCGCGGTAGGTGGGCCGCGCGGCAGGCTCGTCGTTCTCGATGTATTCGGTGCTGACCGCAGGCCGCACAAAGATGAAGTCGTTGTGGAAATGCGTGCGGTGCAGGATCTTGGTGGTGACCGAGTTGAAGAAGGTTTCGGCCAGCTCGGGCTGGTGGTGGTTCACCAGCAGCCCGATGTAGTGCAGCTTGACCTGGTGCCACACATCCATCGGCTGCGCGCCGGCCTCGAACTCTTTTTCCAAGCGGCGCACACATTCCTTCACCCGCAGGTCGTAGAACTCGATGCGCTCGCGCTGTGCCCGCTGCTGGCCGTGCCAGTCAGCGGTTTCAAAACGGTGTTTGGCGCGCGCGGACTCGGTGCGGAACAACCGGTAATGCCGGTTGAAGCCGTCCATCATGGCCTTGGCAATGCCGTAGGCCTGGGGCGCATCAAGGCGTTGCGGGAACATGGTGGCGGGCCTATTGGCTTCTTCGTCAGCGCAACCGTCGCTCGGCAGACACAGGGCGGCGGCAGGCCTACTGCCGCCGGGTTGCGGCCACCCCGGCAATTGCCGCCTTGTACAGCGATTCCAGACCTTCGGTGCTGTCCACGGACATGTGCAGGTTGTTGATCAGCCCATCCTTGAGGCCGTAGCACCAGCCATGCAGCGTAACCTTCTGGCCCCGGCCCCAGGCGTCCAGCATCACGGTGGTCTGTGCAATGTTCACCACCTGCTCGATGGCATTGAGCTCGCACAGCACGTCGTGGCGCCACTCAGGCGCGGTGGCGGCGATCAGGTCGCGGTGGCGGTCACGCACGTCCTGCACATGGCGAATCCAGTTGTCGGCCAAGCCCACGCGCGTACCCTCCAGCGCGGCCAGCACACCGCCGCAACCGTAGTGGCCCACCACCATCAGGTGCTCGATGCGCAGCTGGTCCACCGCGTATTGGATGGTAGACAGGCAGTTGAGATCGGTCGGCACCACCACGTTCGCCACATTGCGGTGCACGAAGACCTCACCAGGCTCCAGCCCGGTGATCTGGTTGGCGGGCACCCGGCTGTCGGAGCAGCCGATCCACATGTACTTGGGCTTCTGCTGCGCCAGCAGACTGGTGAAAAAGCCAGGCCGCTCGCGCTCCATCTGGGCCGCCCAGGCGCGGTTGTGAACAAACAGGTCGTCGATGGAGGAAGGCATGGGGTCCTTGGTGTGTGAGGGTTGGTCGATCAGTTGTCGCAGGTCAGCAGGTTTCGGCAAACAGCTCGCGGCCAATCAGCATGCGGCGGATCTCGCTGGTGCCGGCACCAATCTCGTACAGCTTGGCATCGCGCCAGAGGCGGCCCAGCGGGTACTCGTTGATGTAGCCATTGCCACCATAGATCTGCACGCCTTCGCCGGCCATCCAGGTGGCCTTTTCGGCGCACCACAGAATCACGCTGGCGCAGTCCTTGCGGACCTGGCGCACGTGGTCGGTGCCCAGCATGTCGAGGTTCTTGGCCACAGTGTAGGCAAACGAGCGACCCGCCTGCAGCACGGTGTACATGTCGGCCACCTTGCCCTGGATGAGCTGAAACTCGCCAATGCTCTGGCCGAACTGCTTGCGGTCGTGAATGTAAGGGATCACGTTGTCCATCACGGACTGCATGATGCCCAGCGGACCGCCGGTCAGCACCGCGCGTTCGTAGTCCAGGCCACTCATCAATACCTTGGCACCGTTGTTCACGCCGCCGAGCACGTTTTGTGCAGGCACCTCGACGTCCTGGAACACCAGCTCGCCCGTGTGGCTGCCGCGCATGCCCAGCTTGTCGAGCTTTTGCGCAATCGAGAAGCCCTTCATGCCCTTCTCGATCAGGAAAGCCGTGACACCGCGTGCGCCCATTTCAGGCTCGGTCTTGGCATACACCACCAGGGTGTCCGCATCGGGGCCGTTGGTGATCCACATCTTGCTGCCGTTGAGCAGGTAGTAGCCGCCCTTGTCCTCGGCCTTGAGCTTCATGCTGATCACGTCGGAGCCCGCGCCGGGTTCACTCATGGCCAGCGCGCCCACGTGCTCGCCGCTGATGAGCTTGGGCAGGTACTTGGCCTTTTGTGCCTCGTTGCCGTTGCGGTTGATCTGGTTCACACACAGGTTGCTGTGGGCGCCATAGGACAAGCCCACCGAGGCACTTGCGCGGGAGATTTCTTCCATCGCCACCATGTGGGCGAGGTAGCCCATGGCGGCGCCGCCATATTGCTCGGGCACCGTGATGCCGAGTACACCCAGATCACCCATCTTCCGCCACAGGTCCATGGGGAATTGGTCGTTGCGGTCAATCTCGGCCGCGCGGGGAGCGATCTCTGCCTGCGCGAAGTCGCGCACGGCATCGCGCAGGGCATCGATATCTTCGCCCAGCTGGAAGTTGAGGCCAGGAAGGTTGGCGGGAATGCTCATGGGGTTTGTCTCCTCGTAGAAGGTAGGGAAATGGGCAGGGCTCAGCCCCGGATGCTGTCGCGTCCGGTGACCGCCATGAGAGTGCACCCCATGGTGGCGACCAGCTTTTCTTGGTTGCCGTCGATAGCGAAGGCTCGGCCTTCGCAGACGGTGATGGTGCGGCCGGGCTTCAGCACCCGTCCTTCCATGCGGAATCGCTCGCCTTTGGCAGGGGCCAGCAAGTTGATCTTGAATTCGATGGTGAGCACGGCAGCATCTGCAGTCATGAGGGTGAAACCGGCATATCCGCACGCTGAATCCAGCGCGGTGGACACCATGCCCGCATGGAGAAATCCATGCTGCTGGGTCAGGGCGGCTGCCCACGGGAGTTCAATGTCTACAGCACCTGGCGCCACCAATCCCAGCGACGCGCCAAGCGTCTGCATGGCCCCTTGCCGCGCAAAGCTGTCGCGCACGCGGTCGGCAAAGTCGATGCAACGCGGCTCAAAGGGGGGCGTGCTCACTGCAGTCTCCTGATTTACGTTTACGTAAACGTCAATTATGGATCAATTTTGCTTTTCTACCTTGGCCAGTAGCGTGCGCGCCTCTTCTTCGTGCTCGCGCACCTCTTCCAGGTTGGCCTGCAGATCGGCCATTTGCTCTTCGAGTTGCTTGCGATGGACCACCAGCACGTCCAGGAACTTGCGGAGCTGTACACCGGTATCGCGGGGGCTGTCATAGAGGTCGATGATCTCCTTGGCTTCCGTGAGAGACAGTCCCAGGCGCTTGGCCCGCAATGTCAGGCGCAGCCGCGTGCGGTCGCGTGCGCTGTACACCCGGTTGCGGCCTGCGGCGCCGGTGCGTTCAGGCTGCAGCAAGCCCATGTCTTCATAAAAACGGATCGCCCGGGTGGTGAGATCGAACTCTTTGGCAAGGTCGCTGATGGTGTAGGTATTGGCCATGGTGGGTGCTGCACACAGCAGTATCGGTTTCGCACAGGAGACAGCCGCGTGGCGGCAGCTCCCTACAATGCATCGAGTGCATGACGTTTACGTTAACGTCAATGCTAACCCATCACACCGCCTCCATGAATCTACTTGAACACCAGATCCACTACCCGCTCGGCGACGCGCTGCCCGTCGAGGGCGCCACCTTGGAGGTCGCGCCTGGAGTGCATTGGATCCGTATGGGCCTGCCCTTTGCCCTGGATCACATCAATCTGTGGCTGCTGCGCGATCGCCAGCCGGATGCTGGCGGTGTGCTGGTGGACGGGTGGACCGTGGTGGATTGCTGCATCGACAGCGCTGCGAGCCGCGCGCAGTGGGAGCAGATATTTGCAAACTGCATGGAGGGCTTGCCCATTCTTCGCGTCATCGTGACCCACATGCACCCAGACCATATCGGGCTGGCACATTGGCTGTGCGAGCGCTGGGATGTGCGCTTGTGGATCAGTGCCACGGACTACAACGTAGCGCGTGTCGCCATCTATGACCCGCAGGGGTTTGGCGGGGAAGCAGGGGCCGATTTTTATGCGCTGCACGGTGCACAAGAACCGTCTTTTTTAGACCATGTGCGAGGACGCGCTTCGTATTTTCCGACCCTGGTCCCTGCTCTCCCACCCCGTTTTCGACGAATCATGGATGGCGACACGCTGAACATCGGGGGCCGCGCCTGGCATTGCATCAGCGGCTACGGCCACGCGCCCGAGCACATGGCATTGTTTTGCGCTGAGCTGACCACCTTGATCAGCGGAGACATGGTGTTGCCGCGCATCTCGACCAATGTCAGTGTCCACGCCAGCGAGCCAGAAGCCAACCCGCTACAACTGTTCTTGACCTCGCTCTTGCGGTATCTGGATCTACCAAAAGACACCTTGGTGCTCCCATCGCATGGCAAGCCGTTTACAGGCCTGGGTACGCGCGTTGCACAGCTACAAGACCATCACCGCGAGCGGCTCACTGAGATTTTGCAAGCCGCGCACAGCCGCGCACTAAGCGCTGCGGATACTTTGCCAATTCTGTTTCAACGCCAGTTGGACACCCACCAGATGACTTTTGCTATGGGTGAGGCGCTGGCACATCTTCATCATCTGTGGATGAATGGGAAGCTGGAGCGCTTTCTCGACCAAGCCGGGGTTCAGAGATTTCGCGCACCGAACGGTATATAACCGCACCCAATGCGTGGCCGACCAGCGCTTATTGAGCAGCAATCAAATAGCACACTCAGCCACGCTGATAGATAGTGATCAACGCCGGAAAGGCGTGTGAGCCGATATAGGCGCCTAGGTGGTCTAAATAAATTTGCGCGCCC
>NZ_JAOBSQ010000053.1:0-27331 GCF_025246485.1 Acidovorax sp. K2F
CTCGACTATAGCACGGTTTACAACAGGCAGCAGGGTAAACCCAGGGATTAGCCCGTCTCAGCCCCGCTCATGCGATTGGAGATTCAGTCCCGCAGGCCCGTCACCGCGGCATCCAAGGCATCCAGGAACAGGAAAGCCACGCTCTTTCTGGCGGTCTCCATAGGCGTTGCGTCAACAGCCATCTCGCGAACGTCGCGTAAGCTGCTGTGACTACAACCCGTACCAGTCGCTTTTTCATCGACACCAACCATGACGGATTACACCAAGGCGGCATTGGATCTTGCCAATGAGGCTCTCTACAGGACATCGCCCAACCCCCGCGTGGGCTGTGTGCTCGTCGACCACGACGGCACCATCATTGGCCAGGGGTCCACCCAGCGCGCGGGGGGGCCACATGCGGAGGTGATGGCTCTACGCGACGCAGAGCAGAGGGGCTATTCCCCTCAAGGTGCTACCGCCTACGTCACGCTAGAACCTTGCTCACACCACGGACGTACGGGTCCTTGCTGCGATGCACTCATTAAGGCAGGTATCGCCAAGGTCGTCGCATCGATTGCCGACCCCAACCCCGCAGTGGCGGGCAATGGGTTTGCGCGCCTGCGTGCGGCGGGGGTAGCTGTAGAGGTAGGGCAACTGGCGGAAGCATCCAGGGAGCTGAACCTGGGATTTTTCAGCCGGATGATTCGAAAAACGCCCTGGGTCCGCCTGAAAGCAGCCGCCTCGCTCGACGGTGTGACCGCCTTGCCCAATGGAGCAAGCCAATGGATCACCGGTCCCGCCGCCCGTACCGACGGACATGCATGGCGCGCAAGGGCTTGCGCGGTGTTGACCGGCATTGGGACCGTACTCGCAGATAACCCACGACTGGATGTGCGGGATGTACCCACCGATCGGCAACCCTCACTCGTTTTGGTGGATAGCGAGCTAGCTGTTCCTCTGGATGCCTTGATTTTCGCAGCGAACCGGTCGGTCTATATCTACACAGCCTTCGTACACGAGAAAAAACGCAGAGCGCTCGAAGCCCTTGGCGCCACCGTGATCACAATGCCGAATAGTGCCGGCAAGGTGGACTTACCTGCGATGGTGCAAGACCTCGGGCGCAGGGAGATCAATGAACTGCACGTGGAAGCAGGTTACAAGCTCAATGGTTCGCTGCTGCGCGAAGGACTGGTCGATGAACTACTGGTCTATCTCGCCCCCAAGCTGATGGGCGAGGGTATGGGATTGGCCCAGATAGCTCCCTTGGCGACACTTGCAGAGGCACATGCCCTCAGCTTCCATACGGTAGACAGGATCGGGGAAGACCTGCGCGTCCTTGCACGCTTGCAGGGGCGCGACAGATTCTGAAGAAATCGCTGCGTAACTGATCGCGGAATTTTCCGCCAATCAAAGTTGCGCCCGACCGGCTGTCACTCCATCATGTGACTGGCGCAAAAAAATCCCGCCAGAGCGCGACACGGATAATCCCGCTCTATGGCACTTATCACCTTACTGGACGCCCAACTCGCATTTGGGCATGTTGCACTGCTGGATCACGCCGGCTTTTCCCTGGAGACCGCTGAGCGGGTTGGCCTGATTGGCCGCAATGGTGCGGGAAAGTCTTCCCTACTCAAAATCCTGGGAGGACTTGCCAAGCCGGATGATGGCTCTTTGCAAGTTCAGCAGGGGGTACGCATTGCCTTCGTCGCACAGGAGCCGACGTTAGACCCCGATGCCACCATTTTCAAGGCAGCCTCCGAAGGCCTGCAACGCGTGATCGCTATCCGCGATCAATACCTCTCGGGAGCGGACGGACTGGATCTGGATGCATTGCAATCGGAGATCGAGGCCTACGACGCCTGGAACTGGGAGCAGCGTGTAGAAGAAACCCTGCAGAGGTTGCATCTCGACCCGGAAGCCGTGGTCGGAGCACTCTCTGGCGGCACCAAAAAACGCGTGGCGCTGGCGCAGGCGCTGGTGGCACGCCCTGACGTGTTGCTGCTCGACGAACCCACCAACCACCTGGATCTGGACTCCATCGAGTGGCTGGAAGACCTGCTGCTGGACTTTCCGGGCAGCGTCGTGACCATCACCCACGACCGGTCGTTCCTTGACCGTGTGGCCACCCGCATCGTGGAGCTGGACCGCGGTCAATTGCGCTCCTACCCCGGTAACTTTGCTCAATACCAGATTCAGAAAGAAGAGCAGTTGGCGCAGGAGGCAGTGATCGCCGCCAAGGCCGACAAGCTCCTGGCACAAGAAGAAATCTGGATTCGACGTGGCGTGGAAGCGCGCCGCACCCGCAGCCAGAGCCGTATCAGCCGCTTGGAACAGTTACGCGCCCGGCGGGAGGCCCGCCGTGAGGTCGTTGGCAGTGTGCGCATGGATGTCGCCACCGGAAGCTCCAACGGCTACCAGGGCAAGATCGTGGCGGAACTGCAAGGAGTGAGCAAAGCCTTCGGCGACAAAACCATCGCTCACAATTTCTCCGGGACGATACTGCGCGGGGACAAAGTGGGCCTGATCGGCCCGAACGGCGCCGGTAAAACCACTCTGCTCAAGATGATCTTGGGCGAACTGCAGGCCGACAAGGGCACTATCCGGCAGGGAGCGAACCTGCAAGTAGCCTACTTTGACCAGATGCGCCACGCCGTCAACCTCGACGCCACATTGGAAGATTTCATCAGCCCTGGCAGCGAATGGATCGAGATCGGCAATCAGCGCAAACACGTCAAGAGCTATCTGAGCGACTTTCTGTTCTCCCCCGCGCGCGCGCACTCCCCAGTGCGGTCGCTGTCCGGCGGGGAACGCAACCGCCTGCTGCTTGCCCGGCTGTTCGCCCGACCGGCCAATGTCCTGGTGCTGGATGAGCCCACGAACGACCTGGACATTGACACCTTAGACCTGCTGGAGGAATTGCTCGAAAACTACGAAGGCACGGTGTTCCTGGTCAGCCATGACCGCACCTTTCTCGACAACGTGGTGACCAGCACCCTCGCTTTTGAAGGCAACGGCCTGTGGCGTGAGTACGAAGGCGGCGTACAAGACTGGCTGCTCCAATCCAAACGCAGTCGGTCACTGCAAGCTGCTGCTGCAACGCCCTCCAAACCACCCACACCGGAAGTTTCTAACCTAAGCACGCCGGAGCGCACATCAAATAAGCCTGCACAGCTATCAAAAAAGAAGCTTAGTTACAAAGAGCAACGCGAACTGGATCAACTGCCTGGCCTGATCAGTGCGCTAGAGACGGAACAGAAATCCCTTCAAGACGCACTGGCCGACGGCTCACTCTTTGGTACTGACCCCACCCGCGCAGCGGCCATGACAAGCCGAGCAGCCGCCATCGACGAAGAGCTGATGACTGCGTTGGAGCGCTGGACAGCACTCTCTGAATAGGCGCCAAACCGGTTCATGGCGCGAGGCTCTGGCGGGGACACACATGGTGATGGCCCGCCGCCAGGGCTCGGTAATCGCCCTTAAATCCGGTGGTGCAGGCGGTCCGTTGTTCCGCGCAACCGGGCAATCAAGGCAGGAGCAATCTGCCCCAGCGGCAGCACCTCGTCAGCGGCACCGTGGGCAATGGCTTCCCGCGGCATGCCAAACACGATGCAGGTCGCCTCATCCTGCACATAGTTGTAGCTGCCGGCGTCTTTCATCTCCCGCATGGCAACAGCGCCATCGTTGCCCATGCCCGTGAGCATGATGCCAAACGCGTTGCGCCCCACCACCGCCGCTGCGGACTTGAAGAGTACCTCGACCGAGGGCTTGTGGCGATTGACCGGAGGGCCATCGTCCACCACCGCCACATAGTTGGCGCCACTGCGCGCCACATGGAACTGTGTGCCGCCCGGTGCGATGTAGGCATGGCCGGGCAGAATGCGCTCGCCATTCACCGCCTCCTTGACGGTAATCTGGCACAACCCGTTCAAACGGGCCGCAAAACTGGTAGTGAACCCGGGAGGCATGTGCTGGGTGATCACGATTGCGGGCGAATCCGCAGGCATCTGGACCAGCACCTCCTTGATGGCCTCGGTACCACCGGTGGACGCCCCAATGCAGATGAGCTTTTCAGTGGAAAGGCGACCCAGCAGACCAGCTGCGGGTACGGCGTGGGGCAAAGGAGTGCCCCCCACAACACTGGAGGCTGGGCCTGCATCACGCACAGGGGCGCGGCGCACTTGCGCGACGGCAGCAACGCGGATCTTGTCCACAATCTGCGCCGCCAAATCGTTGAGCCCGCTGGCCAGCCCCACACGCGGTTTGGCCACAAAGTCGACGGCGCCCAACTCCAGAGCCTTCATGGTGACCTCCGCGCCACGCTCGGTCAGCGTGGAGATCATCACTACCGGAGTGGGCCGCAGACGCATCAAGCGCCCCAGAAAATCAATGCCGTCCATGCGTGGCATTTCAACGTCCAGGGTGATGACATCCGGATCCAATTCGCGAATCATCTCGCGCGCCACCAGCGGGTCGTTGGCCGTGCCAATGCACTCCATGTCCCGCTGGCGGTTGATGATCTCTGACAGCAGACTACGGACCAGCGCCGAATCGTCCACCACGATCACCCGGATTTTCCTGCTCATTAACTCAAACCTTTATCAAAACAGATCCACAGAACCACCCGACGTGGTCTTGGCAACAGTGGCCGCGTTGCCGCGAACCTCCTGGGCCACGAGGGCTTCGGGATGGGCATGCGCCAACCGTTTCACCATCGCTTTGCCGGTCACTGGAAAGAAAACCACCTTGCGCGGATAGATGTCGAGCACGTCCTCGGAGACGATCGGAATGCGCTCAGTGTGCAAATAGTTCAACACAAAATTCGTGTTGCGCTCACCCACATTCATGGTGGTGAAGTTGTGCATCACCTGGGCCCCTCCAAAAATCTTGGCCTGCATGGTTTCACGGCGTGCACCGAGCTTGAGCATTTCATTGATCAACAGCTCCATCGCGTAGGAACCATAACGCCCGGATGCGTCCGCCAGATCGCCGTCCGGCAGCATGAAATGGTTCATTCCTCCCACACGTGCGCGGCTGTCCCACAGGCAGGCAGCGATGCACGAGCCGAGCACGGTCATGATGACCATGTTCTCATCCGACACGAAATACTCACCAGGCAGCACCTTCACCGCGTTGTGCTGGAAGTGGTGATCAAGGTAAAAAAACGAGGCCTCTCCTGGCTTGCGGCTGCGGGCCTTGAGCTCCTGCAGCGACGACTCGCGCGCGGGCCCGTTGCCAGAGCTGTAGATATCGGCGCTCAGCGGCGCAATACGCGGAGCGCGGCGCCTTTCGGAATTGCCGGGCACAGCAGCAGCATTGGAAGGGGATGAACCTGTTTGAATGTTGGTCATGGGTGCAATGTGCAGGACAACATGGACAGGTCAGCGGCGCTCATACACCGTCTTGCCACGCAGGGTGAACAGGTCTTTGGACTCGCTGAAGTTCTCGGCGTGCCCCACAAACAACATGCCACCCGGTTTGAGCACGCGGTGGATTCTTTCCAGCACGCGCCGCTGTGTAGGGGCATCAAAGTAAATCATCACATTACGGCAGAAAACCACGTCAAAGGGCTCCTTGAATGGCCAATCGTCGCGGATGAGATTCACACTCATGAAGTCGATGGCGCGCCGCAACTCCGGCTTGGCGCGGACCATGCCCGCGTTCCCGCCTTTGCCTTTGAGAAAGAATTTCTGCAAGCGCTCAGGGCTCAAGCCCTTCACACCGTCGAGCCGGTACACGCCCTGCGCCGCGGTGGCCAGCACGCGCGAATCAATGTCGCTGGCTGTCAGTTTGAAAGATGCGTTGGCGCCGAGCGCCTCCAACGCGGTGATCACGATGGAGTAAGGCTCTTCGCCCGTGGAGGCCGCGTTGCACCAGACCCGCCAGTTGGCGGAGGGCTTGGAGCGCAGGTGCGACGCAAAAATCTCGAAATGATGCTGCTCGCGAAAGAATGCCGTGAGGTTGGTGGTCAGCGCATTCACGAACTCCTGCCACTCCGGCCCGTCATGGTTCTCCAGCCAGCTCAGGTAGTCGTGAAAGCTGGTGTGCCCCGTGTCGCGCAGCCGCCGCGACAGGCGGCTGTACACCATGGCGTGTTTGCCATCATGCAAGCTGATACCAGCGCGCTGATAGATCAGCGCCTGCACACGGGCAAAGTCTGCATTGGTCCAGACAAATTCTCGCCCCTGGGCCAGAGGGCCAGAGGGCGCTACGGCTGCGGCATACGCAGGATCTACCCGGGCAGGGCCTGACCGGACTGACGCCGAAGCACTGGTGGTTTGGGCCATATTGATCGTCCGAGGGGAAGTCCTGTTCGCTCCAAAAGGTCTGCGAGCACAGCTCACAGCCTGACATGCGCCTGCGCCACCACTGGCTGCTGACTGCTACGCCTTATTCGTTGGCGGTCACCAAGCCCATGTCCACGCTGGACATGAGCTTTTCAATATCCAGCAAGATCAGCATGCGCTCGCCCACGGACCCCAAGCCCAAGATGCAGCTGTTGTCGATCGCACTCTCGATATCAGGGGCCGAACGGATGCTCTCTGGTGTCAACTCCATCACATCGCTCACCGAATCCACCACAATGCCCACCACACGGTTGCGCAGGTTGAGGATGATGACCACAGTGAAACTGTTGTAGTCCGCCTGCGCACAGTTGAACTTGATGCGCATGTCCACGATGGGAACAATCGTGCCGCGCAAATTGACCACGCCCTTGATGAAGTCTGGCGCGTTCGCAATGCGGGTGGGAGGTTCGTAGCCCCGGATTTCCTGCACCTTCAGGATGTCGATGCCGTACTCTTCCTGGTCGAGGCGGAACGTCAGATATTCACGAGCACCCGTTGGTGCAGCGTCTGCAGTTTTACCGATCACACTCATGGTGCATTCTCCTTTCATGGCGGCGCAGCGCCCCCAGGGGCGCCCGCACCTGTATCTAGTGGCGCGCCCGACGCACCAAGCCACCCGTGTCCAAAATCAAGGCCACGGTGCCGTCACCCAAAATGGTGGCGCCCGACACATTGGGCACCTTGCGATAGTTCGATTCCAGATTCTTGACGACCACCTGATGCTGGCCGAGCAACTCATCCACCAGCAAGGCCACACGGCTTCCGTCAGCCTCGACCACCACCATGATGTTGCTGGATTTGTTGAGGTCAAAGCGCGGAACCTGGAAGATCTTCTCCAGCGCGATGACAGGCATGTATTCGTCGCGCACCTTGACCAGCTGCGAGCCTTGCGCCACGGTGCTGACATCGTCCGCATTGACCTGGAACGATTCCACCACCGACGACAGGGGAAGGATGTAAACCTCTTCGCCCACCCCCACCGACATGCCATCCATGATGGCGAGCGTCAGCGGTAGGCGAACGGACACCTTCATGCCGTAGCCCTCTGCAGAATCGATCTCTACCGAGCCGTTGAGCGCTGCGATATTGCGTTTGACCACGTCCATGCCGACCCCACGGCCTGACACATCGGTCACCTCATCGGCCGTGGAGAAGCCTGGAGCAAAAATCAGCTGCCAGACATCGGCATCGCTCATCTGATCGGACACCTCGATGCCGCGCTCCTGGGCCTTGCTGAGGATCTTCTCGCGCGACAGGCCACGACCATCGTCACGCACCTCGATCACGATCGACCCACCTTGGTGCGACGCCGACAAGGTGATGGTGCCGTGCTCGGATTTGCCCTTGGCAAGACGATCGGCAGGCATTTCAATACCGTGGTCGCAGCTGTTACGCACCAAGTGGGTCAGCGGGTCGGTGATCTTTTCGACCAAGCCCTTGTCCAGTTCGGTGGCTTCACCCAGGGTCACCAGCTCCACCTTCTTGCCCAGCTTGTTCGCCAGATCGCGCAGCATGCGCGGGAAGCGGCTGAAAACGATGGACATTGGAATCATGCGGATCGACATCACCGACTCTTGGAGGTCGCGCGTGTTGCGATCCAGATCTGCCAACCCGGCCAGCAATTGCTGGTAGGCCCCAGCATCAAGGCCCCGGCTGTTCTGCGCCAACATGGCCTGCGTAATCACCAACTCACCCACCAAGTTGATCAGTTGATCGACCTTCTTCACATCCACGCGGATGGTGGTGGACTCCATCTGTGCTTGCATCGCCACCTTGGGCTCGGCGCTCGCCTTGGGCGCAGCTTTGGGAGCTTGCGCGACAGGCGCATGGGCAGCCGCCGCAGCTTCACCATGGGGTGCTCCGGGTGCGCCGTTGAAGAATCCATAAGGCGCTTCGCCCCCGGAGGTATCTACAGCAACCACGGGCTCGTCGTCCGCATCTGCGGCGGCTGCGTCACCAGAAGCGGCAGCATCACGAATCAGCACCTGGTCCTTGGAAACATGGAACGCAAACAGGTCCAGCAGATCATCGTTGGTGGACGTCGTTTCCACCGCAAAGACCCGCGTATTGGCCTGGCTGCCCGGGACATCGCGGATCGCCCCCAAACCGGGAATGTCTCGGAACAATTCTTTGATCGCGTCGGCCTGCTCGGGGCGGTCCAGTGGCCCGATCTGGATTTCCAGCTGCCGTGCCTGCCCTGGCACAACAGGCGCAGAAACCTTGGGCGCAGGAGCCGGGGCTGCTGCCACCGGCGCGGGTGCAGGAGGAGGCGGCGCTGCGACCACAGACGCAGCATCGCCGGGCACCAAGCCTGCCGCCAGGTCGCTGATTCGGCGAACCAAGGAGGTGGTGGAAACCGCCTCACCTTGTCCACCCGCCTGATGCCGTGCCAGCAGGCTGCGCGAAGCATCTGCAGACTCCAGGAGAACGTCCACCATCTGAGGGATGGGCTGCAGCTCATGGCGGCGCAGACGATCAAGCAGGGACTCCATCTGATGGGTCAGCTCGGCCACGTCAGAAAACCCGAAGGTGGCAGAACCTCCCTTGATCGAGTGAGCGCAGCGGAAGATGCCGTTGAGCTCTTCGTCGTTGGCACTGCTCAGGTCCAGATTCAGGAGCATCTGCTCCATCTGGTCGAGGTTCTCGCCCGCTTCCTCGAAAAAGATCTGATAGAACTGGCTGAGGTCGAAGTCAGCGCCTGCACCTGATCCTTCTTGATAGGTTTCCGCCATGGTGGGCTCCTGTGTACTAAATGATCTCAGTCAACCCGTCTCAGCGGATCACTTTCTGGATGACTTCGATCAGGCGATTCGGATCAAAAGGTTTCACCAGCCATCCTGTGGCGCCCGCCGTGCGGCCCGCCTGCTTCATCTGATCGCTCGACTCTGTCGTCAGGATCAGGATGGGGACGGTCTTGAATTTGGGGTGCTCGCGCAATTTGCGGGTCAACCCAATGCCATCCAGGCGCGGCATGTTCTGGTCAGCCAGCACCAAGTCGATGTTGTGCGTCTCAGCCTTTTCGAGGGCATCTTGCCCATCCACTGCCTCCACGACGTGATAGCCGGCACCAGTCAGGGTGAACGACACCATTTTGCGCATGGAAGGTGAATCATCAACGGCAAGGATCGATTGCATGTATGGCTCCAACTGACTTGAATATATAAGGTAACCAGTGATGTGAACGTCAGAACAGGTCCACCGAACCTGCATCCATCTCGCTTTGGGTGACAGGGTTCGGCCTGTCGGGCGCCATCTCCGCAAAGGGCGCGGCATCTTCACCTTCTTCGTGCCCCATGGCTTCCGAGGCCAGGCGGAAGGCACAGCCTTGTAACACCTTGGTGGTGTGCCATATCAGCTGGGAGGCCATGTCCTGGAACTGCAGTTCGGTCACCGCACTGCGCAGCGCTGTCCGCGCAGCCACGAGCTCAGGCGAATCGGCCACCACGGCATCTGTCAACATGGCATTTGCCTCACCAAACCGCTCCAGCAGATTGTCGGTGGCGTGGTTCAGCAAGCCTTCCAGGCGATGCAAGTCATGCATCACGACCAGCAAGGAGTCCTGCAACTCTGCCGCCACCATGACGGGAACCTGGACAGCAGGTCCTCCAGGCGTTGTTAGCGTAGATTGCATCGTTTCTCCATCGCAGCACGTAGCAGCAAAACACGCAAATACACAGGACTACGATAAATGCATCAGTAACCTGCCCAGGTCCCCGTGCAAACCGGCACACCCACGTCCATTGGACGCTGACGTACAAACCAACCCAACCGGACAAACACCCTTGTTTGTTCCAATTTGTATCCTATGATAGCGCTCCTATGGGCCCTGCAACACCAGACCAGACCCTTGAAATCCTCCATCTTGAAGATTCACCGGCCGATCACGAATTGGCAGCGCGTGCGTTGCGTCGATCAGGGCTCCGTTGCCACCTCCAGCGGGTTGACACCCTTTCTGAATTCCAAAGACTGACGGACACCGGCCGCTTTGACATCATCCTGGCAGATTACCGCCTGCCAGGCTTCACCGCATTGGATGCCTGGGCCCATGTGGCGCAAAAACCGCATCACCCACCTTTTGTGCTGCTTTCAGGTGCCATTGGCGAGCCCGCAGCGGTTGACGCGATGCGGCTCGGGGTAGCGGACTATCTGCTCAAGGACGATATCCAGCGCCTCCCGCATGTAATTGCCCGCACCCTGGAAGTGCACGAAGCACGCAACGCGCGCGAGCAGGCTATTGCCGAGCTGGCCACGTCGCAACGCCGCTTGGCCGAGTTGGCCGAGCATCTGCAGACCTCCATCGAGCATGAGCGGGCCGCCATCGCTCGCGAGATCCACGACGACATTGGTGGCGCACTGACCGCAGTACGCTTTGACGTGGCCTGGATAGGGCGCCACAGTACCGATCCCGCCATGCAAGAGCATGCCACCTCTGCGGTGGACATGCTGCAACACGCGATTGGCGCCAGCCAGCGCATCATGATGAACCTGCGCCCGCCCATCCTAGAACAAGGGCTGGTAGCGGCTGTCCAGTGGCTGGCGTCCAGCTTTGAGCGCAGGACCGGCATTCCCACAAAACTGCAGAGCAGCAGCGACACCATAGACTGCCCTCCCGAGATTCAGCTGGTGGCCTATCGCACCGCCCAGGAGGCATTGACCAATATCTCCAAGCACGCACAGCCTGGCAAAGTGGACATTGAGCTGTCTGACAAGGAAGGCGTTCTGACCCTGGAAGTCGCAGACAACGGCCGTGGCATGGATGCCACAGTTCGCGACAAACCCAAGGCCTTCGGCCTGAAGGGCCTTCAAGAGCGTGCACGTACCGTCGGGGGTTGGTTGGACATCAGCAGTCGTCCGGGTCAGGGCACATCGGTCATCCTCTCCGTCCCGTTACCATCTCCAGATACTTCCGCATCAGGAGACGCTCAGTGATTCATGTCGTCTTGTGCGACGACCATGCCGTTTTGCGGCGTGGCATTCGCGACACGCTTGCCGAAGCACCGGACATTCAGGTGACCGGCGAAGCGGGCGGGTATTCTGAGCTGCGTGAAGTTCTGCGCACAGCCGCCTGCGATGTTCTGCTGCTGGACCTGAACATGCCTGGCCGCAGTGGGCTGGAAGTATTGGCCAGCCTGCGCGAAACCCATTCCACCATCAAAGTGCTGGTGGTGTCGATGTACCCCGAGGATCAATACGCATTGCGCTGCCTCAAGGCAGGCGCCCAAGGCTACGCCAACAAGGCTGGCGACCCGGTGGAGCTGATTGCGGCTGTACGCACGGTGATGCAAGGGCGCAAGTACCTCACCGCCGAAGTGGCCCAGATGCTGGCCGACAGCCTGGCCCAGCCCATGCCCGAGGCCCCCCACGCGGCGCTGTCAGAACGCGAATTGCAGACCCTGGTCAAGATCGCCTCCGGTCGGCGCTTGTCGGACATTGCCGAAGAATTGATGCTGAGCCCCAAAACGGTGAGCGTGTACCGATCACGGGTTCTCGAAAAATTGAAGCTCTCGAACAACGCGGAACTGACGGTCTACGCGATCCGCAACCAGCTGGTGTAGCTGGATTGATTACCTGCCGGCAGAGAACAGATCCACCGCTTGCTGCATCAACGCCAACACCGGTTGTTCGAGCATCGGCAGTGTTGCTGCAATCCCCAGCATCCCCACCGTGAGCGTGACGGGGAAGCCCACTGCGTAGATATTCATTTGCGGCGCTACGCGCGAAATGATGCCCATGGTCAGGTTGACGAACAGTAGCAGCGCGATCATGGGCATGGCAATCCAGAGAGCGCTGGAAAACAGAGAAGCGCCCAGTTCATGCAAGCGCATCTGCCCGAGCGCCTGTAAAAAATTGCCATCCACAGGAAAGCGGTCAAAACTCTTGACCACGGCCATGAGGATCAACAGGTGGCCATTGATGACAATGAACAGCAGCATGGACATATGACCAAAAAAACGCGCCACAGCACTGATCTGTCCATTGGAGGTAGGGTCAAAGAATGAAGCGAAGTTGAGCCCCATCTGCAGTCCAATGATTTCCCCAGCCAGTTCGACCGCCGTGAACACGAGGCGGACCGAAAAGCCAATCGCTAGCCCCACAGCCACCTGCTGCGCCACCGTGCCCAGCGCCTCACGACCGTTCACGCTGATGACAGGCTGCTCGCCCAGAACACCTTGCGCGCACAAGGCCACAAGGAAAGCGAGACCGATTTTTACGCGCATGGGCACGACCCGCATGGAGAACACTGGGGCCACGGAAAACAATGCCAGCACGCGCAAAAAGGGCCACAGAATGGGAGACAGCCACGCCATGATCTGAGCTTCGGAGAAGGTGATCACGCCCCTCCTCCACCGGCGAGGCCTGGGTGCATTGACGGCCAAGGCACGGCCGCCCCCAGTGCTCGTCGCTGACTCCAGCAGCCCAGCATTGTCCTGAGGCCGCCAAGTGCCCAGATTGGCATGTGCTATCCAATCATCGACGGGATCGATTCGATTGTCCGGCGGATGAAGTCCACCAGGGTACTGAGCATCCAGGGCCCCGCAATGGCAAACACCACTATCGCTGCAATCAGCTTGGGCACAAAGGCCAGCGTTGCCTCTTGGATCTGCGTGACCGCCTGAAAAATACTGACCAACAAGCCCACCGCCATGACCACCCCGAGCACAGGCATGGAAATCATCAGCAGCAAGGTGAGGGCATCGCGCCCAATCGTCAGCACCATTTGTGAAGTCATGGCGGAATCCCTCAGGTGACGAAGCTGGCGGCCAACGAGCCAATCAGCAGGTTCCAGCCATCCGCCAGAACAAACAGCATGAGCTTGAACGGCAATGCCACCAGCACTGGCGACAACATGATCATGCCCAATGACATGAGGATGCTGGACACCACCATATCGATGACCAGAAACGGAATGAAGATCATGAAACCGATCTGAAACGCCGACTTCAGCTCACTGGTCACAAAGGCAGGCACCAACACACGAATGGGCGCAGTCTCGGCCGTCACCTTCGGGTCCAGGCGCGCGAGCCTGGAAAACAGCGCAAAGTCCGATTGCCGCGTCTGCTTGAGCATGAAGCTGCGCATGGGCGCCTCCGCCCTGTCCAACGCCTGCTCAAAGCTGATGGCGTTGTTGGTGTAGGGAACGTAGGCGTCCTGATACACACGATCAAGCGTCGGCCCCATCACAAAAAAGGTGAGGAACAACGACAAGCCAATGATGACCTGATTGGGCGGTGCCGACTGCGTTCCCAAGGCCTGGCGCAGCAGGGACAACACAATCACGATCCGGGTAAAACCCGTCATCATCAGCAACACGGCCGGCAAAAAAGACAGTGCCGTAAAGAACAGCAGGGTCTGGATGGGCACCGAGTAGCTGGTTCCAGAAGGCCCATTGCCCACCACCAGCGGCAACGCGCCGGCATTTTGAGCCCACACGGAGCTTTGCGCCATCAAGCCCACCGCGGCGACTGCCCATGGACCCAGCCGCCGAGCTCCGCGCCTTATCCGCAGAGAGACCTGCTCAGACATGGGCGGATTTCCCCGCGTCAGCCGACGCAACTCGCATCTCCTGGGCAAACGATGGGCTTGCCGGTATTGACGCGCCCCTCACGTCTTCGGCCGCCTTGCCGGCCACGGGCAGCACATGAAGGCAGCTCACCTGCTGTGCAGTCACCCCCAGGACCAGCCAGGTCCGCGCGTTCTCAGGCCCCACCTCCACCGTTACGACCCGCTGCTGGGGTCCGACGGCCACCGCAGACACCACGCGTGATGCCCCTCCGGCCGCCAGCGCTCCCGAGGACTGTCGTTGCTGAAGCCGACGCACCGCCCAGGGAAGCAAAGCCATGGCCCCCACGAACAGCACCACGACCAACAGCGTCTGGGTCATGCTCCCACTATCCACGGCTCACCCGACGCAAACGTTCCGAAGGTGTGACCACATCAGTCAGGCGGATACCGAACTTGTCGTTGACCACCACCACTTCGCCTTGGGCGATGAGGTAGCCATTGACCAGCACGTCCATGGGCTCCCCAGCCAGCGCATCCAGTTCCACCACCGAGCCTTGCGCCAGTTGGAGGATGTACTTGATAGGCACCTTGGTGCGCCCTAGTTCCACAGACAGCTGGACAGGGATGTCCAGCACCATGTTGATGTCGTTGACCGTGTCGCCACCCGTGGCGCCGGAAAACGGCCGTACAGGCTCGCCAGACAGCGGACCACCTTGCTCTGCATCGGCAGGCTTTTCATCCGTGCGCTTCTGCTCTTCCAGCGCCTCTGCCCAACCCGCAAACGGGTCGTCCGCACCAGCATCCTTGTTGTCTTCTTCAGTTGCCATTTTTCTCTCCCAGCCAGCTCATGTCCGACGTACGCAGGCACTCTTCAATGCGGATGGCGTACTTGGAATTGTGGGTTCCATACTGGCATTCAAAAATTGGAACCCCTCCGATCGACGCACGGATGCGGGGCTCGCGGTCCAGCTCAATGAAGTCACCAGGCTTCATCGCAAGCAATTGCTCCACAGTGGCATCGGCCTTGGCCAGCTCCGCTACCAGCGTGACCTCTGCAGACTGGATTTCGCGCTTGAGCACGTTCACCCAGCGACGATCCACCTCGATGGAATCGCCCTGTGTGGACGAATACAGCACATCGCGGATCGGCTCCAGCGTGGCATAAGGCATGCAGACATGGATCGCACCAGAGAGATCTCCGATTTCCAGCTGAAACGCCGTGGACACCACAATTTCGCTGGGTGTAGCGATGTTGGCAAACTGGGGCTGCATTTCCGAGCGCTGGTATTCCAGCTCCAGCGGATAGATCCCCTGCCATGCCTTCTTGTACTCAGCACAAATCACGTCAACCAGCCTGTTGATGACCCGTTGTTCCGTGGGCGAAAAGTCACGCCCCTCGATCCGGGTCTGGAACTTGCCAACCCCCCCATACAGCGTGTCGATGATGCCGAACACCAGCGACGGCTCACACACGATGAGCCCGCTGCCACGCAGGGGGCGGATGGCCACGATATTGAAATTGGTAGGGACCGCCAGCTCGCGCAGAAACGCGCTGTAGCGCTGAACGGACACTGTGCCCACCGATATTTCCGGGCTGCGCCGGATGAAGTTGAACAGGCCGATGCGGAAGTTGCGCGCGAACCGCTCGTTGACGATTTCCATCGTCGGCATGCGGCCACGAACGATGCGCTCCTGGCTGGAAATATCGTAGTTGCGGACGGCCCCTGCCTCCGCCACTTCCTCCACGGACTTCTGGCTCTCGCCCGTGACCCCTTCCAGAAGGGCATCGACCTCTTCCTGCGAAAGAAATGAATCACTCATGGCTGGTCCTTAACCTGTGGGCTCATTGGATGATGAAACTCGAAAAGAGCACCCTGCGCACAGGATTGCGCTCCGCACGCTTGCGCGCTGCTGGGCGCTCCTCGGCATCTCCGTCCTGTTCGGCAGCCGCTGCCGCCTTGGCACGCTCGCGCTCCGACGGAACTGAGTAGCCCAAGGGTCGCGAGACCTCACGCAATATGTCGTTTGCCAGCTTCTCTTTGCCCTCGCGCTGTAGCAGCTCCGAGGACGTGCGCTGGGACACCAGCATCAAAATGCCGCTGCGAATCGAAGGCAGGTACTGCTTGACCTGCTCTGCAGTTTTGGCGTCATCCACCTCCAAGGTGATGCCAATCTGTGCAAAACGATCCCCCCCTGGGTCCGCCAGATTGACCACCATGTTTTCCATGGGCAGGAAGGTGGGTGCGACTTTGGGCGACTCCTTGTGCGCTGCAGGTGCTCCACCGCCCTCTTCGTCCTCAGCGGCGTGGGACCGGCTGGAGATGAACCATGCGGCCGCCCCCCCTCCAATCACCAGCACAGCCACCACCACACCGATGATGATCAACAGCATCTTCTTGCTCTTGGCGGGTGCTGCTGCGGGAGTATTGGCTGACACGATGGAATTCCTTGCGGTATGGAGCAGGTGATACGGGCACTATCAATGTGCGAGCATCACCGGGTAGCCCATTATTGGTCGGGGGTGTAACCAATAATAGCCAGAATAAAAGCCCAAAACCATGGCATTCACCGAGCTCCCCGCCCGCGCGGATGGCGAAAGGAACTGCGGACTGACCACACTACCCCGCAAATCAAACGAAGACGTCCACCGCGCGGTCCAAAGTCCCGCCACCGCGTGCCAGAGAGGTCACCCCGGCCGGAACAGCGGACACCACTTGCGCTTGACGCGCTCCTTCGCGGGGACGCTGTTGCCCAGCCTCTCCACCACCGGAACTGTCACGCGCCGAAGTACCCACCGACATGCCAGACAGCACCAAACCCTCGCTGCGCAACAAGTCGCTCAACTGCGCCATGCTCTGGTCCAGCAGTTCCCGCGTCTGTTGCTGATCGCTGCGGAACGACACATGCGCTTCGTTGCCCGACAGGGACACTGACACCTCCACGGGATGGCCATCACGCTGCAGCGTCAACTCGGCGTTCTGCGTCTTCTGGTTCACCCAGTAGGCTACCTGCTCGGCCACTCGGTCCTCCGCACCCAGTGCATTCGGGTCCGCGAAGACGGTTGCATCGGCAAAGTTGCCCGCCTCGACCGGTGATGACGGGGATGCACCTTCTGCCCACGAGCCGCTATGGCCCGAACTCTCACCACTGGACCGCCCTCCAGCCGAGAATTCGGGCGCTCGCACCGAAGCGGCGGCGGCCAACATGCCGTCAGCCAAAGACGTGGTTCCATCGATACTGGCAGCCGCTGAGGACGCCCCCCCCGAGCGCTCCGGAGGTTGTGCCCCCGTCGATGAGGCCAGCGCGGCGCGCTCCGATACGACCTGTGAAAGCGCAGTGGACAGCGACGGGTGTCCAGAGAGTTGAGGCTTCAGTTCACCCAGTGTGCCTGGCCCCGAGCTGGCGTCACCCCCGCCTGAAACACCAGGCCGAAGAGCCGCCCCACTCTGCAACCGAGAGAACGCACGCCCAGCCACAGACAATGCGCTCGACTGCTGCACATCCTTCAGGTCTGCGGCCGAATCCAGCATTGCGGTCTCAGCCACCAAGCCTTGAGGGCGTCCAAAGGGTGTCCACTCCCCACCCCAATTTGCGGACGACGCGCCCCCCACCCCCACCCCTTGGGCTGCACTCAGGGCTGAACCTGCATCCTTCCCGGCAACCACGGGAGTCATGCCATCGCCAGGCACCTTGCCCAGCAACCCTTGCCATGCGGCCACAGCCGAAGCGTCTACAGCCGTGGAGGTTGTGCCAGAGAAGCCATCAGCGCCAAGGGTATCCGCTCCCGCCGTGCCCAACCCTTCCCCGTCTTGCGCCGCGTCGCCCAACGCCGCCAGCAGTGCCAAAAAGCCGCCTCCCGCTGCGGGATCGCCAGCGTCCGCGGTTGCGGGATGAGACGACGATTTAGCTCGGGTGGCGTGGGCGGGCTGGGTGCTCTGCGAGGAAGCTACTTTGGTCGGTTCCATGTTCAATTCTCCTGGCCCGCATTGCGATACTGCAACGCGGCGCGCTCGTCGGTTTGTTTTTGATCTCTGCGCTGCTGCTGCAGAGCAAAGTCGTTGCGCCTCTTCTCCACCACCTTGCGCAGGCTGGCCAAGCGAAGCTCGGCATCCAGCAGCGCGCGCTGCGCGGCTTGCACCCGAGCGGATTGGTCACCTACCACGCCGTTCTGAATGCTGGCCGCATGGCCCAGCCTGTTCATGAACTGGTAGTGGTGGTACATCACTTCGGGCTGCATGGCCGTATCGGCCTTCATGCCCCAGCGTGACTCGGTTTCACGGGCGTAATCTTCCAGCTGATTGAGCTGGGCACGTGCCGCCTGCTCGGCAGCCAGCGTGTCCTGCAAAACTTTGCGGGCATCGTCCCGCTTGCGGGAAGCCACTTCGACCGCGACGGAGAGGGCGTTGAGACTGGACATGGCTGCTTACCTTGCCGGCCGTCAATGGTCTAGCACCGCGGCCATGGCGCCTACGCTCTGGTCCATCGACGCCGCCTCAAACATGTCCTGCTGCAGAAAGCCCGCCATCTGCGGCTGCAGGCGAATGGCCTCGTCCAACGCGGGATCAGAGCCGCTCATGTAAGCGCCCACCTGCACCAAGTCCCGGCTCTTCTGGTAGCGCGAATACACCGCACGAAACCGCCGCGCCAGGTCAAAATGCCCGCGAGACACCACGTTGTGCATCACCCGCGATGCCGATTGCTCAATGTCGATGGCCGGGAAATGCCCGGTCTCAGCCAGGGCACGTGACAACACAATGTGCCCATCCAGAATGGCACGGGCAGCATCCGCGATCGGGTCCTGCTGGTCATCACCTTCCGATAGCACCGTATAAAACGCCGTGATCGAGCCGACGCCATGCAGGCCGTTGCCGCTGCGCTCGACCAGCTGCGGCAGCTTTGCAAAACAGGACGGCGGATACCCTTTGGTTGCTGGCGGCTCGCCGATGGCCAGGGCAATTTCCCGCTGCGCCATTGCATAGCGGGTCAGTGAATCCATGAGCAGCAGCACATGCTGCCCTTTGTCGCGAAAATGCTCCGCCACCGCAGTAGCGTAGGCCGCCCCCTGCATGCGCAACAACGGAGGCGCGTCGGCAGGTGCAGCCACCACCACGGACCGTGCGCGGCCATCCTCGCCCAGGATGTCTTCCACAAACTCCTTGACTTCGCGCCCCCGCTCCCCAATGAGCCCCACCACAATCACATCGGCCTGGGTGTAGCGTGCCATCATGCCCAGCAGCACACTCTTGCCCACCCCGGAGCCTGCAAACAGCCCCAGACGCTGACCCCGCCCCACGGTCAGCAAAGCATTGATGGCGCGCACGCCAGTATCCAAGGGCTCACGCACCGGATCCCGATCCATGGCATTGATCTGCCGCCGCCCCATGGGCTCCGACACGACATCCTGCACCGGTCCACCATGGTCGAGGGGCAGGCCTTGCGCATCCACCACGCGGCCCAGCAAGCCATCGCCCATGGGTAAACGAAGCACCCCGGCGCGTTGTACGGGCCGTGGAGGCTCGCCCAAGCGGGGCATGGGGATATATGGCGCAGCCGGCACCACACTCGCGCCACTGGACAGCCCATGGATATCGCCCGCCGGCATTAAAAACGCACGGTCGGCAGAAAACCCGACGACCTCAGCCAATACCGGCGCGTGCCCCGGCATTTGCACCATGCACTGCGACCCCACAGGCACGCGGATCCCCACCGCCTCCAGCACCAGTCCCGTCAGTCGGGTCAGCGTACCCCGCGTCTCCAACGGCGCCCCTTCGGCCACGCGCTCGCGCGCGTCGTCCATGAAGCGGGTCCAGGCAGAGTCAAGGTCGACGGTCATCGCCATCCCCACGCGTATCGTCGTCCCAGGGTGACTGCAGCCCCAGCGACGCAATGGCACGCTGCCACCGTTTGTCGATGCTGCCATCAACGACCGTGCCCGCCGACTCCACCATGCAGCCGCCAGCAGGCACAGCGGCATCCGCCATCCACTGCACGCCAGGCGCATTGATCTCTTCGCGCAGAGGCTGGGCCATGGCCTCCATATCCTCCGGATTGAGCCGAACGGTGGCTGGCCGCCCTTCAGTGACCAGCATGCCCACGGCCTCCCGCACCACCGGCAACAAGGCATTGGGATTGACCGACAGTTCCTGGCGCACCACCTGGCGCGCGATGTCACACGCCAGCTCCAGCACCTGCTGCGCCATGTGCTGCTGCATGTCGATCAGGCTGGCTTCCAGTGTCTGCAGCACGCTTTGCATGCGCTGTGCCGCCTCTTGTCCCTGCAGGGCAATGTATTCATCCATGCGGCGCTGCCACTCGAGCGCCGTCTGCGCCTGACCTTGGGCAAAGCCCTCTGCATACGCATCGTCGCAAGCCTGCTGGACAAGCGCCTGCTGTGCCGCTTCATCCAGCTCGGCGGGCAGCTCCGCCACAGGTTCCGGCTCGGGCTCTGGCTCGACCAGATCGGAGCCGTCGACCGCGGCAAACTTCCACTGCTTGAAGTCGCCGACTTCCTCGCTGGGAATGAACCGCGAATAGGACCGCTGGTTAGACGAAGGCATCATCACCACCGCCTCCAATCACGATCTGGCCTTCGTCAGACAGGCGACGCACCGTCTTGAGGATTTCCTTCTGCTGCGCCTCGACCTCGGACAGCCGCATCGGGCCGCGCGATTCGAGGTCTTCGCGCAGCGCGTCGGCTGCACGCGAAGACATGTTGGAGAGGAATTTTTCGCGCAGTTCGGGCACTGCGCCCTTGAGAGCCACGATGAGAGTTTCGGATGCCACTTCCTTGAGTACCGTTTGAATGGCCTTGTCGTCCAGCTTGAGAACATCCTCGAACACGAACATCTTGTCCATGATCTTCTGCGCCAGGTCAGGGTCGTAGCCCCGGATGGATTCGAGCACCACGGCGTCCATGTTGCCACCCAGCAAGTTGATGATCTCTGCGGCAGCCTTGACACCGCCCAGCGAACTCTTGCGGATCTTGTCCCCGCCCGCCAGCACCTTGAAAAGCACTTCGTTCAGGTCCTTGAGGGCCGTCGGCTGGATACCTTCGAGCGTGGCCACACGCAACAGAATTTCGCTACGCTGGCGATCCGTCAGGTGCATCAGGATGCCCGAGGCTTGGTCGCTGTCCAGATGTACCAGGATGGCAGCAACGATCTGCGGGTGTTCGTTACGCAGCAGTTCAGCCACTGACAACGGATCCATCCACTTGAGACTCTCAATGCCCGAGACATCTCCGCCCTGCAAGATACGGTCGATCAGCAGTCCCGCCTTGTCATCGCCGAGCGCGCGCTTGAGCACAGCGCGCACGTAATTGCCGGTGTCGGATACCAACAGGCTTTGCGCTGCGGCCGCGTTGGAGAATTTGTTGATGACCTCGTCCACCTTTTCGCGCGACACCGAGCGCATGCGCGCGATGGTCTCGCCCAGCTTCTGCACCTCTTTGGGCGAGAAATGCTTGAACACCTCGGCCGCCTCTTCCTCGCCGAGGGACATCAGCATGATGGCGGCATCGTGGAGTCCTTGGTCGTCCATGGTCGTGGTCCGTGCAATCGGTAGCGGTAGCGGTAGCGGCGACTAAACGGGCTCGCCGTTCAGCCAGGTCTTGAGAATATTGGCGACCGCGACCGGATTCTCCTTGGCCAGCGTGCGCGCATCTTCCAGGCGCAGCTGCTCGGGGGTCGCGGGCAACACTTCGTCCTTGCGGGCGGGCGCTGCCAATGCCGGGCGCTCGGGTGTTTCTGCCTCCAGCGCGTCCAGTTGTCCACCTGCCACCGGCTTGGCGGCACCGGCCTTGGCCGGCGCTGGGCCCTTGAGCGCAGGACGCACCAGCCCCATCAGCACCAGGGCAGCAAACAGAACCGCACCTACCGGCCAGGCAAAGGTCTTGGCCAGATCAACCACCTCAGGCTGCTTCCACAGCGGGGTGTCTGTGGTGGGCACTGCAGTCACCTGGAACGGCGTATTCATCAGATTCACCGAATCACCGCGTTCGCGGTTAAAGCCAATGGTTTCACGCACCAGCGCCGTCATCTGCTCGATCTGCTCGGGCGTCAGCGCCTTGGTCACGGTCTTGCCCTTGTCCTCGGCCGACTGGTAGTTGACCACGACCGCAGCACTCAGCCGCTTGACTGCGCCTGTACTGCCACGGACCACTTTCACCGTCTTGTCCACTTCATAGTTGGTGGTGGACTCGCGCTTGTTGGACTGTTCCTCAGTGCCCTGTTGGCCGCCCGCATTGGGCGCTGGGTTGGCGCCATTGACGGGCGCTGCAGACGGAGCGGGAGGCTGATTGGCAACCGCACCGGGCACACCCGTGGCGGTCTTCGTCGCGCTGCCACGGCTTTCCAGCACCTGCTGGCTGCGGACGGCGCTGGAGTCTGGCGTCTGGTTGGGGCGGAATTGCTCGGAGGTGGACTCGGTCTGGGAGAAGTCCACCTCAGCCGTCACCTGTGCCTTGACGTTGTCACGGCCGACCACGGGCTCCAGAATGTCCATGATGCGGCGCGAATACTGCTGCTCCAGCTGCTGCACATACAAGAGCTGCTGGGCATTGATTTCAGCACCGGCCGTGCTGTCGGGCGATTGGGAAAGCAGCTTGCCCGTGTCATCCAGCACACTCACGGCCGACGGCGCCAGTTCCGGCACGCTGGAAGCCACCAGATGCACGATGCCCGCGAGTTGGGCACGGTCCAGAATACGGCCGGGGTGGAGGCTCACCAGTACCGAGGCCGACGGCTTTTGCTGCTCACGGAAAAATCCGTTCTGGTTGGGCAAGGCCAGGTGCACACGGGCACTTTGCACGGACGACAAGGCTTGAATGGACCGGGTGAGCTCCCCCTCCAGCCCCCGCTGGAAGTTCAGGCGCTCCTGAAACTGCGTCATCCCGAATTTGTTGGACTCCATCAGCTCAAAACCTGCGACGGAGCCTTTGGGCAGGCCCTGAGTGGCCAGTCGCAGACGCACGTCATGCACGCGCTCCGCTGGGATCAGGATGGCGCCGCCACCCTCGGAATACTTGTAGGGCACATTCATTTGGGACAGCTGTGCCACCACGGCTCCGCCATCCTTGTCGCCCAGATTGGAAAACAGTACCCGGTAGTCGGGTTGGCGCCCCATCACGACGGCAGCTACGGCAGCAGCCACCAGCAGCGCCACGCCCGCACCCAGCCGCATGCGCTGCGCCCGGTCGAGGGCGGACAGCCGCTGCAGCCAGTTGGGACTGGCCGGCGTCGGGAGCGGATTGAGAGGGACTTCAGCAACAGCAGACATCTTGCTTTCCATTAAAGCAGGCCCTGCAACAGACCTAGCGTGGGGTCGATTATTCGGTCACGCCCCCAAAATGTTCGCTGGATAAGCCGTCCGTTTGGCCATCTATTCAGAGCGATGCATCCTGGGCCGGTAGCTAGGATACGCAGCATACCGCCATTCCCCTACGGATACCGCCATGGACCTTCGCATCTCCAGCTCAACCGCCCCGCTGACGGGCGCTGGCGTCGCGCGCCGTGCTGCAGCGCCGCAAACCACGGGCAATGAAGTCGGCTTCTCCGGCGCGCTCAAGGGCGCATTGCAGTCAGTGAGTGCCGCGCAGAACAAATCTTCCGAGATGCAAAAGGAGGTGCAAATGGAAAACCCCTCCGTGAGTCTGGAAGAGACCATGGTGGCTATCCAGAAGGCGCAAATCGGCTTTCAAGCCACACTGCACGTGCGCAATCGCATGGTGCAGGCGTACACCGACATCATGAACATGCAGGTGTGAGCTGCTGGCGAAGTATGAAGGCCACGTTCTCAACGGGGCAGCCGTGTGGCACTGCGCTGTGCCAACACAAGAAACTATATTTTTGATAGCAGCAAAGGCATGCTGCACTGGCGCTTCACGCACATCCAGTGCATTTTTTGACCCAGAGGCGCTTGGCGGTCGAAGTAGCGACAGGTTCAGTACCGCGCACTTTGGCACCCCACTGGACGGCACCGCCCATCGCCGCAGTGCTCCGCCAATCCGGCCATCCCAGCCCTAACAAGCAACCACATTTGATCGCTAGGTCACTGCCGCACACAGCAGCAGCCCGGGAGCGTTGCGCTGCCCACACTCAGTGCATCATCTGGGGCTGCCCCTCGAACAGATGCTCGAACTGCGCAAGCCAGGGCTCTGCCAGGCAGCGGATCTGCGCATCGTTGCGCAGGATGCGCTGCATGATGCGGGTCTTTTCACGGCGGTGCTCAGGCAGCAATTCGTGCTCTTGCGACTTGAAGCGCAGTTGCTCGATCAGCACTGCACAGGCGCCTTCATAGCGCACCACACCATCCCAATCCTTGAGCTTGGCAGCCTCCAGCATCTTGGCGCTGCTGTCTTCAATCGCCTTGTAATAGTCAATCAGCATGTGAGACATGGTCAGGCCTCCACCAGCACGGGCTGGCCCGAGGCGGGCGTTTCGGACGCACCGGCACCCGATTTCTTGATTTCATTCCACCCGGTTGCCACGGGCTCGATCAGGCGCATGACTTCTTGCATCATGGCGTCGTCGTTACGGGCATTGGCCAGCGTAAGGCGATGGATGCAGTAGTCATAAAGCGCACCCAGGTTCTCCGCCAGTTCACCGCCATCCACCTTGTCGAGCGAGGTGCTCAACCCCTCTTCCAGAATTCGGATGGCCTTGGAAATGGCATTGACCTTGCCGAGCACATCACCGCGCGCCATGGCGCCGCGTGCTGTCGCAATGGAGTTGAGAACACCTTCATACAGCAGGCTGACCAGCTGGTGCTGGTCGATCGTGTGCATGCTGGTCTCTACGTTGATGCGCTGGTAAGCGTTGGCTGCACGGGGGCTGTAGGCGCTGAACATGCTGACAATCCTTCCGAGGTATTAATCAAGTTATCGGCTCGCGCCAGAAAAACTGAAGCCCCTGATTAACCGTTCGATTTATTCCAGGTGGTGACTTGCTGCGAGATGTAGGCGTTAAGACCATTCAAGCTGGTCAACTGCGTATCCAGTGCGTTGTACCGCGCAGTGATCCGTTTTTCAAATGCATCAACCTTCTGGTTCACCCTGGTTTGATCGTCGCTGTTGCGCTTGAGACTCAGCTGCAATGAGTCATCTTTGGTCTTGAAGAAGCCGTTGGACGCCAGCAAGCTGGTTGTTACAGCCTTGATCTTGACGGCCAGACCATCAGCCGATCCGCCACCCGTGCTCCGGAACAGGTTTTTCACATCGTCGGGATTGTTGGCCAGCGCCTTGTTCAGCTTGGTGGCATCGACAGCCAAATCTCCGCCCTGCTGCTGCGTGATACCGATGTCGGCAAGCCGCTGGAATGGCCCGCCCGCCGTGGTGACGGATTGAATCGCATTGCGCAAAGTATTCTGCAGCGCTACTGTGGTTGAATCACCTTGAAACAGGCCCGCAGTTTTAGTTTTGGCATCGTACTTCGTTGCCTCCTGCAGCAACTGGTTGATGGCGTTGTACGACTTCACAAACGCATCAATGTTCGACTGAACGGCTGACGCATCCTTGCTGACAGTGATATCAATCGGGGCTGTAGTGACTTGCTCAGCCTTGAAGGTCACACCCGAGATAGTCGTAGCGAATGTATTGGTGGCAGACGAAACCGCGATGCCGTTCACGGTCGCTTTGGCATTGGCAGCCACTTGAGTGACCGTGCTACCAGCGACGAGACGCGACAGGCCCGAAGCATCGGTGTTACCCGCACTTTGAGTATCGGTGTCCCCCCCCTCCATGACGCTCAATCGGAACCCGAACTCCTCACCCGTGGACTTGCTACGCAAAAGCAACCGCTCGCCCGAAGCATCGGAAAGAATGGATGCAGTAACCCCTGCATTCGCGCCATTGATCTTGCTAGCTACGTCTGATAGCTTGTCCGTGGCTGCGATCGAGATATCTACAGGCTGCCCGCTAGACGGCGTGAAGGACGCAGGCGCTACGCTCCATTTTCCCAACTCCAAACGCAAGGTGCCTGCGCCCAACGCCCCACCCACTGGCAGCAGCGCAGCGGATGCAGTAGCCTGAGCCTTGGCCAAGCTCTGCACCTCCACACTAAAAGTGGTGGGAAGCGTGCCGCCGATAGCTGTGGCAGAGACGTACTTTGAGTCCGATGAGGTCGTCGTGACGCCATTCCAGCCCGTCAGGCTGGCCAGTTTGCTAGCAGCATCGGAAAAGTCAGAGACCAGCGATTTGATTTGCCCAAACGCCGAAATTTTGGTGTTGACCGTCGCCGCCTGGAGTTTCAAGGTATCCAGAGGCTTTTTCTCCAGAGCAACCAACTGGGAAATGATGTTCTTGACATCCAATCCATTGGTGCCGACGCCGGGTGACGAAATCGTGGCCATACAAACCTCCTGAACTGGTCCAACGGAAATTATGGCGCCGAAGGGCGACAATGAACGTCCGTAAACACGCCAGGAAACCCATCTTATCCAGCGGTCCTGGCACCCGCCTTCCAAAAAGCCAAAGGGCGACGACAGTAAACTGCCGCCGCCTGGGTCACATCAGGGCGCTGCAACGCCCTGACTACCACGCCCGCCTTTAACGCAGCAGGGCCAAAACACCCTGCGGCAGCTGGTTGGCCTGCGCCACCATCGCGGTACCGGCCTGCTGCAGGATCTGCGAGCGCGACAGGTTGGCGGTTTCGGCTGCGAAGTCTGCGTCCAGAATGCGCGAACGCGAGGCCGACAGATTTTCCGATGTCACTTGCAGGTTGGCAATCGAGGTTTCAAAGCGCGACTGCAAAGCACCCAACTTGGCGCGCTCACCGTTGATGAAGGCCAGCGCTGAATCCACCGTTTTCAAGGAATCCGTGGCCTTAGCAAAAGTCGTGATATCGAGATCAGACACCTTCTTCAATGTGGACGATGTACCCGTGCTGATCGCATTCGTGGTTGAAGGCACAACCGAGAAAGATTTTTCCGAGTCAAAGGTCACATATCCAGACACCAAGGCATTCTCGGCTGTGTTGTCAGCCGTCAGGGTAACAGCCGCGCCCACTGTTCCTCCAGAGGCATCCAGTTTTTGCACCGTCACATTGCCGGCATTGGAAATTGCAGCCGTGTCAGACAACTGAATATCATTGCCTGACGAATTGGTCAGCAGAATCGTTGTCCCATCGGAGTTCAGCGCGGCGGTCACCCCTGTCTTGGATGACTGGTCATTGATGGCACTTACAGCAGCAGACAGGCCATCGGCTGTATTGGAAGCTGAGAGCGTGAAAGAAATGGTTTGCGCTGTACTGTTGTCCGACTGCAGCGTCAACGAATAAGCACCAGACGCGGCGAAGGTGACACTGGTTTCAGTACGGGCCGTCGCACTGACGCCTGTGTCCCCCTTTACTGCATTGATCTTGTCCGCGATAGCAGATGCAGTCGCGTTCGAGGCAACATCAATATTCTTACTGCCCACAAAGCCATTGACGGCAAGCGTGCCAGCAGTCACGCCGTTAGCGCCAAAGGCACCAGTACCTGCAGCTGTACCCGCAGCCACCACCTGATTGTTA
>NZ_JAOBSQ010000054.1:0-27746 GCF_025246485.1 Acidovorax sp. K2F
GAGGCCAAACCGGGATACGGCCAGTTTAGACTCATAAGCCTTTTGGTTATTAATGAACCGCTTTCTATCCCGTCTCGCTGATTTGAACGGCGCGCCACCAATCGCCTTACCAGGGGCCCTACTGCCTAGGCTTCTGGCGTATCACTGCTGTTCTTCGAAGAAAGTTTGGCTTGTGAAGTTGTCCGCCATTTCGATTCGCAGACGAAAGTCAATGCTCTCCTTCTTTTTCTTCTTGCTCAGGATATGCAGTTTCACAGGCGAGTAATAGCTTGTGGTCGGAGGGACTTCGTATTGCTTCCCATAGATGGAGACCATGGATGCGGGTTCCTTCTGCTGCAGAACTGAAAACTCTCCGTTGCGCACGACCTCCATCAGTGACTTACCCCCATCAGCACACGCGACAGTCATCGTCGGTGAACCGGTGATCTGAGAGCGCTGGTAGGAGAGCTTGCCCTCAACGATATCGCTGACTCGCGCCAGGGCCCGATGATCGTCTGTGGAGATGCTCTCGAAAATATCGATTGGCGCACTTTTCCTGAGGAATCTAAGCACATTTCTGGCTCGTCTTGCGTAGTGAGCAAATGCGAGGGTTTCGTTCATCGCCTCTATATGCTTTGGTATGTGAAACTTCCCCGCTGCAGCTTGATTTCCATCGACGTCCAAGACGAATGAAACAGACGCGAATGGATCAAGAATTGCTTCAAGCAGGTTGATAAAGAGTCCGTCCTGAACAATTCCGTTCTCAGCAACAGACGGGGCGGTGGTTACCGGGAGCGACGAGCAGTGCTGCGATGACCGCCTGCAACGACAGCCCGAATCGGGCGCATAGAAGCCGCAGCGCGGCCAGGATCAAGCGCAGGTTGTGCCCGGCACCGCACATCACCGCGTGCAGCGCATCGCCCAGCGCACCCTTGAGCGGGTTGCGCCCCAGCCGCCCGTCCATCTTCATGTGCCCGATAGCAGGCTCAATGGCGCTTCTTCGCTTGATCATGGCATTTAGGGTCTTGGTGATGCCACGCTTTTGCCCTGACATCAGAATGCTCACGCCCTCAACCTTCACGCCACGGTAGCCCTTGTCCACGATAGCCGTGGCCGGCGGCTTGTCCGTGCCGGTGAGGATGCCCACCTGCTCCAGTGTCTCGGCCAGCGTGTGGCCGTCATACGGATTGCCCGGCATGCTCCTCATGCCCACCACCAGCCCCTCCTTCAACGTGGTGGCGATGCTGACCTTCACGCCGAACTCGTAGGGTGTCCTGGCCTTGCCCTTGGAGATGCACTCCACCTCGGGCGCGTGCAGGGCGTACAGCTTGTTCTTGTCCTTCGTGCGCTGGCTCAGGATGCGGCCTGTGCGTTGCAGCAGGTCCTGGACCTTGGCTTTGGCCACTTCAGGCAGCATGTGCAGTTGGCGCTGCACTTCGCGGTGTACCCGGCCCACACGGGTGCGCAGTGTCCTCACAGCTTTCTTCATGCGCTTGAACTGTTTGGCGTGCGCGTAGCGCCCGATCTGCGCGACCAGGCGAGGGGCCACGCGGTTGTAGTTCTGGCGCAGTTGCAGACCTTGCTCCTGGGCCACCTTCACCAGGTGCTGGCGGCTCCTGTCCAGCAGGCGGCTGTCGGTGGGGTGGGCAATGGCCTTGGGCATGACGGTGGTGTCTACGATCACCCGCTGTGTGCTGGACTTCTGGATGACACCACCGCGCCGGGCGGCGTCGATGCTGGCGGCCAGCAGTGTCTCCACGCCTTCTTCGCCAATGCGCTTTCTCCATCGCGTGAGGCTGCTCGGATCGATGGGCAACTCTGTCTGCAGGTAGGTCTCGCCGCAGAAGAATTGCCAGTACGGGTTCTCCACCCAGGTGTTGACCACCGCTTCGTCGGAGGCGTCGAAGGTGTGCTGCAGATACAGCAGCCCGGCGATCAGGCGCGCAGGCAAGGCAGGACGGCCCCGCCCGGAAGTGAACGACACCGCGAACGTGCGCTCAATCTCGGCCCAGTCGATCAGCGCGGCCAGCCTGAGCAGTGGGTGCTGCATGTTGAGCTGCTCGTCCAGCCTTGGGCGAAACAACTCACCGGAGTGCGGCTGCGAAGGCTTTGGACCCATGGACTACCCCAGAGGAATTTGCAAGAAAACAGATACGGGCAAAACCATACCTTGCAAATCCTGTGCCCATCAATGAGCAGAACTACGTGTCGGATCAACGGCTTGCGGATTGATCAGGGCGGACTAAAGACGTCCAAGTAGGGAGGGTTGGCAGCCTCTTTTCCTTGCCACGCTTTTAAGTTGGTAGTCAGAGTCGATACCGAGTGAACATCATTGCCATTCGTTGGAGTGAAAGCTAATTCCACGTCCAGAAGACCGCCACATCCAGCGCCTGCAAATCGGATTTGCTTGCGCCCAGCTGTTAGTTGACCACTAATGGTTTCAAAAATTGCCGGTTCGATCTGGGGCGCAAGTATCTTCAACACGGCTGGACGTGCCATCGGCATGATCGTTATCGATGCCAGGTCGGCATCTTTGTGCAGCACATCGAAGAGTTTTGATCCTTCAAACACGACCCCATCGAGTGGCAGCGTCGCTTCACGGCCCTCGTCAATGGACGCCTGAAGGCCCTTGCGCCAGAGATCAGCCGACTCTTGTCCAATCTTGATGGAAAAAGACACGGTCTCTTTCGCGCCCACGGTAATCGTTGTATTGCCGCCCGAGTACGTCGTTGAAACAGTGAACCTCGGATCCACTGCTTCCAATTGATCGACCAAGGCCTTGTGCACGTTGCCTATGGCTTCTGGATAAAACCCAGGCGTTCGGGTGCCCATGGCCATGGCCGCCATGCGATAGATATCCTTTTCATCGGGAAGCCGTTTGCCCTGCTCCATCAGAGCCCTTGCCTCAGCCGATGTTTTCCATACTTTGAGCGTTTCTGCGGGGTACGAGTCTGGATCCCGGTCTATGATTGTCGAGCAGGTCTGGCATAGCCAGATGATGTTGCCAAATCCGCGCCGATCTTCTGCGGTCATCGCAGCGAGATAACGCGGCCCCCCAGGCGATGCCGCATGAATATGCGCGCCGACCCCCACATTGGAGAAGTCAACTTCGCCCACTGGTGCGGAGGTGGTGGCACGGCAATCGGGATTGGAGCAACGACCTGCCACCCGCTGATAAGCCTGATTCTTGGTCGGTTTCGTGAAGTCGTCGCGTGCCATGGGATCGTCGCTTGGTTGTATGCAGATACTGTATGTGTGGAGCTTTTTCGCCCACTGCCGGCCGGCGTGCAAGCAATCAATGGCCGTCCATCGGTTTTTTCTTGCGAGCGGGCCTGGGTGGCGGTTGAAACTGCGCCACCAATGCGCGCAAGGTGTCAGCCTCCGCTTTGTGCTGCGCCACTGCCTGAAGTGCCTGCTGTAGCTCAACGCCTTGCAGTTGGTTCACGCGGGCGCTCTCGGCCAGCGAAGCCCGTGCGCTCTCCAAGTCTGCGGCCAATCGTGTCTGGGCTGCGTTGGCCTCCAGGACCTTGGCATGGTGATCGCGCTCCACTTCTGCGAGCTTGCCCCGCAGCTGCTCCAGGTGCTTGTCTACCTGCATTCGAGCGGTGCGCTCCCGATCAATTTCACGAAGCGCGCGGCGCTCGGCCTCGGCCGCACGGGAGGCCGCCTCGTCGATGGCCGCACGCCCCTTGTCAAGTTCAGCGCTGAAATGCTGCCTGCTCTTCGATTGCTCCAGCTTCAGCTCATCCACCTGCCTGGACAGCGCCTCGCCTCTCGCTGTGCTCGCAGCGTGCGCACGCCGCTCTTGTTCAAGCTCGACAGCAAGGGTCTGAACGCGGACCTCCAGTTCGGTGAATTTGGTCTGTGCGGTCTCCATTTGGGTCTCCAGGACAGCGCTACGCTGCAGAGCCTCCTGCAAGGCTGTCTGTGCAATCTGGGCCTCTGCGTGCGCCTCGATGCGCAGGACCGCTAACTCCTCGCGTGCCAACTCCGTTGCCTGGGTCCACAGCACGCTGACAGCTTGGCCTGCGGCCTCTTTAAGCGCCTCCGGCAAATCGGGGTGATCGATCTCCACCCGAGCCTTGCCGCGCAGATCCTCCCAGAACTTGGCCAGCGCTTCGGCCGGGGCGCTCATGGAGCCCTTGCGCACATGCTGATAGAGCTTGCTGGCTGTGGGCGTGATGCCGTATCGGAAGAACAGCAACGCGCACACCTCGCGGTACAGCGCTTTCGTATCGCTAAAACGCTCCCGCAGGGCCTCAACTTCGGCTTGGATTTCGGATTCTTCGCTCATTCTTAAATAATACAACGTATAACGTAAGAATCAATGAATTAATTTCTTATCTATGGACATAATCAATCTAATGTCCATAATCATGGCGATGTCCTCCTTTTGCGCGTAGCTCCGCATGAATGCCCTCGTCAGCCTGGATCAGATGATGGTGCCGACCCACCTGGATGGCAGCGGCGGCCGCAATCGCGCCAGCTCGCGATCGCAGTTGGCCGCATTCGATGACCGCTCGGCGGTTCTGGCCTGGCTGGCCCGCTACGCCGATTCACCCGCCACGCTCGCCAGCTACCGCAAGGAGGCCGAACGCCTGCTGCTGTGGTGCATCCTGCAGCGCGGCGCGGCCCTCTCGGATCTCACGCACGAAGATCTGCTGCTCTACCAGCGCTTCCTCGGGGACCCGCAGCCGGCCGAGCGCTGGGTCATGGAGCCGGGCCAGAAGCCGGGACGCAACTCCCCGCGCTGGCGCCCCTTTGCCGGCCCGCTGGGGCCTTCGAGCCTGCGCCAAGCGCTGTCGATCCTCAACGCCATGTTCTCATGGCTCGTGGAGGCCGGCCACTTGGCCGGCAACCCGTTGGCGCTGAGCCGGCGCAAGCGTCGGCAGGCCGCCCCTCGGGTGAGCCGCTTCCTGCCACAGGAGCACTGGGACCTGGTGAAAGCCGCGATCGAAGCGATGCCCGTCGATAGTGAGCGTGAGAGGCTGCATGCAGCGCGCTGCCGGTGGCTGTTTTCGCTGCTCTACATCGGTGGGCTGCGCGTGTCCGAGATCCGCGACGCCGGCATGGGCGGATTCTTCAGCCGGCGCGGCACCGATGGGCGCGAGCGCTGGTGGCTCGAGATCACCGGCAAGGGCAGCAAGACCCGCCTGGTGCCGGCCACGGGCGAATTGATGGCCGAGTTGATGCGCTACCGCAAGGCCCATGCGTTAAGCGCGCTTCCACAGGAGGGCGAAGGCACGCCGTTGGTGATGACCCTGATCGCCCCGATCAGGCCGATGGCACGAAGCGCCATTCACGAGCTCGTCAAGGGAGTGATGCACGCTGCCGCGGCCGCGCTGCGACAGCGTGGTCCTGACTTCGAAGCCGCGGCAACCCACCTCGAGCAGGCGTCGACGCACTGGATTCGTCACACCGCCGGAAGCCATCTGAGCGAAAAAGTCGACCTCAAGATGGTCCGCGACAACCTGGGCCACGCCAACATCAGTACGACCAGCATTTACTTGCATACCGAAGACGATGCCCGTCACGATGCGACGGCGGCCGGGCACCGGGTCGGCTGGCGCAGCCCGTAGTCGCATGTTGCGCCCGACCTTGCGTAGGATTTCGTCGATGTAATCCTTGAAGTCGGACGATGGTTTATCCAGCAACGTGGCCCCCAGCGCTTACAGGATCTGTCCAGTATCCAACAATCGCTGCAAGAAGGTCAGACTGGACCAGCTGACGCGGCGGCGTGGTTGGCCGAGCTACGCCAGCGAGTCGAACAACGACGCCGGGTACCGGCGGGATCTGATTGCTTGGCGTCAGGTCTTGTCCGACTTGGCCTCGGCCGCCACGGAATTCACTTTGCTTTCCTCCACCTTGGCGTTCTCGTCCTTCGTGTTGCTGTTCATGCTCTTCATCATGAAGATCATCGCGATCGGGCAGACAAGGAACAGCAGGAAAGGCGCTGCGGCCCAAATGAATCCATGGGATGCGGGCAATGCAAAGTACGCGACCGCCAAGGCAACGCCCAGTCCGGCAGCAATCTTGATCAATGTTTTCGAATCGCATTTCATGGCTCAATCCTTTCAAGGAAATGGGGGGTGCCGCGAGAGGGTCGGACCCTCTCTGCATTCGCGGATTAAAGCGCCCTGACGCTAGCGGAGCCGGCAGATGCCGACACCCGTGCAACGAACGGGAAGTCGTCCATGGGCCTTACCGCGATTCCTGCGGAGTGCTGCCCTGTGTGGAGTCCCGGTGAGGGCGGGCCTCGCGCGCCACCTTCCGGTTTTCACCAGCCATCGCGGGCTTGCCCGTTTCCCACACGCCCGAGCCCTGACCAAGGGCGGTGCTGCCGTCCTTGATCTGGACGACACCCGGCAACCTCGCGTTCTTCCGGGCTTCGGCCACGGCTTGCGGTTTGGTGTCGGTCGGCGGAGCCGCTTCCTGCGACTGCCCTTGTGCATAGGCACCGGAGAACAGCAGCGTTGCGGCGCCAATGGCGAAGAGGATTTTTTTCATTTCAGGCTCCTTCAGAGTTAAGTGACACATCACGTTTCGGTGATCGACTTGGCTGTCGCTCATCCGACTTGCATCACGGTTGCAACTCTAAAAATCGGGGCACCACAACAGACTGACGGACTTATGACGGTTTCGTCATGTACAACCCGTCGCGCTCGGTGCAGTGCCCGAATGCGTACCGGCTCAGGTGTCCCGGATGGCCGACCGATGGGCATCGGCCTTCTTGTCGTGAACAACGCTGCCGAACGGGGTAGCCAGAACGGCCCCTTCCTCGCGAGCCGCAGTCCGCTTCAAGCCTTGAAAGACGGCGCGCGCTGGCTGATGCACAAGTAGGCCTGCTCGACGGCCTCCTCACAGGCCGGCTCGGACTTCGCCAGTTCCTCCAGCGCGCACATCAGGAATTCGGCCACCGCCCATCGCCGTTCGGCCACCGCCTGCTTGTAGAGCTGCAGCACCTCCTGCGCCAGGCTCTGGCTGGCGTCGAATCTCTGCTTCATGGCAATACCTCCATTGCGACCTTGTCGCCACATGCAGCCTAAGCCTTGTCACGATGGCAAGGTCAAGTTAAAGGTCGCTTGACCTTCGCCCTAAGGCGAAGGTCTATTCTCTGGGGATGGCCTCTGCGACCTCGTCCTCTTCCATGCCCGAGCGGCTGACCGTTGGCAAGCTTGCGGCCTTGGCTGACGTGTCGGCCAATTCGGTTCGCTTCTACGAGCGTGAGGGGTTGATGCGGGTGCCCAAGAAAACCGAGAGCGGCTACAGGCTGTACGAGCCAGCGGCGGTGCAGCGGCTGCGCTTCATCAAGCAGGCCCAGCACTGCGGCTTCACGCTGTCGGAGATCCAGGATCTGCTGCAGTTGCGCGACCAACCTTCTTCGTGCTGCGCCGACGTGCGGACCAAGGTCATCGAGAAGAAGCTCCAATTGGAAGCGCGCATCAAGGCCATGAAGGCGATGTCCAAGGGCCTGGACCAACTCATCGCCGACTGCGACAACGACGCCCAGCCTGCGGAGGATTGTTCGATCCTGGCGGCCCTGTCCGGAAGCGCCCAAGGACGCCCCAAATGAGGGTCGAGGTTCTGCACGCCACCGGTTGCGCGAAGTGCCAGCGCGAGCTGGACAGCCTGCGCGCCGCGGCGCGGCAGGCCGACCCGGCCGTGGAGTGGGAAGAACTCGACATCCTCGCGGCCCTCGACTATGCCGTCGAGCTGGGGGTGCTCCGCCCGCCAGCGGTGGCCATTGATGGCCAACTGGTGTTTGCGTCGCTCCCCACGCCTGACGCGCTCGCTGCAGCCATGCACGCGCGTCGTCAGGGCGCGGGTTGATATGGACATCGAGGCGTTTCAGCAGGCCGTCCAGCACGCTGGCATGGCGGCGCTCGTCGTCAGCTTCCTGACCGGCTTTTTCTTCAGCTTCAACCCGGTCGCCTTGGCGGCCATCCCCGTCTCCTTGGCCTACGTGACCAAGGCACGGGCGCCGCGCCAGGCGCTGCTGTTCGGCGGCATGTTCATCGCCGGCATGGTGCTCACGCATGTGCTGCTGGGTGCCGCAACCGGTGCCGGTGGCAAGGGTGTGCAGTCTCTGCTCGGGCGCCAATGGAGTCTGGTGCTCGGCCCCTGGCTCATCCTGATGGGCCTGCTGTGGCCGGGGTGGATCCGCATGCCGTTCAGGGGCCTGTCGTTGCGCGCCAGGCGTGCCGCCGGCCCCTGGGGTGCCTTCGTTCTGGGTGTTCCATTTGCGATCGCAATCTGCCCCTCGTGCACGCCGGCGCTGATCGTGCTGCTCGGAGTTGTGGCCGGCGTCGGTTCGCCGGCTTGGGGGGCGTTGCTGCTGCTGGCCTTTGCGCTTGGGCGCGCGGTGCCGATCGCCTTGGGGGCCAGTGCCATGGGCTGGCTGGACAAACTCCGGCCCTTTGCGCGCTACCAGCGCGCCTTCGACATCGTCGGCGGCGTCACGCTCGTTCTCATGGGCCTGTACATGCTCAACGCCTATTTCTTCTGGGTGCCCGCACTGGCCATCTGACGCCAGATCCCTCACGACGCTCACTTCATACTTCTCAATGAACGCCATGCTGTTCGACTCGCTGTTGACCTGCCCGCACTGCGGTCATGCCAAGCGCGAAAAGATGCCGACCGACGCCTGCCTTTTCTTTTACCAGTGCGACGCCTGCCTTTTCTTTTACCAGTGCGACGGCTGCAAGGTGGTATTGCGTGCGAAGCCCGGAGACTGCTGCGTGTTCTGTTCGTTCGGCTCAGTGCCATGCCCGCCGGTTCAGGCGCAACGCACCGGCCGCAGCTGACCAAGCTGCGCATGCGCTCTCCGGCCACGTTCTTCATATTCTCCAAGCCTTCATGGGCGCGCCGATCCTCCTCCCCCCACAGCAGTCAATCGGCCACTTTGCTCGCTCGCAGACGCAGCGAGTTGGCGATCACGCTCACCGACGACAGCGCCATCGCCGCTGCCGCCACCACCGGCGACAGGAGAATGCCGAAGAACGGGTACAGCACGCCAGCCGCGATCGGAATCCCGACGACGTTGTAGAAGAAGGCAAAAAAGAGGTTGGTCCGGATGTTTTTCATCGTCGCCTGCGAAAGGCGACGCGCACGCACGATCCCCATGAGATCGCCCTGCAGCAGCGTCACGCCTGAACTCTCCATGGCCACGTCGGTGCCGGTTCCCATGGCGATGCCCACGTCCGCTGCAGCCAGCGCCGGGGCGTCATTGACGCCATCGCCGGCCATGGCCACCACCCGGCCCTCGGCCTTCAGCCGCTGCACGACGGAGGCCTTGTCCTGCGGCAGAACCTCCGCAATGACCTCGTCGATGCCGAGCTCGCGCCCCACGACCTGGGCGGTGGTCTTGCCGTCACCGGTAAGCATGACCACGCGGATGGCCTCGCGGCGCAGCGCGGCGATGGCTTGCGGTGTGTTCGGCTTGATGGGATCGGCAATGCCGACAAAGCCTGCCAGGCGGCCGTCGATGCCCACAAAAATGACCGTGGCCGCCTGCGCGCGCACACCATCCGCCACCGCGGCCAGGCTGCTCACATCGACGTCGTTCTCCGCCAGAAACTTTGCGCTCCCGCAGATCACGCGCGCTCCATCGACCAGGCCGACCACGCCCTTGCCGGCGGGCGAGTCGAAGTCCAGAACCGGCGACAAGGGCAGTCGGCGCTCCTGGGCCTCGGCGACGATAGCGGCGGCCAGTGGGTGTTCGCTCGCGCGCTCCACACTGGCAAGCTTCTGAAGCACCGCGGAGACATCGAAGCCGGGCGCCGGTTCGACGCGCACCACTTTCGGTCGCCCCTGCGTCAAGGTGCCCGTCTTGTCTATCACCAGCGTGTCGACCTTCTCCATGCGCTCCAGCGCCTCCGCATCCCGGATCAGCACGCCGTGCTGCGCGCCCTTGCCGACGCCCACCATGATGGACATCGGTGTCGCCAACCCCAGCGCGCAGGGGCAGGCGATGATGAGGACCGCCACGGCCGAGACGATCGCATATGCGAACGCAGGGCTGGGCCCCCAGACCAGCCAGGCGCCAAAGGCCAGCAACGCGATCACGATCACGACCGGTACGAACCAGCCCGCCACCTGGTCGGCCATCCGCTGGATCGGGGCGCGGCTGCGCTGGGCGGAAGCGACCATCTGGACAATCTGGGCCAGCAGGGTGTCCGCGCCCACCTTTTCGGCCCGCATGACGAAGCCGCCCGTCTGGTTGAGCGTGCCGGCAGTGACCTTGGAACCGGGCGCCTTGGCGACCGGGATCGGCTCGCCGGTGACCATCGACTCGTCCACCGTCGCCTTGCCCTCCACGACCTCGCCGTCGACCGGCACTTTCTCGCCCGGGCGCACCCGTAGCCGCTCGCCCACGAGCACAGCGTCGAGTCCCACCGTCTCGTCGGATCCGTCGCTTCCAACGCGCACGGCCGTCTTCGGGGCGAGGTCAAGCAAGGCACGTATTGCCCCCGACGTCTTTTCGCGTGCCCGCAATTCCAGCACCTGCCCCAGCAGTACCAGGACGGTGATGACTGCGGCCGCTTCGAAGTAGATCGGAACGGCCCCATCCCCCGTGCGCAGCGCCGACGGAAACAGCCGTGGCGCGATCGTGCCGACCATGCTGTACAGCCAGGCGACACCGACCCCCAGCGCAATGAGGCTGAACATGTTGAGGTTGCGCGTCTTCACGGAGGTCCAACCCCGAGCGAAGAACGGCCAGCCCGCCCACAGCACCACCGGTGTGCCGAACAGCAGTTGCAGCCAGTTCGATGTCTGCTGGCTCATCAGGCTCTGCAGATTGACGAAGTGGCTGCCCATCTCGAGCACGACCACCGGAACGGTGAGCGCCAGCCCACCCCAGAACCGACGATTCATGTCCCTCAGCTCTGGGTTCTCCCCAGTTCCCGGTGCGGCGACGACCGGCTCCAGAGCCATCCCACAGATCGGACAGGTTCCGGGTCCCAACTGCCGCACCTGCGGGTGCATGGGACAGGTGTACTCAATGTCTGAATCTGCGGCATGCTGGGTCGAACTGCCGTGATGACGAGCATGCTCACCCGCAACAGGCGGTCTGTCCGTCCCACCGGGATGCTGAAGAGCGCGCTCATCGGATTGCGTCGCGCCGGGTGCGTGGGGGTGCTGATGCATGGTGGGCTCCTGTTTCAAGGTTCAAGGCAGTGTCAACCTTCCGACCGTGTCAAGGTCAAGGGGTCTCGCGGGATGGATGAACGGGCACCGACGTCCTGCCGGCGTTCCTCATCCGCACTCGAATCACGACAGCCGATTCCCCCGAAGGGGCAAGCCTGGGCATCTCGACCACCGCGCGAACGAGGGCCTCAGGCTTCCTATGCAAAATGCAGAAACCCGGACATCCTCAGTGCTCCTGGTCCCCGCGCGGAAAGTAAAGCGTGAAGCGCGTTTCGCCGCTGCCACTGCTGGTGGCCGCCACCCGCCCGCCATGGAGTCCCATGATCGCCTTGACGATCGCCAGCCCGAGTCCGGTGCCGCCCAAATCGCGTGCCCGCGAGCTGTCCACGCGGTAGAAGCGGTCGAAAATCCGCTCCAGGTGCCCGGGCGCAATCGGGCCACCCTGATTCGCGACCTCCAGGGTCGCATTCAGCGCGTCGGAGGATACGGTCACGGTCACCGGCGTTCCCTGCGCGCCATGACGCACGGCATTGGACAGCAGGTTGGTGATCGCCCGCTGCACCAGGCCGCCGTCGGCGGTCACGCGCGCGCTGCCCGCCACCGAGATCTTGATGCCGCGCTCATCGGCCAGCAACTGCAGAAATTCGGCGACGGTGCGCGCCTGGTCGGCCAGATCCAGATCGCGCCGCGCCACGGCCGTTTGCGCATTGTCGGCCTGCGCCAGAAACAGCATGTCCGACACCAGTCGGCTGAGTCGCTGCAGTTCGTCGACGTTGTTTTCAAGCAGATCCGTCAGTTGCTCGACCGTGCGGGGCTGCGACAGCACGACCTGGGTGCGCCCCAGCAGCGTCGCCAGCGGCGTGCGCAGCTCATGCGCCAGGTCCTCCGAAAACTCGGACAACCGGCGCACGCCGTCGTCCAGGCGCTCCAGCATGGCATTGAACGCGTGACCAAGGCCTTGCAGCTCGGTGGGCAGGCCCCTCGAATCGATCCGCGCCGAGAGGTTGCGGGCCGTGATGTCGGTGGCGGTCTTCTGGAAGCGCCGCAACGGCCGCAGGCCAAAAATGACGATGGCCAGCGCACTGCCGATCACCACAGCCAAACCGAACGGTGCCGCGGTCAACGCGGTGACCAGCAAATTGCGCAGCAGCCGCTGGTCTTCACTGCGGTCGACGGTGACGACGATCTCGTAGGCTTCACCGCTCTTGAGTTGCACCGCTCCGGCCTGCGACAGCATCGGCGCGCCGCTCTCTCCCGCGCGCCACTCCAGGAATGCGTCGGTTCCCCAGATGTCGTCCTTCAACCGCTTCAGCGATTCACTGGCTTCACGGCTGAACGCGACCGTCGGCTCGGTGGACCCTTGTCGCGCAATCGCCAGATGCAACTCGGCATGTCCGGTGACGAGGTCCACAAGCTCGAAGGCCTTGCCGCGAATGGCCGCATCGTCCGGCATGTCGCCGATCAACTGCTGCGCGTGGTCGACCTTGTCACGCAGCACGAGCCGCCGCTGCGAGCCCAGTTCCTGCTGCATCGTGAGGTAGGAGAACCACAGAACGCCCGCGCCCTGCAGCAGGCCCAGCAGGCCGACCCACAGCGCGAGCCGCACCGACAGGCTTTTGAGCCTCATGGGCGGTGCTCGAAGACATACCCCACGCCCCGCACGGTGTGGATCAGCTTCGTCTCGAAGGGGTCGTCGATCTTGATGCGCAGCCGGCTCACCGCCACGTCCACGACGTTCGTGTCGGAATCGAAGTTGATGTCCCAGACCAGCGAAGCGATCTGCGTTCTGGACAGCACCTCGCCGCTCCTGCGCACGAACAGCACCAGCAAGGCGAACTCCTTGGCCGACAAGTCGATGCGCTGGCCTGCACGGGTGGCGCGGTGCTTGACGGAGTCCACCTCCAGGTCCGCGATGCGCAGCACGTCGTCGGTCGCCACCTTGGTGCCGCGCTTGAGGAGCGCGCGGATTCTGGCCAGCAGCTCCGGAAACTGGAACGGCTTGACCAGGTAGTCGTCGGCGCCGAGATCGAAACCCTTGACCTTGTCGTCGACCTTGGAACGCGCCGTCAGCATCAGCACCGGCGTCTGCTTGGATGTTCGAAGCGCGGACAGCACCGCGAAGCCGTCGATGCCGGGCAGCATCACGTCCAGCACCACGAGGTCGTGATCGCCGTTCATGGCCGCGTGCAGGCCGTCGCTGCCATTGGTGGCGACCTCCGCCGTGAAGCCGCTCTCGGTGAGGCCTTGCTTCAGGTAGGCGGCGGCACTCGCTTCGTCTTCGATCAGAAGGATTTTCATATTCTTGAACGGTTTGCGGGCTTCCGACAGAGGCTTCCCACATTACAAAAACGTCATCGAAGCATCAGATTCTGGTGCCTCGCCGGCTTTCAAACTCTCCCTCATCACGACGCACACCGACCGCTTCGGGCCGCGTGAGGCCGTCAGCTCTGGCTGGCGTTTTCGACAACCAATGATGAGGGTTCAGACCATGTCCAACCAACTTTTTGCATCCATCCTTGCCGCGGCACTGTCGCTGGCTTCCGCGGCGTCTTTTGCCGCGCCCGCCGACAACGAAGCCGAAACACGCGATCAAGCGTCGCCGGCCAAGGTGCAGGTCGAGCAGGGGAAGACCCGCTACTGGAGCCATCCGCGCCTGGGCATGGTCAAGGTCGACGCGGCCGGCCGCATGCTGACGACGCGCTCGGCCGCAGGCGACGCCGCACGACCCGCCGCGCCGTCAGGGCATCCCTCGACCCGCACGCCTTGAACCGTCTGGTTGACGCGGCAGAACGCTCGTCCGGTGCCCGGTCCGCCCAGGCGCTCGGAAGGCGGCATGGCGGCAATGACGGCCGCAGCGAGACTGGCGACCGGACATGGCGCTTGTGCGTCCGCGCGGCGCGCCCAGGGGGTGCGCCGCGGCTCGGTCGCTTTTTTCTTATTTCACCGAGGTGACGACGTATTTTCCGTCCTCCTGAACGAACTCGAACTGGACCTTCTTGCCGACGGCCAGCTTGTCCATCAGCATCTTGTCCTTGACGACGAAGCCCATGGTCATCGCCGGCCAGCTGAGCGTTTTGATCGGCTCGTGCGCGACGGTGACCACCTGGCCCTTGACGTCGACGCTCTTGACTTCGCCCATGGCCATGTGGGTGGTCTGACTCGCGGCCCCGGCCTTCTTCGGCATGTTCATGTCTTTCATGTTGGACATGTCCATGCCTTTCATGTCGTCCATCTTCTGCTGCGCCAGCACGGCAGCGGGCAGCAAGGCGGCAGCGACGAGAGAGGCGAATGCGAATTTTTTCATGTGAACTCCTGATCAATACAAGTTAGGGGAAATTGCTTGCGGCCACCGTTCGGCGGCCTGCGGTGAGACGGTCAATCGATGTTTATTTGGACTTCATCATCATCTCGTGGCACTTGGCCATCATTTTTTTGTCCATGCCGCTCATCTTCATGCCGGACATGTCATGGCCTTTCATGTCCTGGTGAGGCCCTGATGCGCCCGGCGTGGCGCCCGAGACACGGACGGGCTGCACCTCGCTGATGGCCACTCCGCCGCTCGACGGACTGAGGATGAAGGCGATCGGCTGACCGATGCTCAAGCCCTCCGTCGAGAGGCCTTTTTCCACGGGGAAATCCATGGTCATGCCCGACATGTTCATGCGGGGAATGGCCTGGTGCTCGATGGTCAGGATGTGCTGGGCGACATCGATGCCCCTGATCGTGCCGACGGCCAATGCGCTGGCAGCTGCGCCGCCCGCGCCGGACGGCATCGGCATGGAACTCTGTGCCAGCGCGGGCAGCGCAAGCGCCGAGCAAAGCACGGCGGCGAATGCCATACGTGGGGTTTTCATGGTGTTTCCTTTCATGGGTAGGACTGGTAAATCGTGGCGCTCGCATCCTTGAGAACGAGCAGCACATTGAATGGATCTCTTCGTCCGCGGTACGCCGGGCCATCCATCCCCGGCGAACCGCGCGGCATGCCGACCACGGCCAGACCGATGGCATCGGGCCGCTCCTGCAGCAGCCGTTGAATCTCCCGCAGCGGCACATGTCCCTCCAGGACATAGCCGGCAGCGCTCGCGGTGTGGCACGCGCGGTACTTCAGCGGCATGCCCAGACGCGCGCGCGCCTCGGTGTTGCCGCCGTCGTGGACCGTGACCTCAAAACCGCCGCGCTCCAGATGCCTGACCCAAGCCTCGCAGCACAGGCAGCCACGCCCCCGCCAGACCTCGACAGCCGGCGAAGCCGCCGTGGCCCACATCGGGGGAATGGCCAGGGCGATCACCGTCGCCGCGCTGAAGCGGCGGCGAAGCGGATTCATCGAGCCACCCCTTTTCCTGCCGCCGCCCTGCAGGCCTTCATCTCGGCATCAAAGCGCTGCTGGCGCAGCTTGTTCTCGTAGGGTGTGGTCTGCGGGCGTGGACCGTGGTCGAGGGGCAGGACCAGCTGTTTGGCCGCGCATTGCTCCATGGGACTGAGCGCGGCGGTCTGGGCGTCGTCTCGCCAGCCGGGCCCGGCACAGGCGCTCAGGCCCGCGCCCAACGCCACGGTCCCGGCCGAAAACATGAGCAGTTTTCTCATGACGGGGTGCCCCGCACCCCTGCAGCGATGCAATGATGAAATCGTCTCCATGATGGACTCCTGTGATTGATCAAACGGTGGAACGGCTCTAGCTGCGACCTTCGCCGTTGATCAATCGAGCCACCGGCAGAACGCGATGCGCACCGGCAGTCGCGGTCGCCAGCCTCCGGTATCTGTGAACACAGTGGTGTCGGCAACCGAGGTCGCGTGTTCCTGCCGCGCCGCCGTTTCCCGTGGCCCATCCTCTGCGCCGACGCCGTTCGCCCCCGGTCCGGGGGCCGCGTCGCACTGCGCACAAGGCATGTCGTCCAATGCCTTCGGCAACGCGTCCCATGGATGCCTGGCTCGCGCCGCAGAAGAGCGCGAGAAGCAGACAGGCGCCAATGCAGGCAAGCCGATGGCCACGGGACTCACTCGGCGGCATGGCCTCGCCTCCAGAAACCGGGTTTCGCGGCACGCTTCTCGCGCTTCTTGCGGATCAAGAAATAGACAGCCGGGATCACGAACATGGACAGCAAAGGCGCGGTCACCATGCCGCCCACCATCGGCGCCGCAATGCGTTGCATCACCTCCGAGCCCGTGCCGGAACCCCACATGATCGGTACCAGGCCCGCCAGGATCACTGCAACGGTCATTGCCTTCGGGCGTACGCGCAGGACCGCACCTTCGCGGATCGCATCCAGCAGGTCGTCGTTACTTGTCGCTCCGTTCGCGATACGCTCATCCCAAGCGTGCTTGAGGTACAGCAACATGATCACGCCGAACTCGGCAGCAACGCCGGACAAGGCAATGAACCCGACCGCACCGGCCACCGACAGGTTGTAGTTGAGCAGGTACAGCAGCCAGATCCCGCCGACCAGCGCAAAAGGCAGGGTGGCCATGATCAGAAAAGCCTCGTCGAAGCGCTTGAAGGTCAGGTACAGCAGCACGAAGATGATCAGCAGCGTGAACGGCACGACGATCTTCAGCTTCGCGGTGGCGCGCTCGAGGAACTCGAACTGCCCGGACCAGGAGACCGAGTAGCCCGGCGGCACCTTGACCTGCTCGGTGACGGCACGCTGCATATCGTGCACCGCGGACCGCAGGTCGCGGCCGCGGATGTCCACGTAGATCCAGCCGGACAGGCGCGAGTTCTCGCTCTTGAGCATCGGTGGCCCATCGACAACCTCGACCTTCGCAATGTCCGACAGCACGATGCGGGCTCCGCGTTCGGTCACGATGGGAAGCTGGCGCACCCGCTCGACCGAGTCGCGGACCTCGCGCGGGTAGCGCACGTTGATCGGGAAGCGAGACAGGCCCTCGACTGTCTCCCCGACGTTCTCGCCACCGATCGCCGAGGCGACGATCGATTGCACGTCGGCGACGTTCATGCCAAAGCGCGCCGCGGCATCCCGGTCGATCTTGACGTCGACATACCGGCCGCCCGACAAACGCTCGGCCAGCGCCGAGGAGACGCCGGGGACGGTTTTGACGACGCGCTCGATCTGTGCGGTCACCCGATCGATCTCCGCCAGGTCGGTGCCGGCCACCTTGACGCCCACAGGGCTCTTGATGCCCGTGGCCAGCATATCAATGCGATTGCGGATCGGTGGCACCCAGATGTTGGACAGGCCCGGCACCTTGACGATGCGGTCGAGCTCCTCAACGAGCTTGTCCTGTGTCATGCCTGCGCGCCATTGGTCGCGCGGCTTGAACTGGATGGTGGTCTCGAACATCTCCAGCGGCGCGGGGTCCGTGGCCGATTCGGCGCGGCCGGCCTTGCCGAACACGGTCGCTACTTCCGGCACCGTCTTGATCAGGCGGTCGGTCTGCTGCAGCAGTTGGGACGCCTTGCCTGCCGAGAGTCCCGGCAAAGCCGAAGGCATGTACAGCAGGTCGCCTTCGTCCAGCGGCGGCATGAACTCGCCGCCGATGTGCTGCAGCGGCCACAGGCTGGCCACCAGAATCACTGCCGCCGCGGCGATCGTCAGCTTGGGCGCTCTCAGCACCGCATCCAGGAGCGGGCGATACACAGCAATCAGGAATCGATTCAGCGGGTTCTTGTTCTCATCCGGAATCTTGCCGCGGATCAGGTAGCCCATGAGGACGGGAATCAGCGTCGCGGACAACCCTGCGGCCGCTGCCATCGCATAGGTCTTCGTGAACGCCAGCGGCGAGAACAAGCGGCCTTCCTGCGCCTCCAGCGTGAACACCGGAATGAACGACAGCGTGATGATCAGCAGCGAGAAGAACAGCGCCGGGCCGACTTCGGCCGCCGAATCGCCGATCACCCGCCAATGCGCCTCGCCCTTTAGCTCTTCATCGGGGTGCTCATGGTTCCATTTTTCGATGTGCTTGTGCGCGTTCTCGATCATCACCACCGCCGCGTCGACCATGGCGCCAATGGCGATCGCAATGCCACCCAGGGACATGATGTTGGCGTTCACGCCCTGGTACCGCATCACAATGAAGGCGGCAAGGATTCCGATGGGCAGTGAAACGATCGCGACGAAGGACGAGCGCAGGTGAAAGAGAAAGATGAAGCACACCACCGCCACGACGATGAATTCCTCGATCAACTTGTGCGTGAGGTTTTCGACGGCGCGCTCGATCAGGTTCGACCGATCGTAGGTCGGCACGATCTCCACGCCCTTCGGCAGGCTCGCCTGCAGGCTCTTGAGCTTGTCCTTCACGGCGTCGATCGTCTCCAGGGCGTTCTTGCCGGAGCGCATCACGATGACGCCGCCCGCCACTTCGCCTTCGCCGTCGAGTTCGCCGATGCCGCGCCGCATCTCGGGACCCATCTGGATGCGGGCCACGTCGCCCAGGCGCACCGAGACGCCCGCATCGGTCGTCATCAGGGGAATTTTGCGGAAGTCGTCCAGGGTCTTCAGGTAGCCGGAGGCCCGCACCATGTACTCGGCCTCGCCCAGCTCGAGCACCGAGCCGCCGCTTTCCTGGTTGGCCTTTTGGATGGCCTCGACCACCTTGCTGTGCGTCATGTTGTAGCCACGCAAGCGGTCCGGATCGAGCACGACCTGGTACTGCTTGACCATGCCCCCGATCGACGCGACTTCGGCCACGTTGGCGACGGTCTTGAGCTCGTATTTCAGGAACCAGTCCTGCAGCGCCCGCAATTGAGAGAGGTCGTGGTTGCCGCTGCGATCCACCAGGGAGTACGAATAGACCCAGCCCACCCCGGTGGCGTCCGGCCCCAGGGCCGCCTTCGCGCTCGCCGGCAGGCGCGACTGCACCTGGTTCAGGTACTCCAGCACCCGGGAGCGCGCCCAGTAGAGGTCGGTGCCGTCCTCGAACAGCACATAGACGAACGAGTCTCCGAAGAATGAGAATCCCCGGACCGTCTTGGCGCCCGGCACCGACAGCATCGTCGTCGTCAGCGGATAGGTGATCTGGTTCTCGACGATCTGCGGCGCCTGCCCCGGGTAGGTGGTGCGGATGATGACTTGCACATCCGAGAGGTCCGGCAGCGCATCGAGCGGCGTGCGCATCAAGGAGTAAACGCCCCAGGCGCTGACCATCACGGTGGCCAGCAGCACCAGGAAGCGGTTGACGATCGACCAGCGAATCAGCTTGGCGATCATTGCTTCTTCTCCGAGGAGCCCATCGGCATCGTGTCCTTGGCGGCGGGTCCAGGCGCTGGCATGGCCGGCATTCCCGTCCCAGCGGGTTCGATCCGCGTCAGCACCGGCAGGCCTGCCTGGTTCATCTGGAACGCGAAGTTCACGCTCTGACCGGGCTTCAGGCCCTGCGGCAGACCGCCGGCCGGCTGGCCGAAGTCCATCGTCATGGCCCCCCACTGCATCGAGGGGATCGGCTCATGCGACAAGGAGACGGCGTCCTTGCCGATGGCCTCGACCTTGGCCTTGCCCGTGTGCTCCACGGCGGCTGCGGCGGCACCGCCGCTGGGGGGGCCTGCCGTCTTGCCGGCGTCCTCCATGCGCGTGGTCGTCCCTCTGAGGCTGGCCTCGGAGTCGATCAGGAACTGGCCGGAGGTCACGACCTTCTGGCCGGCTTGCAGGCCGCGCTTGATCTCGGTCTGGCCGTTGGATTCGTTGCCGATCTCGACGTCCACGGGTCTGAACTTGCCATCGCCTTCGGCGACCATGACGACCATCCGCCGGCCGGTCTGGATGATCGCCTCGGTCGGGACCATCAGCCCTTGCTCGACGTCGGCGTTCAGCGCGACGCCCACGAACATGCCCGGTGAAAGTTGACTTTGCGGATTGGCCAGTTCGATGCGGGCCTTGATCGTGCGCGTGGCCTGGTTGACCTCCGGCAGGATGGCCTGCACCTTGCCCTTGAACACTTTGCCCGGAAGTGCGGGCGAACGCGCCTCCACGGTCGTTCCGGGACGCAGCAAGGCGGACTGGCTCTCCGGCACGTCGGCGTTGGCCCACACCGTCGACAGGCCGTTGATGCGAAACAGCGTTGCGCCCGGCATGACCGTCATGCCCTCGCGCGCCGTCAATTCGACGATCACGCCACTGGTCGGAGCGACCAAGGTGATGCGCGGTTGAACCCGGCCGGCACGCTCGACAAGCCCGATCTGGTCGTCCGTCATGCCCACCTGGCGCATGCGCTGGCGCGCGCCGTCGACGAGCACGGCCAGATCGGTTCCCCGCATGCGGCGCACCGAGAGAAATTCCTCCTGCGCGGCCACCCAGTCCGGCACGTACAGTTCGGCGAGCGGCTGGCCCTTGCGCACCGGGTCCAGCGTCGCGCGAACGTACAGCTTCTCCACGAAGCCCGTCGAACGGGCCTGCACGAACGCCTGGTCTCGCTCGTTGAAGGCGATGCTGCCGGCAGCTTCCACGCGCGGCGTCATCTCCCCGCGCGCAACCTCGGCGGTACGGATCCCGAGGTTCTGCTGCACGCGAGGACTGACACCGACCGTGCCCTCGTCGCCGGACGCGTCGGCATAGACGGGCACCAGCTGCATGTCCATGAAAGGCGATTTGCCCGGCTTGTCGAACTTCTGGCCTGGCACCATGGGGTCGTGCCAATAGAGGACTTTGCGCCCGGTGGCGGGGTCGATCTTGTCGCCCGAAGCGCCCGCCGCAGCGGCCGTCGGCGCTGTAGCGCCGTCGCCGCCATGGCGCTTGCCGAGCGCATAGAGCCCGTAGCCACTGGCGCCGAGCACGCCGGCGGCCACCAGTCCGAGCACGAGGGATTTGAGTTTCATGAAAATTCTCCGGTGTTCAGGACTTCAAGGCACGGTGGCGGTCGCCACATGGCCTTCGGGGATCAAGTAGTTCAGCTGCGCCCACAGGCGCGCGGCCTCCATTTCGAGGCGGATGCGTTCCATCCGGACATCGATCTCGTTGCGGCGCGCTTCGAGGACCCCGTAGAGCGGCGCCACGCCGCCTCGGTAGGCGGCAATCGCCGCCCGTGTCCGCTCGGCGGCCAGGGGAATGAGCGAGTTGTCGTAGCGGGCCAGGCGCTCGCGATCGCTTTGCCATTCCTGCAGCATCGCCATCGCCTCGGACACGTGGCTGCGGGTCGCTTCCTCGCGTTCGGCGCGCATGCGCTCGACCATGGCCAGCTTGGCGGACAGCTCGCGGTCCTGCCGGTTCTTCTGGTCCCACTGCAACGGCACCGACAGGTTGACCGACACCATGTTGGAATAAGCCGAACCGCGCTGGCTGTACATCAGCTCCACCGTCCAGTCCGACTTCTTGTTGGCGCGCGCCATCTGCGCCTCGGCCTGCGCCGTTTCCTCCTGCTTGAGCATCAGCTGAATCTGCGGGTGGTGCGCCAGCCGCGACTCAAGGTCCTGGGGAGAAAGGGGAACCTGGTCGATCGTCGGCAACGGCCCCAAGGGTGAGGTGGCCGGTGCGCCGACCCAGCGCGCGAGCGCGGTCGTGGCGGTCGCGATCTGGCGATCCGCCTGGACGATGCGGTCCTCGATTTGCGCCACCGCCGAGCGGGCCGCGAAGACGTCGGCCTGATTGCCTTTGCCGCCGCGGTAGACGGCATCTGCCGCCTCGATCTGCAGCTTCGCCTCGTCGCGCTGTTGCGACAGCACCTCGCGCGCGCGCTCCTGAAAATAGCGATCCAGCCAGGCGGCCGCAGCGCCAGCTTGCAGTTTCGTCAGCGCCAGGGTGCGGCCGGCGTCGGCCGCTTCGGCTTCCTTCTCGTAGCGCGCCGAGCGCGCGCTCAACTTGTCGCTGCGCGTGAACTCCTGCATCACGCCCACGGAACGCATGGTCATGAAGTCGCGCGTCAGGCTGAAGCGGTCTTCGCCGTTCACCGGCAGATTGCTGATGCCCGCGCGCAGCACGGGATCGGGCCGCTGGCCGGCGGCAACGGCCATTTCGCGGGACGCCGTCGCGAGGGCATCCTGGGCCACCAACTGCTGCGAACGGTCTTGCGCCAGGCGCAGCGCGTCCGGCAGTGCCAGAGCACCGGCACCTGGCGTCTGAGCGTACACGCTGGCGCCGAGCGCCATGGCGAGCAGCACGCCCGCCAAGGATTGGCGGATCGCCGGCCGGCTCCGCGGTGCAAAGGCAGCTTGATTGTGAAACATGAACCAATCTCCAAACAATGAGGGGCGTCGTTCTTCGGCCCTCTGTCGCCATGCCATAGGCAAGCGTCGAGAGGCCGAACCGGCGCGACAAGCATAGGCCGCAGGCCCAGGCTCAGCTCGCTATTCGAGGGAGATCAGGTTCGCAGGCAGCAGTGCACTATCGCGTGCGGTGGGGCCGCCGCCTGCAGGAGCAATCCGGGCGCGTAATAGGCAGCCTCGGCAGTGGGCGTCGCTGTGGACAGCGTGACGCTGTACAGCGCCGTGAGAAGCGCCGGTGCAACGGCCGGACTCGGGGTGTGGTCGGCGCTTTGCTGACCCTGTTTGCAATGCTCGGCGCAGAGGTTGGCAGCCTGGGGATCGACTTCGCCGCAGTCCGCCGGCATGGTTCGTGAGGCGTCGCTCACCATCATCGGACCGGATTGTTCCAAGCGATCGGCATCCGCAGGAACCGCAGCTTGCACCCGCGACTGCGTGCCTGCGCCCACAGGCATGGTCAGGTTCGGGCAAGCGTACGCCGCAATGGCCATTTGCGCGAACAACAGAACGCCGATCATCATGCGGATGACCGGATGCCGGAGTGAGCGCAAAGTTCTCATCTCCATGTGCCCGCGCGCCGACCACGCAGGTTGTCGCGTCGTTCATTCAAGTCGCCCGCATGACCCGCATGCGGCGCAGCGACAGCCGCGGCCACGGCGCCTCCCGTGCCAACGCCCGAAGCGGCAGCAACTTTGCGGATGGCGCGGGCGCAGGTTGTCACGATGAACTCTTGATTGAAACGACGTTGTTTGTGTCGATGCGACATTATACGGGGACTTGGCAGGTGTCAATTGGTCCGGCTGCTTGAGCCGTGCGCCATTTCGTGTGCCGTTGTGGGCTCCCCCATGCTTTGGGCCTGGTCGCGGACTATTGCCGCACGATCTCCACGATGAACAGCGTGCCGTTGGTCTTTTCGGCCTTGAACCGGACCTTGTCGCCGGTGCTCAGGTTTTTGAGTTGCGAGCGCTCTGACACGCGAAAGAGCATGGTCATGCCGGGCATGCCGAGGTTCTCGATGGGGCCATGCGCGATCAGCACTTTGCCCTGGTCCCAATCGATGCGCTGGACCTGACCGGACGAATAGGATTCGCCACCAATCGGCCTGACGTACGAACTTGCAGTCCGTGCTGTCTGAATGTTGGCGTCGATCGGCGCAGCGCCAGCCGCTTGCGTTGCGATGGCAAGGGCCAACATCAATGTCGAAGAGCAAACAGCGTATTTTTTCATACATGTGGATCCTTCACCGTTTGGCTGGCGGCAGCGCATGTGGCCGACCCCCTGTTGTCCGGCGAGGACCGAATTGGTCACATTGCGCTGCCGCGGTCGATCGCAGCAATGGCGGCCTCGAATCAGGTTCTCAGTCGAGCTTGCGGACGGACCCTGTGGTGGCCGTCACGCCCTTGTGCTTGATGTCTTCCACCAGCGCGGCGAACTCGGGACTGGCGCGCCGCCGTGCGTAGTCGGCCGCGGCTCGTTGATAGACGGGCCGCGAGAGGTCGGCGCCGGTCTCTCCCAGTTGCGCGGCAGCCAGGCCAGATCGCATCCAGATCATCGTGTCGGCTTGCACCGCCGCACGGCTGTTGCCCGAGACGCCGACGATCGCACGCGGATTGCCCTGGGGATAGCCCTGGTCCGGCGCGGTCTGGAGCCAGCGCTGCGTATCGGCCGTGACGGCCGCACGGCTCGCGGAAGCGGTCAGGGGCGCAGGCCGAGGGTCGCCCTCGGCATAGTTGCCGGCGAAGACGGGGCCTGCGATCGCGGTCAGCAGGATGGCAAGTGCCAGGGGGGACTTGAGAGAGCGCTTCATTTGGGGTCCTTTGGTGAAGAGTGCGGTTGGGTTCTCCGGCCGAGGTGAGTCCGACGGTGCTGCGGTTCATCCCTTTCGGTGCAATGGACTGTATGAAGGCGGCGGCGGCGCCGCTCTGACCGAATGATTACGGTTCTGTCATCAAGTGCCTGCCTCTACCGCATCAGGTACGCTGCACGCCTGTGTGCATCCCTATCAGGACTTTCGCATGGCCAGCATCGAACGCACGGCATACCCGCGGTTTCCGAGGACCCTGACGCTCAAGGATCTGCAGGCGTCGTTCACGCCGAGGCCCGAGGAAATCGAGTGGGCGCAGCGAAATTCGCGAACGCTGGAGCGTCGCCTGGCGTTGCTCGTGCTGCTCAAATGCTTCGAGTTCCTGCGTCACTTTCCGGCGCTCGAAGCCATTCCTGTCGAGCTCGTCGAGCATGTTTCAGCCACTTTGGGCATGGCACCGACCGAGAGGATCGAGTTCGCATCGCTGGCCACGCTGTATCGCCACCACAAAGCGATACGCGAACTGCTCGGCGTGAAGCCCTACACCGATGGGCAGACACGCAAGCTGACCATCCAGATCGCCCAGCAGGCGGCCGGCATCGTGGAAACCCGCGTCGACATCATCAACATCACGATCGAGGAATTGGTGCGATTGGGCTACGAGCTGCCGGTCTTCCGCACACTCGACGAAATAGCCGAGCAGGCGCATTCAGCTGCCGAATCTGCCTTGCACAAGCGAATCACCCAACGCCTGACCCTGGCTCAGCGAAACTGGCTTGATCGATTGCTGGCTGCCGAGCTTCCTGCTCGGCGCACGCTGTACAACCAAATCAAGAGGTCGGCAAAAAAAGCCTCGCGCAAGCATCTCGATTTGCTGCTGGACCAGTTGACCTGGCTTGAGTCCTTGCCCGACAGTGATGCGTTGCTCGACGGCGTGCCGGCGACCAAACTCAAGCACATGGCCGACATGGCAGCGGCGCTCGACGCGGGCGACATGAAGGATCTGCTGCCTGCCAAGCGCTACACGCTGATCCTGGCCTTGATTCGTCAGATGCGCGTGAGGGCGCGCGACGACGTGGCCGAAATGTTCATTCGCCGTATTGGAGCCATCCACAAGAGCGCCAAGGAGGAACTGCAGGTGATCCAGGCACGCCAGCGTGAGCTGAGCGAGGAGCTGGTCGCCACGCTGGAGCAGGTGCTGGAGATCCTCGCCGAAAACCTGGATGACGCGAGTACCGGGCAACGCGTGCGCGATCTGCTCGCTCCGCACGGCAACCTGGACCAACTGAGGATGGACTGCGAGGCCATCCGCGTGTGGAGCGGCGGCAACCACCTGCCGTTGATCTGGAAGGCCTTCAGCAGCTGGCGCGCGGCGATGTTCCGGATGGCGAAGGCACTGCGTTTTGAGGCGGCCACCCAGGACCGCAATCTGCTCGATGCCCTGGAGGTCGTGCTGGCCAACGAACACCGCAAGGTCGAGTGGATCGCAGACGACCTGACGCTGTCGTTCGCCTCCGAGCGCTGGCGCAAGCTGGTGCGCCGTTCGCATGGGCTGGGCCCTCCGACAAACCGGCGCTATCTGGAGGTGTGCGTATTCAGCTATCTGAGCGGCGATCTTCGCTCGGGCGACGTGTGCATTGAAGGCTCGGAATCCTTCGCCGACTATCGCGCACAGTTGCTTCCCTGGAAGGAGTGCGAAGCGCTCCTGCCGACGTACTGCGACCGGATCGGCATACCGGCGACGGCGATTGATTTCGTCGACGGTCTCAAGCAACTGCTCACCGAAACGGCGGCAAAAGTCGATGAGGAGTTCCCGCAGCATGCGGGTGACGTGGTGATAGGCAGCACCGGCGAGCCGACCCTGCGGCGCGTTGCCGCGCGCGAGGTGCCGGCGTCCGCCATCGCTTTGCACGCAGCCATCGAAAATCGCACGGTGCCGCGCAACCTACTGGATGTTCTGGCCAACATCGAGCACTGGACTGGGTTCACGCGCAACTTCGGTCCGCAGTCAGGCGACGATCCCAAGCTGCGCAACGCGCGTGAGCGCTACTTGCTGACCGTGTTCGCGATGGGCTGCAATCTCGGGCCCAACCAAGCGGCGCGCCATCTGTCCAACGGCGTGACGCCGCATCAGCTGTCGTATGCCAACCAGCGCCACATGAGCCTGGACCAGTTGGACAACGCCTGCCGGGATCTGACCGAGCTGTACCTGCGCCTCGAGTTGCCCAAGCTGTGGGGCGAGGGCAAGAAGGTAGCGGCCGACGGCACGCAGCACGATTTTTACGACCAGAACCTGTTGGTAGGCATGCATTTCCGGTACCGGCGCATGGGCGCGGTGGCTTATCGGCATGTGGCCGACAACTACATCGCGGTGTTCCGCCATTTCATACCGCCAGGGGTACTTGAAGCGGTCTATGTCATCGAGGGCCTGATGAAGGCGGGCTTGAGCGTGCAGGCCGACACGGTGTATTCGGACACCCACGGTCAGTCGGAAACTGTCTTCGCCTTCACGCACCTGGCGGGTATCCAGCTGATGCCTCGCATCCGAAACTGGAAGGATCTGCGCTTCTACCGACCCGAGAAAGGCACGCGTTACCGTCATGTCGACCGCCTGTTCAGCGACGTTGTGGACTGGAAACTGATCCGGGACCACTGGCGGGATCTCATGCAGGTGGCCATCTCGATCCAGGCCGGACGGATCGCCTCGCCGATGCTCTTGCGTAAGCTCAGCCAGGAAGGGCGGCACAACCGGCTCTTTGCCGCGGCCCGCGAGCTCGGCCGCGTGCTGCGCACCGTCTACCTGTTGCGCTGGATCTCCAGCAAGGAGATGCGCCAAGAGGTCAGCGCCACGACGAACAAGATCGAGTCGTACCACGCATTCACAAAATGGCTGGACTTCGGCGGTGACGTGATCAACGAGAACGATCCAAACGAGCAGCAGAAACGGGTGCGCTTCATCGACCTGGTGGCCTCGTCGGTGATCCTGCAGAACACGGTGGACATGATGCGGGTTTTGCAGGAGATGTACGCCGACGGGGAGCCGGTGTCTGCGGCCGACGTGGAATACCTGAGTCCGTACATGACCTCGGGCATCAAGCGTTTCGGCAACTATCACCTCGACCTGAAACGGCCACCGGAGCCTTGGGTCAAGGAGTCGCAGTTTCGGGAAGCGGCCAAGCGCGCGCGAGCCGCGGCCGCGGAGGCGCAGCGCGCCAGCCAGAAAGGAGCAGGCACATGAGCGATCTGGACGACGTCACCATCGTCACGGCCTATGGCCGACTGGACCGGGCCGCGCTGACGCGCGCGCAAAGTAGCTACGACACGGCAGCACTGCTGAACGCGGTGGAGGAGTTGGACAGGATTGTTGGGCATGCGCGAGGGCAGGATGGCCTTCGGGACATTCTGCTGCGTCTGCACAGCATGGCCCACGCTGTGATCAACGGAGCAGGGTTGTCAGTCTCCACGAGCCAAGAAAACCTACCGGAGCTAGCCTTCGATGCGACTGCGGAGATTCTGCAAACGATCTCTGCGCTGCAAAGGTGGGTGAAGCTAATCGAACCGTTGGAGAGCCTTCAGCCTCGCGATTGAGCGACGAAATCGCATAAAAGGTTTTGACTAAATAACCTGAGGGCTTATGAGTCAACACTGGCTTTATCCCGGCTTGCCCGC
>NZ_JAOBSQ010000055.1:0-200905 GCF_025246485.1 Acidovorax sp. K2F
CTGGCTCATACCCAAATTGCGTTGAGCGGTCAGCGAGGCGACGTTCGTATTGATGGTGGAAGCCATTGCAAATCTCCTAAAAAGAACTGGCTAGATATGGCGTTGCCGCCGGCTGAGACCATGCCCTGGGACTGATCTCGTTGCCCCCAACAGCCCGGTGCCGGTCGGTGAGCAGCGGGCCGCTCGCGGTCCGTTGAGTTAGTTTTCGGGTGCGCCACGGAAAACTTAAGGGTCAAACGAAAAGTTTGTCTGGCTTTTCTCCCCCTTATTGAGCCAACGCTTCCGCACGCCATCAACACAATCACTCCATCGTTCCCACATCTGAGCCGGACTGGAGCACTCGAACCGGCGAACTTTTCGTCTTCGACGCCAAGGAGTACCGTTATGGCAGCCACTATCAACACGAACGTCGCCTCGCTGACCGCCCAGCGCAATCTGGGCATGAGCCAAGCGTCGCTCAATACTTCCATCCAGCGCCTGTCCTCGGGCCTGCGCATTAACAGCGCCAAGGACGACGCCGCCGGGCTGGCCATTTCTGAGCGCTTCACCAGTCAGATTCGGGGCCTGAACCAAGCGGCACGGAATGCCAATGACGGCATTTCGCTGGCGCAAGTAACCGAAGGTGCAATGAAATCCGCCGGAGACATCCTGCAGCGGGTGCGTGAGCTGGCCGTGCAGTCGGCCAATGCCTCCAACAGCGCAGGAGACCGCCAAGCGTTGAATCAGGAAGTCGGCCAATTGGTGGCTGAACTAGACCGTATCGCAAAAACAACAGAATTTAACGGCCAAAAGCTGATCGACGGAACGTTTGGTACGGCGCAGTTCCAGGTCGGAGCCAACGCCAATCAGGTTATCGTCGCCTCCACGGCCAACATGCGCACCAACGTGTATGGCAACAATCAAGTGATTGCTGCAGGTACAGGAGCGGGTACGGGGGCGTTTGGCGCCAATGACATCACTGCGGGCACTTTGGCTGTGAGCGGGTTCGTGGGAACCAAGAATATTGATATCGCAACCAGCGCCACCGCATCGGCCATTGCCGACAAGGTCAACGCCGTCAAGGGCCAGACAGGCGTGAGCGCTTCTGCCCGCACTGAAATGAGCCTGAGCTTCGTCGCATCGGGCGCCTACTCGCTGACGTTGCAATCGGACAACAGCACACCACAAACCATTTCCTTCACACTCTCGGCGGCGAATACCGCGGACGGACTTTCCGCTGCCGTGAGCGCGATCAATGACCAGTCCTCCAAGACGGGCGTTACCGCCTCGTTAAACTCTGACGGAACTCAGATCCTGCTGTCAAGTTCCACAGGCAACGATGTGCTGGTTGCAGATACCGCTGCAATATCGAACGCAGGCGACATTTCCGTCCAGAAACTCGACAACACAGGGACGGCTGTCGGTGCTGCGGTGACTTTGACCGCCGATGCCGTGGCAGAAAACGCGCTAGTTACGGGCTATGTGACCTTCGATTCAGAAAAGTCTTTCTCTGTCGTGCCGACCACGACCAACGCCATTAATGCAGGCACGTCATCCACGCTCATCAAAGTGTCAGACCTCGACGTCACCACGTTCGCCAAGGCCACAGAGGCGATGAAAACAGTTGACTCTGCACTAGCGTTCATCAATGGAGAACGCGCCAAGCTCGGTGCGCTGCAGTCTCGGTTTGAAACCAGCATCTCCGCCTTGAACATCACGTCCGAGAATCTGTCTGCATCCCGTTCGCGCATTCAGGATGCCGACTTCGCCGCCGAAACTGCGAATCTCTCACGCGCACAGATCCTGCAACAGGCTGGTACCGCCATGGTGGCGCAAGCCAACCAGATTCCACAAGGCGTGCTGCAGTTGCTGAAGTAGTCGCTTCACAATAGGGAGCCCAAAATCAAGCGCTTATTCAAGCGCTTGATTCTTTTGTAGAGCAGCAAAACCATTCGTCTGGCAGTGGTCAGCCCGTCAGACCGTCGTAACTACTGACACACGCCCCCATTTGCAGGAGAAGCATCGCATGAAGCCAATGGTCCAGCATGTTGACCCGATCGACGCGCAACTGCGGGCAGCCCACTCGGCACAGGACTGGCGGCGCCTCACGCAACTATGCAAGCAAGCGTTGCGAAAAAAGGGGCGCCACCTGCTGGCGCACCGGTATCTGGGCTATTCACTCAAGATGCAGCGTCAGATTGAACCGGCGATACAGGCGTTCAAACAGGCGGCCATCTATTTCCCGGACGACGCCGAACTCCTGGCCAACTACACCAACCTGCTGCTCGAGCAGGCTCGCCACCTCGACGCACTCCCGCTTCTTGAACAACTGTGTGCGTTGCGTCCCACCGACTCCAGCGGTTGGAGCAAGGTCGCACAGTCTTGCTATTCCATTGGTCTGCATGAAAAAGGCTTTGGTTCAGCCATGGTGGCCTACAACCTGGCCAAGACCGATATGGAAAGGGCCGCCGCGCTCACGCAGCGCGCGATTCACCGTCGCGAACTGGGACAAATACGAAATGCGGTAGAAGACTGTACGGCGGCCATCGCCCTTACCCCCACCGACCCGGCAAATCACACCAACCGGCTGCTGTTCATGCTGGGCGACCCGGACACCAGCGCAGAGCAACTGGCCAAAGCGGCGCGCGAATACGCGTCCATTTTTGAGCCCCCTCACAAGCCCCACTGGCCTAACTATGCAGAACGCCGTGGTGACCCATGGCGCAAGCTGAAAATTGGATTTCTTTCCCCGGACTTTCGTGTCCACGCGGTCATGTGTTTTGCCGAAGGGATCTTGGCACAGCTTGATCGCAGGCAGTTTGAGGTGTATGCCTTCCACCTTTATCCCAAAGATGATCTGGTAACAGAGCGCGTGAAATGCCATGTGGACCACTTCATTCGTCTCTCCGGCATGAGCCACGACGCACAGGCTGAGCGCATTCGCTCCCACGAGATCGATATCCTTATCGATATGACCGGCCACACCGGAAACAATGCCTTGCTTACCATGGTGCGCAAGCCCGCCCCTGTCCAGGTAACTTGGCTGGGGTTTGTAGCCACCACTGGACTGACGGCTATCGACTACTACCTGACCGACGAAATCATCACCCCCCCGGGCGTTGAGCCGCTGTTCAGCGAGACCTTGTTCCGTTTGCCCACTTACGCAGGTTCATATCGCGCGCTCAGCCGCAATCCCCTTTGGCGATACCAGCCCCTTTTCGCCGTCAGGCCCACCCCCGCGCTGCGCAATGGCTACATCACTTTCGGATCCTGCAATAACCTCGGAAAACTCACCGACGACGTACTGAGGCTTTGGGGACAATTGCTGCAACAAATGCCTACCGCGCGGTTGCTGATCGAAGGCAAAGGATTCGGAAAAGCAGAATTCGCCGACAGTTACCGCGCGCGCTGCGCGCAACAAGGGATTGACCCGGATCGGATTGATCTGATAGCGCTGGATACCAACAAGCAATACCTCGCCTACCACGACATCGATATCGCATTGGATCCCTTCCCGTTGACCGGGGGCACCACCACTTGCGACGTACTGTGGATGGGAGTTCCGCTGGTATCCATGGAAGGCCACAGCTCCCCCAGCCGGATGAGCACAGACGCACTCACCCATCTGGGCCGCACAGAATGGTTGGCCCAGACTCCAGAGCAATACCTGGCAATTGCCAAAGACCTTGCATCGGACATTGAACGCCTCAACACATTCCGCCTTGGATTTCGCGACGAAGTAGAGCACTCACGACTGATGCGCGACGACATCGTGTGCCACCACTTTGCTGAAGCGTTGCGCACCATGTGGCTGCGCTGGCAAGCACAACAGGATTTTCCGCAAGACGCACAAGCACGCGAACGGGCTGTTGCGACTTGGAATGCAGCACGACCAGCAGCGCTGGACGGGCCTCCACCATTGCAAGTAGGCCTGCCTAGCGGCGAGAAGATTCTTTTGACTGAGGCGCACCAACGATTGCAAAACCTCGTGAACCGAGCTCTCGCCAACAGCAAGGACAGAGTCGCAAGGTCTGCCCCGGGCCCCATGAACAAACAATGGATCGCCATCACGGAGCTGGCGGAATTGGTTCTGTGCGCCGTACCCAATGATGCCGTGGCGCTGGCATGCCTCGCCGAGGTGGAGCACGCCCACGGTCATACCGACTTTGCGGTGACCTATCTTCAGTACGCTACCAAAGCTCTTCAGTACAACGCACCGCTTGTTTCTCACTGATATGAACACCAACCCTGCCCTCAAGGAAGCCACCGTCCATGCCTACCAGACCCTGCGTAGCCAGACTCCGTGGCAACATGAAGGGAGCGAGATCCTGCACCATCGAATTCTGCCTTTCGCCACCCTCGCACCATGGCTGGCAGACCCCACGTTCATGGCGCTGTACGAACAGATCCAATCCAACACCCTTGTAGACATTTACAGGTGCTACGAGCTTTGGTCGCTCGCACAACAAGCGCGCTATGTGGAGGGCGATGTGCTGGAGGTAGGCGTATGGCGCGGTGGTACGGGTGCCATACTGGCCTCAGCCTTGAAGGATTCCAGTGACAAGACCATCTTTCTTGCAGACACCTTTGAAGGTGTTGTGAAGGCTGGCATGCAGGATACCCGCTACAAGGGCGGTGAACATGCCGATACTTCCGTTCAGCTGGTCGAAAGCCTGATGGTGCAACTCGCACTACCCAACACGCGAATACTCAAGGGCATTTTTCCAGACGACACGCAGGCGGCCATCCCCGGGAAAATTGCCTTCCTCCATTGCGATGTTGATGTCTACTCATCCAGCAAAGACATCGTGGAGTGGTGTCTACCCAGACTCTCCGTAGGTGCGAGCTTGGTGTTTGACGACTATGGGTTCTTTGGCTGTGAAGGCGTGACCAGGTTCTGTAATGAGCTACGCAATCGCAAGGACATGCGCTTCATCCACAACCTGAACGGACACGCCATCTTCGTGAAGCTGTTCTAGCATCGGCCTCTGGCAAATCAGATCCCCAAAAGGCGCCTGAGCCAGCTAATACCCTCTACCGAAGGATGCGCAGGGTTGCCGGCTTCGGTACTCGAGAGGCCATAGCCCCAGCGCGCACAGAAAAAAGGCACATCGCATGCCTGAGCAGCTAGCCGGTCTTCATCCCGGTCGCCCACATATAAGCAGTCTGCAGCTTGTAATTGGTGCAGCATCAGTATGCGGTCTATGAGCTCTGCTTTGGAAGGCAGTCGGGGCTCGAATGCGTCCAAGGCATAAGCCTCCTGGAACAGGTCTGTCCATCGCAAGTGTTCAAGAATCAGGCGAGTCGGCCGAATTCTCTTGTTCGTGGCGATGAGCAGGCGATAACCAGCCGACTGGGAATCACGCAACAGAGCATCCACTCCATCAAAGACCTGGGTTTTGAGATAACCCAAGTTGTCGTAGTGCTGCATGAAGGCCTGGGCCAAATTTGTGACGACTTCATCGTCCCCTTCCCCAGCGAGCTGCTGCAAGGTTTGCTGCAGCGGGGGGCCGATGATCGAGGAATCAAGTGGAATAACAGGCTCCTGCCCTGCACTCAAAAAAGCGGCCCGGTATGCATCCAGGATGCTTTCGGAGCTGTCGATCAGGGTGCCATCCAAATCAAAGATGACAGCGGATATGGTGGTGCTCATTCAGTCAGCTCCCTTGATTCCCCGAGCGGCCGCGATGATGGCATCCCTCAAGGGTACGGAAACACGCACTGCCAGCGCCTCTTGAGCCTTGGTGATATCAGGGATGTACGTGTTGCGCTGGTACAAGCCTTGGGAAGCAGCCCCCAATATCTCCACGGGCTTGCCAGGTGCAAGGGTATCTCGCACGAGATGCGCCAACTCGAGAACGCTGATGGCCTCATCCGAACCCACGTTGTAGGCTTGGCTGCCTTCTCCGCGCATCAGAAGCTCCATGAGCCAGTGCGCCAGATCAGATTGGTAGAGGTACGAACGCAGCGGGCTGCCATCCCCGCCTACGACAATACGCTCAGACCACAAAGCGTCCCGAATGAAGTTACCGATTGCGAAATGGACGTCTAAGGGAAGGTCTGGTCCCACAAACGCGAAGCATCGTGCGATGACTACCTGCAACCCGCCGGGCCGGGCATGAAGCACGCAAAGATGCTCCGCTGCGCGCTTGGCCACCCCGTAGGCATTCGCTGGATCAAGAGGGTCGGGCATACCCCGCCATGACTCTGGGATCTTCACAAGTCCCGGCGGTGGCGCCCCATAGACGGCGCCAGAGCTGGTAAACAATAGCTGGCGGGCACCAGACTGCACTGCCAGTTCAAGCACGTTGCGGGTTCCCTCCAGGATTTGGTCAAAGCGCTGCAAAGGGGAGAGTTGAGGTCCGAGCGTGGAGTCAGCGGCAGCGTGGATCACGTGGGTGAACGCTCGCCCCCTGGGCAAACTGGCAGGATCGCAGATATCGCCGGCTACCAACTCCAGCCCCGGCATGGCACACAGGTCAGGGTGGGCCTGCCTGAACCGGTCCGGACTCCTCGATACCACTGTCACACGCGCAGGCACCAGCATTGCGTCTCCGCCCTCAATCCAGCGACGCAAGAGAGCCCGGCCGAAAAACCCTGTTCCCCCTGTCAGTAGAAGGTGCTGCGGTGCTTCCGCCATGATCACTCGGGCTTTTCGTAAAGGAGGATGAGCGGGTTGTCCCATTGGGCGGACAACTGGCGCGAAATCTCGGCCTGCGCCCTATAGGAAGAGATCACAACAGGAACTTCTGGATACCCCTGCAATGTGGCGGGCTCCTGGATAACCCATTGGCCCAGCGTCTTCCCAACCAAGTTAGGGTTTTTATCTACAACCGCCAGAACCTCACAAGCACTAGTGTTACCTAGCTGCGGCAGCAACCGGGCGGTGTGAGAGCCAGCACCATACACAACCAACGGTGAAGGTGGTACCCGACTGAGGGCCCGCTGCATCGTTGAATGGGCGTCGCGCACATAGGTCTCCAGCATATGACCTGTGTCCGGCACCACTTCGTGCAAAGGCTGCAGATGACCGGACCATTCGAAGACACCAAACAGCGTCCCGCAGTGGATTGCGGGTAACTCCACAGTGCTCACGTGCATAGTTCGTGCGCCCAACTGCTCAAAGAAATTGCACAAAGACCTGGCGGTAAAAAACTGGATGTGCTCCAACGAAAACTCACCAAAAGGCTCTGATCGATCCGAAGCAAACCACTCCACGGCAGGCACTTCTACCAGCAGCTTGCAACCAGGTCGCAGCTTGACCAGCAAATCCGCCATGTTTTGACGCAGCTGCGGCAAGTGTTCGAGTACAGCCATGACGCTCACCACTTCTGCATCTGCCAGCGGTGCCGACAAATGAGCCCGCGCCATCGTGGCGCATTGCACCGAATCCAGGCCAAAAAGCTCCAGCGCGCGAATGGGCGCCTGAGGCGCCGGATCCACCCCGGCCAACCGACTCCAGCCAGCCTCCGAGAGGACATTCAGAAACGCTCCATATCCACACCCGATATCCACAATCAGTGAGTCTTTGGCAAACTGGGCTTCACAAATTTCCACAGCAGCGCGAAACCTCTCCTGATCCACACCAGAAACCGCCACGCCCAGATCGTATTTGGACGCCGCACGGTAGTAGCGCTCATACACGGTGGAGTCGGGCAATTGGTCTGCATAATAAAAGCCGCAGACTGCGCAAGAGCCTACCGTGTAGCTCATATCGAGGCCATCGAGCACCGCCATCCGATTGGCGTACAGGCGATGCACCTCAGAGTGACTACAGACGGGGCAGGATCGATGCATCAAAGGGCCTCACGAAACACGCATCGGCTCAAACCACGGCATAGAGCACTGCGTCGAAGCTGTTGGCATGGTGCTGCCGTAGAAACAGACGGTAATCCGCGCACAGTGACAAGACCCTGGAGGGAATTTCCCAAAGATCGTGCGGGTGGTGGTAGAGGGAGAGCGCAAGCACAGGGCGGTCACGTGCGATCAAGGCAGAGGCACCCTCAAGGGCCGCCACTTCGGCGCCTTCTACATCAAGCTTGAGAAAATCGAGTCTCTTGCCATGCACTATGTCATCCAGGGCGACCGAGGCGATCGTGGAGCCGCCAGCCTGGCCGATGGCGCCCGCTTCTCCATTACCGTCATGGAAACCCAACATTTCATACCCGGAAGATAGCGCCAGAGGCAGGCAAACCGCTGGAAAATTCACGTCACGGCATTGGTGCGTCAACTGCGCAAAGTTCTGTTGGCCAGGCTCAAAAAGATAGGCTATCTCAACAGCATGGTGCTTGGAAAACTCGATCAGCGTGTCGCCGTTATACGCTCCACCATCTACGTACACCGCAGGCTCTTTAGGGAGCGCTTTGAGCGTGATGGAATTGAAGTATTGGACATCCGAATGGACGAAGGCCGCATAGTCCGGCAGTAGCCCCATTCGGAAACGGCACAAATCTAGCAGGCACTGTCTGCTTGGCGCATCAGCCAGAGCCCAGTAGGTCTTTTCCAATAGGCTCGCATGGTCAGCGAGAAAACTGCTGGCTTCCAGCCAATAACGCCAGCCCATTTTTTCACGCACAAGGTCATAGACGTCCCACGGCATGAAGATGTCCTGAAACCCGGCGTCAGACGCCAGTGCATGCAGATGATTCAAGGGAGCGTCACGATTGAAGACGCCAATGACCAGTTGAGCCGTTGCTAAAGTTTCACGGGCCTGATCCCAGGTCAAGACCGGCAATCCGAGGGCAGAGGCCTGCCGAGGCTGAGACTCGACAAAACCCTGCACTTCTAACCCGCACGCCCTCAGTGCCGTGCAAAGGTCACGGCCAAAGCTGCCTACACCAAAGACCAGGATCGGCCTGCACGACACCAGTGCACGCGGAATAGCCTGTGCACGCTTCTGGCAGTCGAGCAGGAAACCCTCCCAATCTCTCTGTGCATCGTGCTCGCTGGGCATGGGGCAACCGCTCAGGACACTGCTGGCAGAGCCCGCGCCGACGCGCGCACCCGCTCCAGCACTTGTGGATCGAGAAATGGATGCATATCGTCAAGTTCAGGAGTTACAAACTTGCCCGCCTCATCCACACGCGACTTGATGCGGGGGACAAATTCCTGGCGCGGATCCACCACTAAGTCGATCAGCAGGGGCCCATTACCTTGCAGCAACAGATCAAGTTGCTCCAGGTCCTCTACCTGGCTGATCCTCGCAGCCCTTACCCCGTACGCTCTGGCGACTGCCACAAAGTCGGGAAACTCAACTCCGGATGCAGGAGTGGCACCCACCACACGACCGAAGAAGTTCTCATGGGTCTGCCAGATGGACAGATAGCCGCCGTTGTTCAGCACGACCACAATAACGTTGGCTCCGGTCGTCTTGAGAGTCTGCAGCTCCTGGATGTTCATCTGCAAGCTGCCATCGCCCGCGAAACAAATGACCCGACGCCCATCATCGTCACCACGAGCCGCTGCGGCCCCAATAGCCGCGGGCAGGTCGTACCCCATCGACGCTGATCCAGAATTGCTGAAAAGGCGCTGGCCCTTTTTCAGGCTGCCAATCTGGAAAGGCAGAATGCAGGCTGATGCATTTCCGCAAGCCACCACATCGTTCTCACGCAATTGACGAAAAATCCGGTCCACCACGCAATAGGGGTTGAGAGGGCCACCAGGTCTCTGCTGGTGCTCCCTTGATACCGCGTACTGCGCACCGATCTGCTGGCACCAAGCGCGCCAGGGCGCGTAATCAGGAAGCTTCTCGGCGCCGAGAGCAGAATCCATCGCAACCAGAAAATCAGATATGTCGGCAACCACTCGCTCGGCAGCCTGGACGCCAGGTTTTTCCAGTTCAGCGGGATCGATATCGACCTGTGCGATCCACGCATTTTTTCCGAAAGAATCCCAGTTGTAGCTGGTCTGCCGAATGTTGAGGCGCGACCCCAGCACCAAAATGAAATCTGCGCTCTGCAAACACAGGTTGCCCGCACGGGTACCGATGGTGCCAGGTCTCCCGGCGAAAAGAGGGTGGTCCGATGCGATCAGATCGTGGGTCCATGCTGTGGCCAATGGCACACCATGCCGCTCCACGAACGCGAGCAGCTGCTCAACAGCGCCGGAGAGCCGGACGCCAGAGCCACCCAGTATCAGAGGGCGGCGTGCCGCCTTCAACTGCTCCATGATCCGAAGGCAATGCCCGGGGAGCGCAGATGATGGTGCAGCACGGATGCCTTGGATACTAGGAATGGTCAATTCTTCGACCGCCGACTGGACGTCAAGGGGGATGTCCAGCCACACGGGTCCCGGCCGGCCTGTGGTGGCTAGCTTATACGCCTGTGGCAGAAGGTGCTCCAAATCCTTCGGAGCCCGGACGATTTCAGCGAGTTTGCACACGGATTTCGCCATGGCTATCGTCGGCCCCTCCTGATCGCCCAATTGACGGAGGTTGGGAAGGTCTTGGAACGACAAGCACGTCTCGCGCTTGACCTGACCCGAGAGCACGATCATGGGGATCGAGTCAGTGTAGGCACCAAACACACCATTGAAGGCATTGATGCTACCGGGACCAGTGGTGAGCATGACGACTGCGGGCTTGCCGGCCACACGCGCATAACCTTCGGCAGCCATGGCGCAGGCTTGTTCGTGGTGCATGAAGGTGCACTTCAGTCCGGACTCGCCGCCCAGGGCTTGGTTCAGGAACATGGCGCCCCCCCCGGTCACGGCGAATACCTGCTCGACACCCTGTCGAACCAGCCACTGGGCAATATGCTCGGAAACGCGCTGCATTCAAAGACCGCGGTTGAGAATCAGGTTCTTGAGGCTCTGATTCTGGTTGTAAGGGCCACTGACGTGGTCAATGGTCAAGGAGTCATGGGCCTTGATGCCCGCAATCAACTTTTCACCGTTCATGACCTCGCGGCAGGACAACTGGCCCTTTCGTAAAGGAATTGCCAGATAGAAATCACGCTCAAAGCTGTCTTTGGTGAAGACATACCCCTCTTCCATGTCACGACGTGCATAAGCACCGCGAACCAGTGCGTCCAGATATTCCGTTTCCCGTTTGGAGATGACGCGTTTGGAGCGGCTGCGGCCACCACACATCTCCGCCGCCTTGTGAAATGCCTTGAACCAGGCATCGCACTGATGGGGGAGCGAACAATAGGGGGAGACAGGCACCGCGTTGTAGTCGATATCTACATGGCGCTCCCAAGTTCTGGCCCCCTTGCCGTAGGAAATCAGCATGGAGGAATGCCAGTCGTGGTATTCATGGGTAGAGAGCCCCACCACATGATCAGGGTAACGCGCTCGCAAATAATCGATCTGGTCGAGCTCCAGCTCACCATCCTCAGACGGGTACAAGGATACGCAGTGGTTGATGGCCAGGGGAATGTCACGCTTTTCAAAAAAGCTCACCAGATCATCCAGATCCTTCTCCGATGCGCCGCCCGTGGAGACGATAGTGGGCCGACGGGTGGAAGCGATCTTTTCAATCAACACCCAGTCATTCATGTCAGAGCTGGCGATCTTGATGATCGGCATGTCGAATTCCACACACAGATCGACGGACGCTTCGTCGAACGGCGTGGCCATGGGGATGCAGCTCACCGAGCGAATCTCCTCCACCATGCGCGCAAACTCCGCACGGCTGAGTTTGGTGTCTTCGGTTTTTTTGATGTAGCGCAGCTCGCTGCTGCCCTTGAATTCAGGGTGGATGAATTCATCCACATCACGGAACTGCAGTTTGATGGCCGCCTTGACATTGTTGTAGCGCACGATGGCGCCATGGTCTCGGATGATCTTGAGACCGCGCTCCAGGCTGCCCCAGTGGTTGTTCGCAAGTTCCAGAACAAAGAAGTTCTCGAACAGGTCGCGATCGCGTTGCGTGATGAAACCCATACCGATTTCTCCTGTAGTGGTCAGAAACACACGCCCAGGAAGGCTTCGATCTTGCTGGCAGCAAAATCAAGCATCTCCTGGGTCAGTGCAGGCTGCACACCGATCCAGAACGTGTTGTTCATGACGTTGTCAGTGTTCACCAGATCACCGCTGATCCGGTAGCAGGCCTCCACCATATAGGGTTGGCGCACGAGGTTTCCGGCAAAAAGAAGGCGGGTTCCCACCCTGTTCTGGTCGAGATAAGTCAATAGGTCCAGGCGCGTCACAGGACTGGTCTGCTTGAGAGTGATGGGAAAACCAAACCACGAAGGGTTGGAATGCTCGGTCGCCACCGGCAGATGCACAAACTCTTCGCAATCCCGAAGACGCTGCCTCAGAAAAGCAAAATTGTCTTTGCGCGCCTGAATGAATTGCGGCGCTTTTTCCAGCTGAGCCAGTCCACAAGCTGCCTGCATGTCCGTGATCTTGAGGTTGTATCCCAGATGGCTGTAGGTGTACTTGTGGTCATAGCCCTTAGGCAGGCTGCCCATCTGCTGACAAAACCGCTGTCCGCAGGTGTTGTCTTTACCCGGTGCGCAATAGCAATCACGCCCCCAGTCACGGAAGCTCTCGGCAATACCAATCAGCTCATCGTTGTTGGTAAACACCGCTCCTCCCTCGCCCATGGTGATGTGGTGCGCAGGGTAAAAACTGAGGGTAGCGATATCGCCGAAGGTGCCCACCATTTGTCCACGGTAAGTCGAGCCCAGCGCATCGCAGCAGTCCTCTACAAGCCACAGACCATACTTCTTGCACAGTGCGGTAACCACGTCCAGATTGAACGGGTTGCCGAGCGAGTGCGCCAGCATGATGGCTTTGGTCTTGGGGCTGATGGCAGCCTCAATCTTGTCGGCGTCAATGTTGTGGGTCAACGCATCCACGTCCACAAAAACCGGAACGGCGCCGTACTGAAGGATAGGATTGACAGTGGTAGGGAAACCAGCAGCAACACCAATCACCTCATCCCCTTGGCGGATGGCTCGGTCTCCGAGCTTGGGTGATGTCAAAGTGCTGAATGCCACCAGATTGGCGGACGAGCCGGAGTTCACCGTGATCAGGTGTTTGACGCCAACGAAAGCTGCCAGTTTGCTCTCGAACTCCGCGTTGAAGCGCCCCGTGGTGAGCCACCCATCCAAACTGGCCTCCACCATGTATTTGAGCTCTTGCGCGTCCAACCACTTCCCAGACGGAGGCACTGCCGTAGCACCCGGAAGAAAGGGAGCGGGGCGCAGGCTTAGGGCAGCATACTGCTCGACCAGCCGTGCGATTTCAGAGCGAATTTCTTGGGGTTTCTTCATGCATGCGCCTCAAACGCGTCGATATCTGCGGCACACAAGGCGCGCGCGTCCTCTCCATCCACAAACCGGCGATACCAGCGCACAGAGCGCTCCACTGCGGTATCCAAGCCCCAATGGGGAATCACGCCCAAAACATGGCGCGCCTTCGCCGTCTCCAGTGCCAATCGCCCGGTCTCGTGGGGACCTTGAGCGCCTTCATGAATATCCACACTGCCGCCCCCAAACGCCCGGGCGGCAAGGCGTATCACATGCTCGACTGCTGCGGCCTCGTGGGGCTCAGGCCCAAAGTTGAAGGCCGCGGCCAACTCGGGACGATCCCACAACCGCTCTGCCAAACAGAGATAGCCTGCCAAGGGTTCCAGCACATGCTGCCATGGGCGAGTAGCCTGGGGACTACGTAGCACAAGCGTCTGGCCGCTAGACCAAGCGCGGATCGCATCCGGCAATAGCCGATCCTGAGACCAGTCTCCACCCCCAATCACGTTGCCGGCACGAGCAGACGCCACCGCCACCCCACGACCCGCCAGAAAAGCGGCGCGATAGCTTGCAATGACCAGTTCGCTGGCTGCCTTGCTCGCACTGTAGGGGTCATGCCCTCCCAGCGCGTCCCCTTCACGGTAGGGATAGATCTGCTCCAAGTTCTGATAGACCTTATCGGTTGTCACCATCACCGCGACGCGCACCGTAGCGACAGCGCGCAAAGCCTCCAGAAGGTGCGCTGTCCCCATGATGTTGGTGGCCATGGTATCCAGCGGCGCGGCATAGCTCGCGCGCACCAGGGGTTGGGCCGCCAGATGCAAAACAATCTCGGGCGCTGCAGCGGCGACCATTCGCGCGACGGCAGCAGCATCGCGAACATCACATAGGTGGCTGGACAGCCCTGAAGCCACCTGAGCAGCCTCGAACAGGCTGGGCTGCGTCTGCGGTGCCAATGCGAGCCCCGTCACCCGTGCACCCATCCGCTCCAGCCACAGGGCCAGCCAACTCCCCTTGAAGCCAGTGTGGCCGGTAAGCAACACACGCTTATCACGCCAGAATTCGGAGGTTGGACGCATGGTTACCAACTTTTCCACGGAGCCCGTCCCGACTGCCAGAGATCTTCAAGTTGGTTTTTGTCACGCAAGGTGTCCATGGGTTGCCAGAAGCCGTGGTGTTCATACGCGACCAGTTGCCCTTCACGGGCAAGCCCCACCATAGGATCCGCTTCCCAAGGCATGGAGTCTCCAGAGATCCGCTCGATCACCTCGGGTTGAAGAACAAAAAAGCCTCCGTTGATCCAGCCGCCGTCACCTGGCGGCTTTTCCTCGAAACCAACGACAGCATCGCCCTCACGCACCAGCGATCCAAAACGTCCCGCAGGCTGAACAGCAGTTACCGTCGCCAGACATCCATGGGCCTTATGAAAAGCAAATTGCGCAGCCATATTCAGATCGGCCACGCCATCGCCATAGGTAAAACAAAAGGGTTCCCCAGCCGGTAGGTACTCCTGCACCCTGCGTAAGCGCCCCCCAGTCTGGGTGCTCTCACCGGTATCCACCAACGTCACACGCCAGGGCTCGGCGTGGCGGTGGTGCACCTCCATGCGGTTATTTGCCATGTCAAAGGTCACATCGGACATGTGCAGGAAGTAGTTGGCAAAGTATTCCTTGATGACATAGCCGCGGTAGCCAAGGCAGATGATGAAATCGTTGACGCCATGGGCAGAGTACATCTTCATAATGTGCCAAAGAATGGGCCGCCCACCGATCTCGATCATGGGCTTGGGACGCAGGTGCGACTCTTCCGAGATGCGGGTGCCCAGCCCCCCCGCGAGCAGTACGGCTTTCATGCCCGCAGCATAGTGCAGCCCTTCGCGACCAAAAAGGTGCAGTCGTTGCTGAAATACCGCCCAAATAAGACATTTGCCTGCGGCGCGATCAACCAGCGAGTGCTGGCTCCCGGCATCCTCAGCATCAGATCAGTGCAAAATTGATAGCAATCCAGGCAGCAATTACGTTCACATCAGCGCATTGCAATGCAAATTCAGAGGAAATATCAGCCCCTGAATCAGCCCTGCCCCGAGGAGGCGCTCAACAGCCCTACCCAGCATGCGCACGCTCTCCAGCCATCTCGCAAGCCAGTTGCCCCTCTCCAGCCGGCGCGAATCATTTGCCCAAGAAGCCCCCTGTTGACCGTTCTCATGGGGCATTTCGCGTTCTGCAATCCGATACATTTGCAGTAACCTTCGGTCAATCCGTGGACTGCAGCCCTCCCCAGCGCAGTCGTGCCCCTGCCGCCGCCCTAAACGTCTAAAGCATGTTTGTCATCATCGGTTACGTCGTCTGCCTCGGCTGCATCTTCGGTGTGTACATCATGCACGGAGGCAATATCAGCGTGATTCTCAAGGCACTGCCGTTTGAGATCATCACCATTTTGGGCGGCGCACTGGGCGCGTTTGTGGTGAACAACCAGCCCAAGGTGATCAAGGCCACCTTGGCCGCACTGCCGATGGCGCTCAAGGGTTCCAAATACACCAAAGAGCGCTACATGGAGTTGATGGCGATGCTCTATGACATCCTGCAAAAGGCCCGCAAAGAGGGGCTGATGGCCATTGAGAAGGATGTGGAAGCGCCCCACGAGTCCGAGATCTTCAAGAAATACCCCACGGTGGGCAGTGACCACCACGTGATCGAGTTCACCACCGACTACCTGCGCATGATGGTGTCGGGCAACCTGAATTCCCACGAGATCGAGGCGCTGATGGACAGCGAAATCGATACCCACCACCAGGAGGCCCATGCTCCCGTGGCTGCGCTGGCCCGGTTGGCAGGCGCCCTGCCCGCCTTCGGGATCGTGGCCGCCGTGCTGGGCGTGGTGAACACCATGGGCTCGGTGGGGCAGCCGCCCTCTGTACTGGGTGGGATGATCGGCTCGGCGCTGGTGGGGACGTTCCTGGGCATTTTGCTGGCCTACGGCGTGGTCGAGCCCCTGGGTGGACTCGTCGAGCAAAAGACCGAGGACGCCGCCAAGGAACTGCAGTGCATCAAGTCCACCCTGCTCGCCAGCATGCAGGGCTACAACCCCGCCACGGCCATTGAGTTTGGCCGCAAGGTGCTGTTCTCCAACGTACGCCCCAGCTTCTCGGAGCTGGAAGGACACGTGAAGGGCAAGAAGTAGCCGCCGCGAATGCGGTAGCCGCGCCGTAACGCCCCACCACCACCATGGCAGAAAAGAAGCTCCAGCCCATCATCATCAAGCGCGTCAAGAAAGGCGGCCACGCGGTGCACGGTGGCGCCTGGAAGATCGCTTATGCCGACTTTGTGACGGCAATGATGGCGTTCTTCTTGCTGATGTGGCTTTTGGGCTCCACGGCCAAAGGTGAGCTGCAGGGCATCGCGGCATATTTCGCTTCGCCGCTCAAAGTGGCGATGACCGGTGGCGACGGTGCAGGCAACAGCTCCAGCGTCATCCCCGGTGGCGGCAACGATCTGGCCAAGGTGCATGGCCAGGTGCGCCGCTCCGATGTGGAAGAAGCCAAGCAGCGCCGCATGAGCATCGATGCCGCGCGGGCAGAACGGGCCAAGCAGGACCAGGAACGCATCAAGGCCCTGGAGGCCAAGATCGATGCGCTGATCACCGAGAACCCGCGCCTGAATGAGTACAAGTCACAGATCCGCATCGACATCACGCCCGACGGGCTGCAGATCCAGATCATCGACGACCAGAACCGCCCCATGTTCGACAGCGGTAGCGCGTTGGTAAAACCCTACATGCGCGACATCCTGCGCGAAATTGGCGCAGCCCTCGGTGGCGTCGAAAACCGCATCAGCCTTGCAGGCCACACCGACGCCGTACCTTATGGCAACAGCGAAAAGGGTTACAGCAACTGGGAGCTATCGGCAGATCGCGCCAACGCCTCGCGGCGGGAACTGGTCTCTGCGGGCATGCCAGACGCTAAACTGGGCCGCGTGGTGGGCTTGGCCGCCAGTGATCTGCTGGACCCCAAGAACCCACGCTCCCCCTCCAACCGGCGCATCACCATCACGGTGTTGACCCGGGAGGCCGAAGAACGGCTCATGGGCAAAGGGATTCCTGAAATCACGTCCACAGAACTGTTGACGGAAAAGCGGGAAAATCCCCCCCCAAGCAGGTAACAGTTACGACTTGTCACCAAACCTGCCACCCATGACAATGCTTACAGTAAATCTCGACTGAAAGGGTCCCAAGTGACCACAGCCCTTCGTTTTTTGATCGTTGACGACTTCTCCACCATGCGACGCATCGTTCGCAACCTGCTCAAGGAGAGCGGGTTTGCAGACGCCGACGAGGCCGAGGATGGTGTCGCCGCACTCAACAAGCTGCGCAACAGCAAGTTTGACTTTGTGGTGACCGACATCAACATGCCCAACATGAACGGCTTCCAGCTGCTGGCCGAGATCAAGAAGGACGACAAGCTCAAACACCTGCCCGTCCTGATGGTGACCGCCGAAGCCCGCAAGGAAGACATCGTTGCCGCCGCCCAGGGAGGTGCTGCGGGTTACATCGTCAAACCCTTCACCAAGGCAACTCTGGAAGAGAAAGTGACCTTGATTCTGAAGAAGATGGGGTTATGACACCATGGACGACACACCGGACAACAGCCAGCCTGCCGATGTTCATCACAAGATTGGCCTGCTGACACGTCAGCTTCACGATTCGCTCAACGAGCTGGGTTATGCCGACAAGCTGCGCGGCTCCATGGGCGAGCTCCCCGACGCGCAGAGCCGACTTTCCTATATCGCCCGCCTGACGGGAGAAGCGGCAGAGAAGGTGCTCAACCGCGTCGAACAGGCCAAGGCCCAGCACGACTACATTGCGGCGGAAACGCGCCGGGTCGTCAACTCGCTGGTGGCGGACCCGGTGGCGGCCGTGGCCAAGGGCGAAATCTTCAACTTTCTGACCGACGTGGAGCGCGTGACCAAGGAAGCCGACACGCACCTCACCGAAATCATGATGGCGCAGGATTTTCACGACCTCACCGGCCAGGTGATTGCGCGCGTGGTGAATCTGGCAGCCACCATTGAAGAGCAGCTGGTGCAACTGCTCATCCAGACGGCTCCGCCCAGCGCCCAGGCGCCCGCCGAGCCCGCCCGCGCAGCGCATCTTCAGGGCCCGGTGGTGGACCCGGAGAACACCCCCGACGTGGTCACCGACCAGTCCCAGGTGGACGACCTGCTGGCCAGTCTGGGCTTCTGACGCTCCGTTTTCAGTCTGACAACCCTCCAGCGCTAGTGCAATATGACCTGATTGCTATCATTTTTAAAAAGAATGGCAGTAATCCACGGCGCGGGTCAGACACAGACCCGCCGCTAGACACACCCCAGGCACCACCGAAAAGAGGGGGCTGCAGCCCCCTTATCAGCCTTTAGATTTCCAGGTCGCTCACGACAATGGCATGACACCAGCCGTCATGCCACCATGGAATCCAGCCAAGAAAAAAGCCTCCCCGCGTCAGAACGCAAGCTGCAAAAAGCGCGCGAAGACGGCCAAGGGGCACGCTCGCGCGACTTGTCGCACCTGGCCATCCTGGGCGCGGGCGCCGCATGCATGCTGCTGCTGGCCCCACAGCTGATGGACCGCATGCAGTGGGCCATGAGCCAGCAGCTGGCGTTCAATGCGGCCACGGTGATGACGCCAGGCACCATGCTCTCGCGGCTGCAGGACATGGTCATCGTGGGCTTGGTGGCCAGCACGGTGTTTGCTACCCTCACCAGCGCTGCGGGGCTGATCAGCGCCATCGGGGCGGGCGGCTGGATTCTCAGTGCCAAGCCCATCACACCGCAGTTCAACCGACTCAACCCGATCTCCGGACTGGCCAACCTGTTTTCCAAGCAGCAGATGGCCAACGTGGCCAAGATGGTGCTGATGACCGCCATCCTGACCTACGTGGCCTGGAAGTTCCTGGGCAACAGCCTCGAAACGGTCGCCATGCTGGTGCTGCAGCCCTCGCCGCTGGCCATCCGCCAGATTGCAGACTGGCTGACCTCGGGCATGAGCCTGTTGCTGCTGGTCGTGTTTCTGGCAGCTTTGGTGGATGTGCCTTTGCAGGCGTTCTTCTTCAAGGAACGACTGAAGATGTCGCACGAGGAAGTCAAGCAGGAGCACAAGGAGTCTGACGGCAACCCCCACACCAAGGGCCGAATCCGCCAGAAGCAGCGCGAGATCGCCGACCGGGCCAGCGTAGGCGCCGTCCCTAAGGCCGACTTTGTGGTGATGAACCCCACCCACTACGCCGTGGCCCTCAAATACGACGAGAAGACCATGAGTGCACCCCAGGTCATCTCGCGCGGCACTGACCTCATCGCCATGAAGATCCGCGACGTGGCCAAGGAGCACAACGTGCCCGTGCTGCAGTCGCCCATGCTGGCCCGTGCGCTGTATGCCCATGCCGAGCTGGACCAGGCCATCCCCGCGACGCTCTACACCGCCGTTGCCCAGGTGCTGGCCTATGTGTACCGCCTCAAGGCGGCCCTGCGTGGCGAAGGCCGCATGCCCGACAGCCTGGTGGAGCCTTTCGTGCCGCCTGAACTCGATCCGCTGAACCGCACCACGGTGCAAGGTGCTGCCGTATGAACACCTCCGTAAAGTCTTTGCAGCAATGGGCGGGCACCAATGCCAGCGCCCTCCAGGGCCTGTCGGCACCACTGCTGGTGGTGGCGATTCTGGCGCTGATGGTGCTGCCCATCCCCCCGTGGCTGCTGGATGCATTTTTCACGCTCAACATCGCCGTCGCGCTGATGGTGATGATGGTGGCGGCGTACATGCTGCGTCCGCTGGACTTCGCGGCATTCCCTTCGGTGCTGCTGCTGACCACACTGATGCGCCTGTCGCTGAACGTGGCCTCTACGCGCGTGGTGCTGCTCGAAGGCCACCAGGGCCCTGGCGCAGCGGGTGCAGTGATCGAGGCCTTCGGCCACTTCCTGATCGGCGGCAACTTCGCCGTCGGCCTGATCGTTTTTGCGATCCTCGTGGTGATCAACTTCGTGGTGATCACCAAGGGCGCCGAGCGCATTGCCGAAGTGTCGGCGCGCTTCACCCTGGACGCCATGCCCGGCAAGCAGATGGCGGTGGATGCCGACCTGAACGCCGGCCTGATCGACGAAAAAGAAGCCAAGCGTCGCCGTGCCGAAGTGGCGGAAGAAGCCAACTTCTTCGGCTCCATGGACGGCGCGTCCAAGTTCGTGCGCGGCGACGCCGTGGCGGGCATCCTGATCCTGCTCATCAACATCATTGGCGGCTTCGCCATTGGTGTGTTGCAACACGACCTGTCGGCCAAGCAGGCCGCAGACAGCTACATCCTGCTGGCCATTGGCGATGCGCTGGTGGCGCAGATTCCCGGCCTGCTGATTTCGGTGGCAGCCGCCATGGTGATCTCGCGCGTGGGCAAGGACCACGACATGGGCCGCCAGATCGTTCAGCAGCTGTTCATGTCGCCCCGCGTGCTGGGCGTGACGGCAGGCATCCTGATCCTGCTGGGTTTGATCCCCGGCATGCCGCATGTGGTGTTCCTGACCATGGGCAGCCTGCTGGGCTACGGCGCCTGGATGATGTACGAGCGCCAGAAGGTTCCCCCGGTGGTCGAAGCCCCACCGCCGCCCGCCACCGATGGCGAAGCCACCTGGGACGACTTGCAGCCCGTGGACCTGCTGGGCCTGGAACTGGGATACCGCCTCATCAGCCTGGTGGACAAGAGCCGCCAGGGCGACCTGCTCACCCGCATCAAGGGCGTGCGCCGCAAGTTTGCACAGGAAGTCGGCTTCCTGCCCCCTGCCGTGCACGTACGTGACAACCTCGAACTCAAGCCCAGCGGCTACCGCATCACGCTGCGCGGCGTGGTGGTGGGCGAGGGCGAAGCCTTCCCTGGCATGTTCCTGGCCATCAACCCCGGCGGCATCACCACGCCGCTGATCGGCACGGCCACCACCGACCCTGCCTTTGGCCTGCCAGCACACTGGATCGACGATCGGCAAAAGGAAGCCGCACAAATGGCCGGTTTTACCGTCGTTGATTCCGAAACCGTGATGGCCACCCATTTGTCACACTTGATGCAAGTGCAAGCCGCCAAGCTCCTCAGTCGCACGGAAACGCAGCAACTGGTGGAACACGTGGCCAAGCTGGCCCCCAAGCTCATCGAAGAAGTGGTTCCGAAAATGGTCTCCATCGCAACGTTCCAGAAAGTCCTCCAGCTGCTGCTGGAAGAGTCTGTGCACATCCGCGATATCCGCACCATCATCGAAACGCTGGCCGAGCATGCTGGCGGCGTCTCGGACCCCGTCGAGCTGGCCCGCCGCGTGCGCATTGCGCTCTCGCCCGCCATCGTCCAGCAGATCTACGGCCCCACCCGCGAGCTCAACGTCATTGCCATCGAGCCCGGCCTGGAGCGCCTGCTGGTGCAAGCCCTGGGCAACACGGCAGGCCCCGCGCTCGACCCCGGCGTGGCCGACATCCTCACACAAAAGGCCGCCGAAGTGGCTCTCAAGCAGGAAGAGATGGGCCTGCCCGCCTGCCTGCTGGTTCCCGACCAGATCCGCAATGCCATCTCCCGCCTGGTGCGCCGCGTAGCGCCCCGCCTGCAGGTGCTGGCACACAGTGAAATTCCAGAGACCCACACCATCCGTATTGGGCCGATCCTTAAAGGTGCATCAGCATGAACATCAAACGCTTTACCGCCCCCACCTCCCGGGAGGCTCTGGCCAAGGCGCGCATGGCCTTTGGCGACGGCACGCTGATTCTGTCCAACCGCCCCACGGCCAACGGCGTGGAAGTGGTGGCCACGGCCGAGGACACGCTGTCGGCTCTGGACGGTGGTGTGCCCACCGCTTCGTCCAATCCGCCCCTGCTGGCGCCCAGCACTGCGCGCAGCACCCCACAGCACGCCAGCCAATCGGCAGCAGCGTCGGGCCTGGGCCGCAACCCGGTCGAGGAAGACACCGAACAGCTGGCCATGAGCACGCTGTCGTTCCAGGACTATGTGCGCGAACGCATGCTGCGCCGCCGCCACGAGGCACTGAATGGTCCCTCGGAACCCCAGACACTGTCTGAACGCAGCCGCGACCAGGAACCAGAACGTGAACGCATGCCCGCGCCCTCGGTGGCGCGCCACAACCCGCTGCGCACCATCCCGATGGACATGCCGCCCGAGCCACCGCGCCGCCGGCAGGAAGCTCCCAGCGCCCACCTGATCCAGTCGAACAACCAGCAGAGCGTGATGAACGAGCTTCACGCGATGAAAGAGCTGATCGAAGACCGCTTCAACACGCTGGCCTGGCTGGGGCAGGCGCGCCAGAACCCGATCCAGTCCAACCTGATGCTGAAGATGATCCGTGCCGGATACTCCCCGTCGCTGGCCCGCGCCGTGCTCGAACGCATGCCCGAAGACCTGTCGGCGGGCGAATCGGTGCGCTGGCTGATGGAGGTGCTGGAACGCAACCTCAAGACCGACCAGACCGATCCCCCTCTTTATGAACAGGGCGGCATCTTCGCCATGGTGGGCTCTACGGGTGTGGGCAAGACCACCACCACCGCCAAGCTGGCTGCCATGTGCGCCCGCATCCACGGCCCCGGCAGTGTGGGGCTGATCACACTGGACACCTACCGTGTGGGCGCGCACGAACAACTGCGCACTTACGGGCGCATGCTGGGCATCGTGGCCCACCTGGCACACGACCGCGCCGCGCTGCAAGACCTGCTGGGTCTGCTCAGCGGCAAAAAAATGGTGTTGATCGACACCACCGGCGTGGCTCCCCGCGACCCCCGCAAGCGCGACATGCTGGATGTGTTGGACCTGCCCCATGTGAACCGCCTGCTGGTGCTCAACGCCGGCTGCCATGGCGACACGCTGGATGACGTACTGACCGCCTTCAAGACCGACGGCTCGCAACAGGCCATCCTGTCCAAGGTGGACGAGGCCGTGAAGCTGGGCCCCGCCATCGACGCACTGATCCGCCACCAGATGGTGCTGCGCGGCGTGACCAACGGCCAGCGCGTGCCCGAGGACTGGGAGCGTGCCAACGCCCACCAGCTCATCAGCGCCTCCATGCGGTCGCCGGCGAAGTCGGCTTTCGACCCCAAGGCCACGGACCTGAACTTCTTCTTCTCGCACTCTCCTGACACCGTGACGGAGGGGGGGCTGGTCGATGCTTGATCTGGGTTTTCACCAGGCGGCCAGCCTGCACAGCCTCACCCCGCAGGCAGAGCTGCGGCTGCTGGCAGTCGCCAGCCAGGGCAACACGGCGAGCGGCCTGGAAACGCTATGGCAGATCTGCGCCAGCCTGCAGCGGCTGGGCTATCCGGTGGTGGTACTCGACGGCACGGCGCAGGAGTCCGACGACAGCCCCGGGCTGCTGCACCTGCTGCAACATGCAACGTGGAATGACGGCGCCAGCCTGAACCTGGGCGCCACCGCATCCTCCCTCGCCGTGATTCCAGCGGCCAAGGGGCTGCAGCACCTGAGCCGCAAGGCCAGCGGCAGCACACGCTCGCCCATGGAGAGCTTGCTGCCCTGCTTCAGGACTTACGGCCTCATGGTGATTCACGCACCAGCCTCCACCCTGGGGCCCCTGCTCACCCACACGGCCACGGTGCCGCTGGTGGTCATGGGCAGTGGCGCAGCGGGCGTGATGACCAGCTACAAGAGCCTCAAGCAGATTGCGCTACACACTGGCTTGCCCTGCATGGTGGCCGCTTTGCTGCACGGCAACACCGCCGCCGAACGCCGCAAGGCCCAGTCCCAGCTGATGACCTTGCAGGCATGTGCCGAGCGCCATCTGGGCGGCCCGATACGAACCACCACCATTGCCACTCAGAACCCCCAGGAGCTTCAGCGCCTGGCCTTGCAACTGCTGGAAAATGCGGGCACTATGAACGGAGCGCTGGCTGCGCTGACACCCAGCAACTTGACAGGCATGCCTGCGCATTTTGTCCGGAGCCACTGACCAGAGCCTGTGATGCACCTCTACGTACGCACGTTGACCCGAAACGCTTCCCACGGTCTGGCAAGTTGCTGGCCCCGGGCGGCGGAAAAAGATCGGGTGATGGCCCCCCAAAGCGGCTCCAGAACAAGATCGCATACCCGCCCTACCAGTGCATAACACCCTCTCTATGTACACCGCCAAAGGCCAGCTTGATCGCGATGCCATGATCCGCCAGCATGTACCGCTGGTCCGGAGGATTGCGCACCACATGATCGCCAAGCTGCCTCCCAATGTCGAGCTGGATGACTTGATCCAGGTCGGCATGATGGGGCTGGCCGAAGCCCTGTCGCGCTACGAAGTGGCACAGGGCGTGCAGTTTGAAACCTTTGCCACCCAGCGTATCCGGGGCGCCATGCTCGACGAGCTGCGCGAGGGCGACTGGATGAGCCGCAGCTCGCGCAAGAGCCAGAAAGACATTGAACACGCTGTGCACCGGCTGGAGCAAAAGCTGGGACGCAGCCCGCTGGAGTCCGAAATAGCCAGCGAAATGGGCATGAGCCTGGCGGACTACCAGAATCTGCTGGGCAAGGTCCGGGGTACCCAGCTGGTGTACCTCGAAGACATGACGCATGGCAACGACGACGAGGATGGGTTTCTGGACCGCCACGTTGCCGACAGTGCAGCCGACCCGGTGGAGCTGCTGCGTGATCAACGGCTCAAGACGTCACTGGTCAACGCCATCAAAACCCTGCCGGAGCGCGAGCAGCACATCATGGGCATGTACTACGAACATGACATGAACCTCAAGGAAATTGCCGCCGTGCTGGGCGTCACCGAGTCGCGCGTGTGCCAGCTGCACAGCCAGTCCATTGCCCGGCTGCGGGCCAAGATGCGCGCGCACTGAGCGCCCCCACCGGCGAACACCAGGCGCCGCGCAGGTCGTTGCGCAGGGCCATAGGGTTACGGGCCGCCGCTTTTCGCGACCGGGCCCACAACCCCTTCAGAACAATGGATGCCGCTCAGCCTGCAGAGCGGTAGATGCGCGCCACACCCGGCGCGGCTCCGCGCGCCCCCAGGCCATTGCCATAAGTAGCCGCCGCATTGGGGGGCAACAGGCCAGCGGCTTGGCGGTCCGTGCTGGCAGCAAGCCGGGCCAGGCTTTCACGGTGCAGGATCAGCATGCTGCGGATCGCATCCGCGCGCTTTTGCAGCGACGCTGGCAAGGGCAACCCCCGCGCGGCCGCCTGCTCCAGCGCACGCGAAAAATCGGCCGCTGCATCACGCAAGGCCGTGCTGTTTTTTTCCAGGGAGGTGGGGTCGGCCGCGAGAAGTGCGGCGGAGACTTTTTCGATCAGCTGCTCAACAGCCGAGAGAGATTCTTCCAGAGACATGGCGCATTGTGCGATGGATTGCGCCCGGTAGCAAAACGCCGGTCAACCCCGCGAGCGGGACAGGATCTCCTGGGCGTTGGACAACAGCTTGTCGGCGATGGCTTCGGCGTCGACCGAGAATTCGCCCTTTTCGATGGCAGCGCGCACTGCCTTGACCTTGCCTGCGTCAAAATCTGCCGTGCTGCGGGTGGCAGGGCTGAGCGCCCGGGCCGCGGTGGACACAGTGACAGGCACACCGGCGGATGACGCCATCAGTGCGTCCTTCGTGGCTCCTTCAGCAGCGCTGGCTGGGGCCTTGGCTTGCTTGGCAAGCCCCGTCGGCGGCAACCCGCCCGGCAGTTCCGGTGTTTGACCTATCTTCATCGCTCTCTCCACCACCCCGTTGGATGTGGGGCATCAGTAGCAATGTTTTCGACCCATTTGGCCCGGACTTTAGCCATTTATTACCGGGGCGTCATCACAGAGTGACATCCACTGTCCCAGAATCATTCACAGTTCCACTTACGATTCGGCCATTCTCCATGCGCACGCGCACAGTCTGTCCGGCAGAGCCTGCGGTCAACGCCTGGCCCGCAGAACTGACCGCATAGCCTGGCCCCTGGGCCACCACTTTCACCTGGGCACCGGCCTTGAACAGCAAGGGGGCACGCACCATGGCCTGGCGCACCGCCTGCCCCGCCACCAGTTGGCGGGCCGCGGTCTGCCCTACCCACAGCTCGGGATTGGCCATGACGGGAGAGGAATCGGCCGCCCAGTCCACTTCGGCCTCTGTGGCGTCATTGGCCGTCAACACGGCACCGGGCGCCACATTGTTGGTCAACACCCAGGCTGGGCCAAACGCCTTGATGGTGACGGGCAAAAACACGTTCCATGCGGTGGCGCCCTCCACGCAGCGCAGCCCCAGACGGGTCCGGCCCCACAGGCGGGCACCTACGGGCAGATAGGGTTCAACGCGCGCACAGGGCGCCAGCCGCAGGCGCGAATCCAGTGAGCCAACACTCACTTCCATACGCAGTGGCAGCGCGGAGGACGGATTGCGGGCCAACGCATCGTCCAGCCAGCGCTGGGTAAGCGGCCCCAGGTCCGCCGCGGGGTCTGCCGCCGACTGGGCGTGCGCAACACCATGGGGGCCCAGCGCAGCCACAGCCAATACACCCACCAGGCAGAACGTACGCACCAAGGCGCCGGCACGCACAACGTGCGACTGCCGGGTGGCGCCCCACAGCGCGGCGTCGGTGTTGGCGTCAGAGAAAAGGAAGTGGGCGGTCATAGGGGCCTCCTGGGCATCGGCTGGCCAGGCTGCCCGCGCACGGGGTGCTACGGAAGGCAGGGGCCATTTCACCCCTGGAACTATAGGCAGATGACCCGGACGCAAAACCCGGAACTGCGCATCCATTTGCCACTTCTTCGCGCTTTAGAAAAAGGGCGCGGTTTCCATAATCGAACCACGCCAAAAGCCCCCCGGGGATGGCGACTTTGCAACCGACGGTGTGAGGCACACATGCTTGACAAGATGACCAACCAGCTGAATTTTCACGGCAACGCCCTGGTGCTGCGTGGGGAACGTCAGCGCGCCATCGCCAGCAACATTGCCAACGCCGACACCCCTGGCTATGTGGCACGCGACTTCAAGTTCGGCGACGCGCTGCGCGAGGCCACGGGCATGACTTCTTCCGCCACAGGCACTGCCGGCGCGGCGGTCACGCGGCTTGCAACCGGAAGCTCGTACGGAACTGCGGGCACGACCGATCCGCACCATACTCCGCTGCCCACCGTGAATTCCAGCACCAGCATCGACCGGCAAGGCGCCCTGGGCTATGCGGTGCAAACGCAACCGAGCCTGGACAACAACTCGGTGGACCTGGACCGCGAGCGCGCTAACTTCGTCGACAACGCCGTGCGCTATGAAGCCACGCTGCGGTTCATCAACGGCAACGCCAAGACCATGCTCAGCGCCATCCAGGGCCAATAACCAGCCAGCCCCGCAGCGCAGAAAGCGAGCCACCCCATGTCCATGTTTTCGATTTTCAACGTATCGGGCAGCGCCATCAGTGCGCAGTCGCAGCGGCTCAACGTGGTGGCCAGCAACCTGGCCAATGTGGACGCCGTGGCAGGCCCCGATGGTCAGGCCTACAAGGCACGCCAGGTGGTGTTCCAGACAGCGCCCATGGGGGCCGACAGCTCTGCGGGTGTCAAGGTCAGCGGTGTCAGCGAAAGCAATGTGCCGGGCCGCCGCGTGCACGACCCCAGCCACCCGTCGGCCGACGAGCAGGGGTATGTGACGCACTCCAACGTCAACGCGGTTGAGGAGATGGTCAACATGATCTCTGCCTCGCGCTCGTACCAGAACAACGTCGAGGTCATGAACACGGCCAAGTCGCTGCTCCTCAAAACCCTGCAGATGGGCCAGTAAGGCAAGAGCCTGCTCCAAGAAGGACACCACCATGATTCTCAGTGCCACCAACGCCCCCACGGTGACGGACTCGTCCAGCACCAAGGCCAACGCGTCCACCGACCCGGCTGCCGCGCAAGACCGCTTTTTGAAAATGCTGGTTGCGCAGCTGAACAACCAGGACCCGATGAACCCCCTGGACAACGCCCAGATGACTTCGCAGATCGCGCAGATCAACACGGTGACCGGCATCCAGCAACTGAACCAGACCATGCAGAGCATGGCTTCGCAGTTCAACTCGCTACAGGTCATGCAGGGCACAGCCCTGGTGGGCCGCAATGTGCTGACCGAGGGCTCCAGCCTGGCGGTGGCGGACAAGACCGGCAAGGGCGGCTTCGAGCTGGGCTCGGCCGCCACCAACGTGAAGATCGAGGTCACAACCGCAGGCGGGCAGGTGGTGGACACCATCGACCTGGGTGCCAAGGCAGCGGGCCGCCACACCTTCGACTGGGACGCCAGCCAGTACACCGGCTCCACCGAAGGGCTGCAGTTCCGCGTGACGGCCGTCAATGGCTCCACAAAGCTGGACTCCACCGCACTGAACCTTGCCAAGGTGACGGCCGCAGGCGCCGAGGACGGACAGCTGGTGCTGAGCCTGTCCAACGGCAAAACCATCAACTACAGCCAGATCAAGGCCTTGGTGTAACACCAGCCTGCTTCGTATCGCGTCAACAGGAGAACACCATGAGTTTTCAGCAAGGCCTGTCCGGCTTGAACGCCGCCAGCAAGAACCTCGATGTCATCGGGAACAACATTGCCAACTCCAACACCGTCGGGTTCAAGGCCTCGCGGGCCGAGTTTGCCGAGATGGTGGCCTCTGCCATCGGCTCGGCAGGGGGCTCCAATGCAGGCATCGGCGTGGAAGTGGGCGCCGTGGCGCAGCAATTCACCCAGGGCAACCTGACCATCACCGGCAACAGCCTGGACGTGGCCATCAATGGCAATGGGTTCTTCACCCTCACGCTGCCCGATGGCACCGCCGCCTACACCCGCTCCGGCAACTTCAAGCTGGACAAGGAAGGCAACATGATCACCAACGACAACGCGTCGGTGATGGGCTACCCGGTAGACCCGGTGACGGGTCTGCGCACCGGCACCGACCCCATCCCCATGGTGTTCCCGACCGCCGAGCCGATTCCCGCCAAGCAGACCACCACGATCACGGCGGCCTTCAACCTGGATGCCCGCGCCACCGACGCGGCGGGCAACCCCGCAGCCACGCCCCCCATCCCGGCCACGCCGCGCGCCACCTATGGCACGTCGATCAACGTGTTCGACAGCCAGGGCGTGGCCAAACCGGTGAGCCTGTACTTTCAGAAAACCGCCACCGCCAACACCTGGGACGTATACGACGCCCTGGACGACCCCACCGCTGTGCCGCCCGTGGTGGCCACGCCCATCGGCCAGATCACTTTCGACAACAACGGCGCCATCACCGGCCCGGTGGCCACGCCACCCGCCACGGGCTTTTCGCTGCCGCTCACCATCAACCCCACGCCGCCCAACCCCAATAACCTGCCCACCTATACCGTGGACGTGAGCCTGGACAAGGTGACGCAGTTCGGCAAGAAGTTTGCGGTGTCCAACCTGAGCCAGGACGGCTACACCTCGGGCGAGCTGACCGGCATCAACATCGAGAACAACGGGATGATCATGACCCGTTATTCCAACGGCGTGACGCGTGCCGAGGGCCAGCTGGCGCTGTCGAGCTTCCGCAATACGCAGGGCCTGGCCTCGGTGGGCAGCAACAACTGGGTGGCCACCTTCGAGTCGGGCCAGCCCGTCGTCGGCACCGCCACGGATGGCAGCTTTGGCTCGCTGCGCTCGGGCGCCCTGGAAGACTCCAACGTGGACCTCACGGCCGAGCTGGTGAACATGATGACTGCCCAGCGCGCCTACCAGGCGAATGCACAGACCATCAAGACGCAAGACCAGGTGATGTCCACCCTGGTGAACCTGCGCTGACCGGCTGACCCCCCACTGAACCCGTCCAGGACCCCGGAGATCCCCCATGGACCGCATCATCTACACCTCGATGACAGGCGCCAACGCCGCTGCCCACCGGCAGGCGGTGCTGTCCAACAACCTCGCCAACGTGTCCACCGGCGGGTTCCGCGCCGAGATGTCCACCTTCCGCTCGGTGCCGCTGCAGGGCGACGGCGCCAAGACGCGCGTGTTTGCGCTGGAGGCCACCTCGGGCTACGTCAATACCCCCGGCCCCGTGCAGCGCACCGGCCGCAATCTCGACGCGATGGCCGCAGGCAATGCCTGGTTTGCGGTGCAGGGACTGGATGGCACCGAGGCCTACACCCGCGCCGGCAGCTTCGAGGTGTCGGCCACGGGCCAGCTGCTCACCCCCACCGGACTGCCTGTGCTGTCGGATGGCGGCGCGCCCATCGACGTGCCGCCCGGAGCCGATGTGTCGCTCGGGTCGGACGGCACCGTGACCTCCAAGATTCCGGGCCAGCCCGCCCAGGCCATTGGCCGCCTCAAGCTGGCCACGCCCACGCCCGAAGATCCGCTCAAACGCGGCGACGACGGGCTGTTCCGCACCACCTCGGGCGACCCCATGCCCAACGACGCCAACGCCCGCATGCTGTCGGGCGCGCTGGAGGGCTCGAACGTGAACCCGGTCGAATGCATGGTCGGGATGATCGCTGCATCGCGCCAGTTCGAGCAGCAGATGAAGCTGCTGCAGACCGCCCAAACCAACGACAAGACCGCCAGCCAGCTGCTGAGCATGAACGGCTGATGCCGCTGCCCCACCCTGCACGCACCCGCCAAAAGGAAGCACCATGATCAACTCCCTCTGGATCGCCAAGACCGGCATGTCTGCCCAGCAGACCCAGCTCGACGTCATCTCGCACAACCTGGCCAACGTCTCCACCACCGGCTACAAGCGCAACAACGCGGTGTTCGAAGACCTGATCTACCAGAACCTGCGCCAGGTGGGCGCCAACACCACCGAGCAGAACCAGCTGCCCACCGGCCTGCACCTGGGCCTGGGCGTGCGCACGGTGGCCACCAGCCGCAACTTCATGCAGGGCAGCCTGCAGGAGTCCAAGAACAACCTGGATGTCGCCATCAACGGCAACGGCTTCTTTGAAGTGACCATGCCCGATGGCACCGTGGGCTACACCCGCGACGGCTCCTTCCAGGTCGATGCCCAGGGCCGCATGGTCACGTCCAGCGGGCTGCCCGTGGTCAATGGCATCACCATTCCGGCCAACGCCACCAGCGTCAGCATCAGTGCCGAAGGCGCCGTGGCAGTCACCGTGCCGGGCAACACACAGCCGCAGACCGTGGGCAACCTGGCCATGGCCAGCTTCATCAACCCGGCCGGCCTGGAGCCGATCGGGCAGAACCTGTTCAAGGAATCCGCCGCCTCCGGCCAGCCCCAGCAGGGCACCCCCGGCACGAACGGCCTGGGCATCATCAAGCAGGGGTTTCTGGAAGCCTCCAACGTCAACGTGGTGGAAGAGCTGGTCACCATGATCCAGACCCAGCGCGCCTACGAGATGAATTCCAAGGCCATCCAGACCTCGGACCAGATGCTGGCCAAGCTCGCCCAGCTGTGACCGGAATGCCCCCCGCGCTTTTGCCCAGGACCTTCGCCATGCGCACTTTCACACGCCCTCTTCGCCTGCTGCAGGCACTTGGCTCGCTGCGTGCGGGCATCCCCGCGCTGGGCGCAGCACTGCTGTGCGCCGGCTGCGCCACCCTGTCGCCACCGCCGCCGGTGGACATCCTGCCCACCACCCCGCCCCCGCTCGCCGCTGCACCGCGCACCCCGCCCCCGGTGACGGGCGGACTGTTCCACAACGCCAGCTACCGGCCCGCGTTTGAAGACCGCCGCGCGCGCCTGGTGGGCGACAACGTGACCATCCAGATCGTGGAAAACGTGACGGCCAGCCAGAAGTCGTCGTCCACGGTGGACCGCACCTCCGAAGTCTCTGCCGGCGTGACCGCCCTGCCCTTCACCAGCAAGACCTTCACCGACAAGCTGGGCGTGGGCGCCAATTCGGGCAATGCGTTCTCCGGCAAGGGCGGCACCGAAAGCGCCAACACCTTCACCGGCTCCATCACCGCCACGGTGGTGGATGTGCTGCCCAACGGCCACCTGGTCATCACTGGCGAGAAGCAGATCGGCGTGAACCAGAACGTGGATGTACTGCGCTTTTCGGGCACGGTGGACCCACGCGCACTGCAACCCGGCAGCATCGTGAACTCGACCCAGGTCGCCAATGTGCGCGTCGAATCGCGCGGACGCGGTGCACAGAACGAAGCCCAGGCGATGGGCTGGCTGGGCCGGTTCTTCAACACCGTCACGCCGTTCTGACCAGCCCGGGCGCCCTGAGTGCGCCATCACGCCCAGTACGCCCCTCCCCCTCCTCCCGGTATCTGGCGGGAGGTTGGGTGCTGCTCTATTCACTACGAATTTGATAGCTATTGGCGCATATTGCACTGGCGCCTCCGGCCGTTTTTGCTCAAAAATGGCCCGCCAGACCGCTCACAGGCCGCGTCTGCGCACCCTTTGCCAACGCGGCTTCAGACGCAGCCAATAAGCCGGTGAACCCGCTTCTTTTTGGGTTTTAGTTCTGGCCATGGCCCACCACAATGGATGCCATGAAAGCCTCGTCCCACTCCCCCCTGACCCGCACGGCGCGCGCGCTGTGGCTGCTGCTGGCCCTGGCGGCCGCAGGTCTGGCAACGCCTGCACAGGCCTTGCGCATCAAGGAAGTGGCGGCGGTGCAGGGCGTGCGCAGCAACCAGCTGACGGGCTACGGCCTGGTCGTGGGGCTGGACGGCACGGGCGACCAGACCACGCAGATGCCCTACACCACGCAGGCCATGTCCAACTACCTGCAGCAGATGGGCATCAGCCTGCCCCCCGGCACGGCGTCGCAGTTGCAGCTCAAGAACGTAGCGGCGGTAATCGTCACGGCGCAACTGCCCGCCTTTGCCCAGCCGGGCCAGCAAATCGACGTGAACGTTTCGTCCATGGGCAACGCCAAGTCGCTCAAGGGCGGCACACTCATCGTCACACCGCTGCGTGGCGCGGACGGCGAGATCTATGCGCTAGCCCAAGGCAACATGGTGGTGGGCGGCGCTGGCGCGTCGTCCGGTGGCAGCAAGGTGCAGATCAACCACCTGAGCGCAGGCCGCATTCCGCTCGGTGCGCAAGTGGAACGGGCCGTGCCCACCCCGCTCAACGAAGGCGACACCATCAACCTGGGCCTGAACGCCTCGGACTTCCAGACCGCCCGCCGCGTGGCGCAGGTGATCAACGCCAAGCTGGGCAACGGCCTGGCCACTGCGCTGGACGGCCGCACGGTGCAGGTGCGCGCTCCCATCGACCCCGGCGCCCGCGTCGGCTTCATTGCCGACCTGGAAGAGCTGCCGCTCGAATCCTCCACGCCCTCTGCCAAGGTGGTCATCAACGCCCGCACGGGCTCAGTGGTGCTCAACCAGTCGGTCACGCTGGGGCCTTGTGCCATCGCCCACGGCAACCTGTCGATCACCATCAGCTCCACGCCCGTGGTCAGCCAGCCCAATGCGCTCTCCCAGGGGCAGACGGTGGTCACGCAAAAGAGCGACATCACCATCAACCAGGAACCGGGCAACGTGATCCAGATGCCCGCGTCGCCGCAGCTGGCCGACGTGGTCAAGGCCCTCAACACGCTGGGCGCCACACCCGGCGACCTGCTGGCCATCCTGCAGGCCATCAAGGCCGCCGGCGCGCTGAACGCCGAGCTGGAGGTGATCTGACATGGCTCGCCCTGCTGCTGCCGCTGCGCGCATCATCCACCGGGAGCGACCATGGCCCTGACCCTGCCCTCGTCCAGCACCTCCAGCCCCTCGAACGCGCTGGCGGTCGATATCCGCTCGCTCAACTCCCTCAAATACGACGCGGGCACCGCCAACAGCGCACAGGTCACGCGCGAGGCAGCCAAGCAGTTTGAATCGCTGTTCATGCGCGAACTCATCAAGAGCATGCGCGACGCCACCATGAAGTCCGGCCTGATGGAGGGCGAGCAGACCAACCTGGGCCAGGACATGCTGGACCAGCAGCTGTCTGTGAATATGTCAGGCCTGCAGGGCGGCCTGTCCGAAGCCATCGCCCGCCAGCTTTCGCGCCAGATGGGCGGTGCGGACACCAACTTCTCGGTGCCGTCCACGCTGAGCTTGCCGCAGGCACAGAACCGGTCTGCAACCTCCGCCACCACGTCTTCCGTCGATACCACCCTGCCCGTCCCCAAGGGCCGCGAAGGCTTTGTGCAGCACCTGAGCGGCACCGCCGAGCGCGTGGCGCAGGAAAGCGGCATTCCCGCCAGCTTCATGCTCGGCCAGGCCGGGCACGAAACCGGCTGGGGCAAGAGCGAGATCAAGACCGCCAACGGCGGCAACTCGTTCAACCTGTTCGGCATCAAGGCGGGCAAGGGCTGGACCGGCAAGGTGGCCGAGATCACGACCACCGAATACATCAACGGCACACCGCGCAAGGTGGTGGCCAAGTTTCGCGCGTACGACTCGTACGAGGATTCCTTCCGCGACTACGCCAAGCTGATCACCGACAACCCGCGCTACGAAAAAGCCCAGGCCACCGCCAAGACGGGCTCTGCCGTGGCCTACGCGGCCGAGCTGCAAAAGGCCGGTTACGCCACCGACCCGGAGTACGCCAAGAAGCTCAGCGGCGCTATCAACAGCGCGCTGCGTGTACAGCGCGCCCAGGCGTGATGGACGAGAAGAACCGAGGTAAGCCATGAGTCTGCTCAACGTCGGCGCCCGCGCCCTGCTGGCCAACCAGGTGGCCTTGCAGACGGCAGGCCACAACATTGCCAACGTCAATACACCCGGCTATTCGCGCCAGACGGTGGTGCTGCAAACCGTCCAGGGCCAGTTCACGGGCGGCGGCTACATCGGCCAGGGCGTGGATGTGCAGACCATTCTGCGCAACCAGAGCGAGCTGCTCACGCGCCAGTCGGCTGCCGCCGGATCGACGCAGGCTGCGGACGCCATCCGCGCCCAGCGCCTGAGCCAGTTGCAGGAAGTGTTCAGCGGCGGCACCCAGGGCCTGGGGGCCGCCATCAACGACATGATGAACGCGTTCTCGGACGTGGTCAGCAGCCCCACCGACATCACGGCACGCACGGTGGTTCTCACGCGGCTGGACGAAACGGCCGCACGCATGCGCACCGCCAGCGACCGGATCAACGAGATCGAATACACCGTCAAGGAACAGCTGCAGAGCAGCGTGACCGCCATCAACAGCCTGGCCACGCAGATGGCGGCGATCAATGAGCAAATCGCCCGTGCCACCGGCAATGGCCAGAGCCCCAACGACCTGCTGGACCAACGCGACCAGATCATCCGCGACATTAACCAGTACGTGCAGACCACCCAGATCCCGGCAGATGACGGCACCGTAGGTTTGTTCGTGGCGGGGAGCCAGCCCTTGGTGCTGGGCAGCACGGCCACCAGCCTGTCGCTGGGAGATGCAACCGCGTTCCCTGGCAGCGGCCAGTCCAAGCTGTTTTTCAACCGCCCTGGCGCCACCCCCGTTGAACTCGACGAGAACGTGCTGGGTGGTGGCACCGTCTCGGGACTGCTGCGCTTTCAGAACACGGACCTGAGCGAAGGGCGCAATCTGCTGGGCCGCATGGCGCTGGCCATCGGCATGACGATGAACGACCAGCAGAACCTGGGCCTGACGCTGGACGGCGTGCCAGGCAAGGACCTGTTCGCCTTGCCCACCAGCATGCCGGGCTATACCAACGGCGCAGGCGTGGGCACGGTGTCGTTCACGGGTCCCACGCAGTTTGAAGCCTCGGACTACGAGATCCGCTTTACCACCGGCACGGCCGGCCAGGTGGTGCGTCTGTCCGACGGCAAATCGACCCCGTTCACCGACGCCGCCAACCTGGCCACGCTGCAGATCGACGGGCTCAACTTCAACCTCACCACGCCCGGCAACCCCGGCGAGCGCATGCTGTTCAAGCCGTTCAGCACGGCCGCCAACAACATCCAGGCGCTGGTGTATTCGCCGCGCGACTTGGCCGCAGCCAACCCCATCAACGCAGCCATGGGCACCGCCAACGGCGGCACCATGCAGCTGGGCAACCTCAAGGCCACGGGCCTGCCCAACCCACCGGGGCTAGTACTGCCGGCAAACGCCAACCCGACAGCTGTCCCGCCTATCCTCGGGGGCATACAGCTGCAGTTCAATGCCGGCCCCCCCACCACCTACGACGTCCTCGACCGCGGCACCGCGCCTCCCACGTCGCTCGCCACCGCACAGCCCTACACATCGGGGCAACCCATCTCCATCAACGGATGGGAGATCACGCTGCAAGGCACCCCCAAGACCGGCGACACCGTCGTGATCGGCAATGCCCTGGACCCCCAGTACGGCGACGCCTACACGCGCAATGCAGGCAACGCTAATGCCCTGATGGGGCTGCGCGACGTCAAGATGTTCGACGAATCGACCCTGAGCGACGGCTACGCCAGTGCCATTGCCCAGGTGGGCACACGCACCCAGAGCGCCAAGTTTGCAGAACAGCTGTCCTCCACCATCGCCGCCAACCTGGAGCGCGACCGCACGGCCGTATCGGGGGTGAACCTGGACGAAGAGGCCGCGAAGCTGATCCAATACCAGCAGGCCTACCAGGCCTCGGCCAAGATGATCCAGATTGCGCAGAACATTTTTGATTCGCTGATCCAGGGCCTGGGCCGATGAACGGAGCCCTAGCGTGAGGAGTTCGACATGAGCACAAACATCTACCGCGTCGGCACGGCCAACATGTATGACAACGCGCTGCGCAACCTGGGCGCGCGCCAGACGAGCCTGACCACGCTGCAGGAAAACCTGACCTCGGGCAAACGCGTGGTGCGCGCCAGTGACGACCCGGTGTCGGCAGCTCAGGCTGAGCGAGCGCTTAACCGCCTGTCGCGCATCCAGACCGAGCAGCGTGCATTGGAAACCCAGCGCAATGCCATTGCGCAAGGCGAATCCTCCTTGGGCGACGCAGTGAATCTGATCCAGAACTTTCGGGAGCTGGTGGTCAGTGCGGGCGACGCCAGCATGACCCCCAACGACCGCGCTACGGTGGCCAACCAGCTCCAGGGTTTGCGGGAACAACTGGTCGAAGTGGCCAACCGAAAAGACACCAACGGCATTCCCTTGCTGAGTGCCTTGGGCAGCGCGCTGGCGCCGTTCCTGGGGCCCCTGAGCAGCTCGCCCGACTACATCTTCCAGGGCTTGCCGGGTCAGACGGCGAGCAACGGCGTGACGGTTCCCGGGGCACTCGACGGCGATTCTGCCTTTATGTTCGACCCCAACCGTGACGGTGTTTACACCGCCGGGGTCAGCAGCATTCCGGTAGGCCGACAACTCACCACGACGGCCATCACGCCCACCAACAAAGCGTTGGTGACGGGTGACAACTACACCATCACCTTCAGCGCCGTCGGTCCCGGCGCCACCACGGGCACCAGCACCGCGACGTACACCATCACCAACACCACCACAGGTGCTGTCTCCGCCCCGGTGGTGGTGCCAGACTACCCGACCGACAAGCCGGTCACCATTTCAGTTCCCGGTATTCCGGGGCTTTCCTTCGACATCAAGGGCAACCCGGCCAACGGGGATACCGTCACCCTGCAACCCAGCGCGAGCATGTTCAGCACGCTGGACAGCGCCATCAATGGCATTCGCAACGCTCCCAACAACAACGGTGCGATCCAGGCCGTGGGACAGGCCCTGGCCAACATCGACATCGGACTGGAACGCGTACACAACATGCGCAGCTACGCTGGCGAGCTGCTCAACCGCGCAGACCGCATCACCGGCGACCAGGACAAGCGTTCCATCCAGCTGGAAGGCGACCGTTCGCGGGCAGAGGATCTCGATATGATCAAGGGCATTTCCGACTTCCAGAACCAGCAGGTGGGGTATGAGGCTGCACTCAAGTCCTACGCGCAGGTTCAGAAGTTGTCGCTGTTCAACTTTATTGGCTAGCAGCCTGCGCGGCAGGGGTGTTCGGGCGTGGCGTCCGGCGTACCCGGTGCCTCCAGGCGGCAGCACCGGCTGGTGTACGCGGCGACTCCCATCCCGCGCGTGCTGGCCGGCCCCGTTTTTTGCCTGAGAGCACATGGTCCAATCCGTCCTAGGTAGCCTGATCCTGGGCTACCGCCCTCTGTGGAACCGAGCCCGCAAACTCGCAGGCATCCAGCTGTACGCCCACAACGAGGCCTCGGCCACCGTCGATGGCGGCCACCTGCTGCGCACGCTGCAGGAGCTGTGGTCGGCCAGCTCGCCGCCGCTGCTGATCTCGGCGCAGACCCGCCAGCTGCTGTGCGACCTGCTCGAAAACGCTCCGCGTGCCGCGCCATGGATCGAGGTGCGCGGCGAGTGGCTGTCGGACTCGGCCATTTATGACCGCGTGAAGGCCGCGCACCAGCGCGGGCTGCGCCTGGTGTGGCGTGGCGACATGGACAAGTTGCCCGAACCCGAAATAGCCCGCTGCTTTGACAACAGCCTGCTGACACTGCGCCCCGAAGACGCCGTGGCCGCATTGCAGACCACACCACCCCGCCCGGGCAGCGCCGCAGCCGCTGCGCCCCCACCGGCGGCCAAGCGGGCTCCCAGCCCGGTGCTGGCCGGCCAGATGTACGAAAACATTGCCAGCCGGGCCCTCATGGAACACTGCCTGGACCAGGGCAACGCGATGGCCCTGGCCGGCTGGCCGACCGAGGACGTGCTCTACAGCCTGCGCCACCACCCGCAGCAGCCGTCACACGCAGTGATCTTCAAGCTCATGAAGGCCATCGACGACGAGCAGTCGCTGGAGACGTTTGAAGACATCATGGGCGAAGACCCGCTGCTCGCCTACCGCTTCATGGTGTACACCAACTCGGCCGCGCTCGGCCTGCGCACCGGCATCGATTCGCTGCGCCGGGGCCTGGTGATGATGGGCTACAGCTCCATCAAGCGCTGGCTGTCCGACCAGCTGCCCCATGCGAGCACCGAGGCCAACATGCAGCCCGTGCGCGAAGCCATGGTGATGCGCGCCCAGCTCACGGCACGGCTGCTGGATGCAGGCATCGAGAACGACCTGCGCCGCGAGATCTACCTGTGCGGCCTGCTCTCCCAGCTCGACGAGCTGCTGGGCGAGCCGCTCGGCACCATCCTCAAGCGCCTACCCCTGTCCGAACGCATCTACGACGCCACCGTGCTGCGCACCGGCCCCTACACCGGCGGCCTGCAAATGGCCTGCGCGCTGGAGACGGACGACGCCAGCGCCATCCGCCAGCTGTGCGAGACCTTCGAGATGGACCTCGAAGAGGTCAATCGCGCGCTGCTGCGGGTGTTGTCGGATCTGGAAGTGGAAAGAAAATAAGCCCTGCCGAGCAGCTGCGCGTGTCCTCCCCAGAGGCTGCCTCCCGTTGACCCAGTGAGGCGCCAGCTTCGCCCGACGGGGCCGCTCTCAGCGACTCACCGGGCCTGCTCGTCGCGCACCCGTGCAAAGGTCTTCCAGAACGCCGCCTCCTGCGTCGTCGCAAAGTTGATGCGCATGAGGGTGCTGGGTTTGCGCTCGGCATGGAACAGCGCACCGGGCGCCAGCAGGTAGCCCTCGTCCAGCATGCGCTGGGACAGCGCATCGGTGTCCACCCCGGTTTCCACCCAGCCAAACAAGCCCACCGGCTCGGCCGCAAAGGTGCAGCCCGCCCCCAGCGCTAGCTTCACGCTGCGCGCGCGCGCCGCATCCAGCCGGGTGCGGATACGTTCGGCGTGGCGGCGCAACTGGCCCTGCTCGATGCACAAGGCCAGGGCTTTCTCCAGCAGCGCGGGCGTGGTCAGCGTGGCCAGCAGCTTGGTGTCGAGCAACTGCTCCACCAGCGCGGGTGGCGCGGCCATGAAGCCGATGCGCCAATTGGGCGCGAGGATCTTGGCAAAGCCGCTCACGTAGATGGTGCGCTGCAGGCCATCCAGCGCCGTGAGGCGCGTGGCATGCTCAGGCGCAATGTGGCTGTAGGTGTCGTCCTCCACCACATGGAAGTTGTGCTGGTTGGCCAGCTGCAGCACGCGGTGGGCGCTGCCCGGCGTGAGGCAATAACCCGTGGGGTTGTGGAACACGCTCACGCTCACGTAGAGCTTGGGCTTGTGCACCTCGCAGTAGCGCGCCATCACCTCCAGGTCCGGGCCATCGGCGCGGCGCGGCACGGGCAGGATGTGCATGCCAAGTGCCGCCAGCCGCGCAAACTCCACCGCCCAACCGGGCTCCTCCACCATCACCGGGTCGCCCGGGCGCAGCAGGGTGCGGCTCACGATGTCGAGCGCATGGGTGGCCCCCACGGTGGTGATGATGTTCTCGGGCACCGTGTGCACGTTGAGCGTGGACAGCTTCTTGGCCAGCACACGCCGCAGGCCTGCATCGCCCAGCGGCTCGCCGTACTGCAGCGAGAAGTCCTGCAGGGCCCGTGAGTTGGTGACCTTGCGCACGGCTGCAGGCATGAAGGTGGACTCCAGCCAGTCGGGCGGAAAGACCCCCATGCCAGGCTGGGGTTTGTCGCTGATCTTGTGGAACATGCCCCGGATCAGCGCCGTCGCGTTGACGGGCGACACGCCTGGGCCCGCGCGGCCGGCCGCACGCGCCGCAAACCAGTGCGCCGTGCTCCAGTTGGCGGCCGCACTCTCCAGCCCGGGGTCCACAGGGTGGGCGTCCTCGTCGTCGGCAACGTGGGCCGCGCGGCCACTTTCGCGCACAAAAAACCCCCGGTTCTTGCGCGCCTCCACCAGCCCTTGGGCCAGCAGCTGGTCATAGGCCGCCACCACGGTAGACGGGCTCACCCCGTTTTGCTGCGCACACTGACGCACCGACGGCAAGCGCGCTCCGGGCGCCAGCAGGCGGTTGCGGATGCGCTCCGAGATCCGGGCCGACAACTGCTCGGTGAGCGACTGGGTGGAGGATTTCATCAGCATGGCAAGGCCCCGGGTGGTGTACTGTCTTCGCAACCAATACAGATTCAATACTGCGCTGAATGACTGTACTGGTCATGTATTGGTTTGCAAGATTACATTGAACCCACACATCCGACAAGAACCCCCTGCCATTCCCCATGAGCGTCGCCGAACTCACCGCCCTGCTGCTGTTTTGCACCGCCATGAGCTTTTCGCCGGGGCCGAACACCACCCTGTCCACCGCGCTCGCGGCCAACCTGGGCCTCAGGCGCGCGCTGCGCTTTTGCTTCGCCGTCCCTGCGGGCTGGACGCTGCTCATGCTGGGCAGCGGCCTGGGCCTGGGTGCCCTCATCACCGGCGTGCCCGCCCTGCGCTGGGCTGTGACCTTGCTGGGCGTGGCCTACATGCTGTGGCTGGCTTTCAAGCTCAGCCGCGCTGGCCAGATGACGGCCATCGACACTTCGCGCCTGAACGTGACCTTCTGGCAGGGTGTGGGCCTGCAGTTCGTCAACATCAAGGCCTGGATGCTGGCCCTCACGCTCAGCGCGGGCTGGGTGGTCAACGCCGCCGGGCAGCCCGCCGCCAACCCGGGTGAGCGCCTGGCCATCATTTGCGGCGTGATGATGGTGTTCGCCTTCACCAGCAACTTTGTCTATGCGCTGGTGGGCTCGCTGCTGCGCCAGTGGCTGGCGCAGGGCGCGCGGCTGCTGTGGTTCAACCGCGCGCTGGCACTCGTGCTGGTGCTCACTGCGTACTGGATGCTCACCCTATGAACCGCGCACAGGAAAAAGAAGCCCTGCTCTGGGGCCTGGTCGGCGTCACGCTGTTTGCGGCCACGCTGCCCATGACGCGGCTGGCAGTGGGCTCTACCGATGCGCCCCAGCTGTCCCCCTGGTTCGTCACGTTCGGGCGTGCCGCCGTGGCGGGCTTGCTGTCGATTGGCTACCTGCTGTGGCAGCGCACGCAAGGGCGCCTGAACCTGCCGGTGCGGGCCGAGTGGCCACTGCTGGGCGTCACGGCGTTTGGCGTGATTGTCGGCTTCCCGCTGTTCCTGGCGCTGGCACTGCGCCATGTGCCCAGCACCCATGGCGCCGTGGTCACAGCCCTGCTGCCGCTGTCCACCGCCCTGCTGGGTGCACTGTGGTACCGGCAGCGGCCCTCTGCAGGCTTCTGGGCCTGTGCAGTGCTGGGCAGCGGGCTGGTGCTGGGCTTCATGGTGTGGCGTGCGGGCGGCCTGTACCTGGGCGCAGCCAACATCTACCTGCTGATCGCCATGACCACAGGCGCCCTGGGCTACATCGGCGGCGCCCGCCTCACGCCCCGCCTGGGGGCCGAGCAGGTCATCTGCTGGGTGCTGGTGTGTTGCCTGCCACTCACCCTGCCCGTGGCCTGGTGGTTCGCTCCCGCCGTGCCCTCCAGCATTGGCGCGATGAGCTGGGCGGGCTTCCTGTATGTGGCCCTGTTCTCGATGTGGATCGGCTTCTTTGCGTGGTACCGCGCCCTGGCGCTGGGTGCCGTGCGGGTCAGTCAGATCCAGCTTATCCAGCCCTTTTTGAGCCTGCTGTTTGCAGTGCCCCTGCTGGGCGAACACCTGGATGCCGTCACCCTGGTGTTTGCAGTGGCCGTGATCGCCACCGTCTTCGTGGGCAAACGGATGCCCGTTCAACAACAAGGAGCCCCCGCATGAGTGCCATGACCCCAGAACAGCGACTGCAACGGCTGGGCCTGGTGCTGCCCACCGTGTCCGCCCCGCGCGGCAACTTTGACGCCTATGTGCTGGACGGCAACACGCTGTACCTGTCGGGCAAGGGCTCGCCACTGCGCAACGACATGGTGGTGGTCCCCAAGGTGGGCCGCGAGATCAGTGCCGACGAGGCACGTCAGCACGCCCGCGAAGTGGGCCTGCAGCTGATCGCCACCATGCAGGCAGCACTCGGAGACCTCTCGCGCGTGCGCCGTGTGGTCAAGCTGCTGGGCATGGTGAATGCGGTACCCGACTTCATGCAGCACACCGAGGTCATCAACGGCTGCTCCGACCTGCTGGTAGAGGTGTTTGGTGATGCAGGACGGCACGCACGCTCGGCCGTCGGTGTCGGCTCCTTGCCGCGTGGCTTTGCGGTGGAGATCGAGGCCGTGGTGTCGATCAAGGACTGAAAACCATGCATTTGCAGAACATTCCCTTTGCCACCACCGACTGGGCCTGCATTCCGCGCGAAGAAAAAAGCGCCGCAGCGGGCCAGGCCTTCTGGCGCACCCAGACATTTGGCGACGCGCGCGTGCGCATGGTGGAGTACACGCCAGGCTATGTGTCCGACCACTGGTGCACCAAGGGCCATGTGCTCTTGTGCCTGAGCGGCGAGCTGCACACCGAGCTGGCTGACGGCCGCCACTACACCTTGACACCCGGCATGAGTTACCAGGTGGCGGACAATGCAGAACCTCACCGGTCCACCTCCCCACAGGGCGCCACCCTTTTCATCGTGGACTGAGAAGGTGTGAACGCACCCGCCAGGGCTGCTGCACACCCATTTTTTTGACGACAACTTTGCAACCGTAGCGGCCCAGGCGGCCACCCGCAGGAGACGAGAGTGAAACTGAACGACCTTCCCACCAACAGCACGTGGACCCTGGCACGCCGTGCCGAGCGCATGAACCCCTCGGTCATCCGCGAAATACTGAAGGTCACCGAAAAGCCCGGCATCATCAGCCTGGCAGGCGGCCTGCCATCGCCCAAGACCTTCCCGGTCTCAGCGTTTGCCGCCGCTTCTGCCGCCGTGCTGGCCAACGACGGCCCCGGCGCCCTGCAGTACGCCGCCAGCGAAGGCTATGGCCCGCTGCGCCAGGCGATTGCCGACTTTTTGCCCTGGGACGTGGACGCTGACCAGATCCTCATCACCACCGGCTCGCAACAGGCGCTGGACCTGATCGCCAAGATCCTCATCGACACCGACAGCCGCGTTCTGGTGGAAACGCCCACCTACCTGGGCGCGCTGCAGGCCTTCACGCCCATGGAGCCCAACGTGGTGTCCGTGGCCAGCGACGACCAGGGCGTGCTGATCGACGACCTGCGTGCCAAGGTGGGCACTGGCGCGAACAAGGCGCGTTTCCTGTACGTGCTGCCCAACTTCCAGAACCCCACGGGCCGCACCATGAGCGACGCGCGCCGCGCAGAGCTGGTGGCCGCCGCCGCCGAGCTGAACCTGCCCCTGGTGGAAGACAACCCCTACGGCGACCTGTGGTTCGACGCACCGCCGCCGGCCCCGCTCACGGCCCGCAACCCCGACGGCTGCATCTACATGGGCTCATTCTCCAAGGTGCTGGCCCCTGGCCTGCGCCTGGGCTACATCGTGGCGCCCAAGGCCGTGTACCCCAAGCTGCTGCAGGCCAAGCAGGCGGCCGACCTGCACACCCCCGGCTACAACCAGCGCCTGGTGGCCGAAGTGATGAAGGACGGCTTCCTGGACCGCCACGTGCCCACCATCCGCGCGCTCTACAAGCAGCAGTGCGAGGCCATGCTGGCCGCACTCGACAAGGAAATGCAGGGCCTGGGCGTGCACTGGAACCGCCCCGACGGCGGCATGTTCCTGTGGGTGCGCCTGCCGGAAGGCATGAGCGCCATCGAGCTGCTGCCCAAGGCCGTGGAGCGCAATGTGGCCTTTGTGCCCGGGGCGGCCTTCTATGCCGACAACGCCGACCACCGCACCCTGCGGCTGTCGTTCGTGACCTCCACCGTCGACCAGATCGCCACCGGCATCGCGGCGCTGGCGGCAGCCATCCGCGAGAGCAAGGGCTGAGTCACCATGCTGAGGCTCTGGGGTCGCCTGTCGTCCATCAACGTGCGCAAGGTCGTTTGGGCCGTGCAGGAGCTGGGCCTGCCCTCAGTGCAGCGCACCGACGCGGGCGGCCAGTACGGCATCGTGCGCGAGGCGCGCTATCTGGGCCTCAACCCCAATGGCCTGGTGCCGCTGATCGAGGACGAGGACACGGGCGTGACCCTGTGGGAGTCCAACGCCATCGTGCGCTACCTGTGCGCAAGGCATTCGCTGGGCAACCTGTGCCCCGAAGACCTTCCCTCGCGTTTTGTGGCCGAGCAGTGGATGGACTGGCAGCAGACCACGCTGAACCCGGCCGGGCGCGACGCCTTCATCCAGTGGATCCGCACGCCTGCGGCCCAGCGCAACGATGCGCTGATCGCCGCGTCGGTGGCGGCCACGGAGCCCCTGCTGGCCCTGCTGGATGCCCACCTGGCCCGCCAGCCCTTCATGGCGGGTGAGCGGTTCACGATGGCCGACATCCCGGTGGGTTGTGAGATCCACCGCTGGTGGGGCTTGCCGCAAGAACGCGCCGCACGTCCCCACCTGGAGCGGTGGTACAACACGGTCAGCACCCGCCCCGGCGCCCGCGGGGTACTGGACCAACCCCTTTCCTGACCGCGCCTCTCCATGCACCAGCGCCCCTTCAAGCAGATCGACGTGTTCAGCGACCGCCCCGGCTACGGCAACCCCGTGGCCGTGGTGCTGGATGCCGACGGCCTGAGCGACAGCGACATGCGCCGCTTTGCGGCCTGGACCAACCTGTCGGAAACCACCTTTCTGATGCCGCCCACCGACGCCGGGCGCGCGGCCGGGGCCGACTACCGCCTGCGCATCTTCAGCCCCAATGGCGAGCTGCCTTTTGCGGGCCACCCCACACTGGGCACCTGCCACGCCTGGCTGCAGGCGGGCCACCGCCCGCAACAAGACGGCATGGTGATCCAGGAATGTGCGCTGGGCCTGGTGCGCATTGCCCTGAGCGGCGACACCCTGGCGTTTGCCGCGCCCCCGCTCAAGCGCAGCGCCCCCAGCCCCGCGCTGGTGCCACTGATCGCGAGCGCCCTGGGCCTGCGTCCGCAGCAGATTCTGGGCGCGCAGATGCTGGACAACGGCCCCGTGTGGCTGGGCCTGCTGCTCGACAGCGCCGACACGGTGCTGGGCTTGCACCCCGACCACGCCCGCCTGAAGGACCTGGGCCAGGACGTGGGCGTGATCCATGTGGGCCCTGCCGCCAGTAACACCGCCCAGCCCGGCGTGGTGGTGCGCGCGTTTGCCGCCCCCATGGGCAACCCCGAAGACCCGGTGACGGGCACCCTGAACGCCAGCCTGGCCGAATGGCTGATTGCCGACGGCCTCGCCCCCCGCAGCTACCTGGTGGCCCAGGGCGAATGCCTGGGCCGCGCGGGCCGCGTACACATCCGCCAGGACGATGACCACCAGCTGTGGGTGGGCGGCCGCGCGGTCACCTGCATTGAAGGCACGGTGCTGCTATGACCCCGCACCGCCCTGCCCCGCACCCCAGCGGCTGATTGCCCCTCGGCCCCGCCAGGGCGCCGAGCCACAACCACCTGTTTGAACACCGTGCCACACCCCGGTGAGCCCCCGGCGTGCCCGGCCCAACCCGCTTCACTGCTTTTTTGTTTCCAAGGACCTGACCACCATGCACCAACGCCCCTTCCAGCAAGTCGATGTGTTCACCGCCACGCCCTACCGTGGCAACCCCCTGGCCGTGGTGCTGGACGGCTCCGGCCTCAGCACCGAAGCCATGCAGGACTTCACCAACTGGACCAACCTGTCCGAAGCCACCTTCTTGCTGCCCCCCACCCCGGAAGGCCGCGCCGCCGGAGCCGACTACCGCGTGCGCATCTTCTGCCCCGGGCGCGAACTGCCTTTTGCAGGCCACCCCACACTGGGCAGCTGCCACGCATGGCTCAAGGCCGGCGGCCAGCCCCAGGTCGCAGGCCAGGTGGTGCAGGAATGTGGCGTGGGCCTGGTCACGCTGCGGCAGGATGGCGAACGCTTGGCCTTTGCCGCACCGCCCCTCATCAAAAGCGGCCCGCTGGCCGAAGAGGACGTGGCGCTGATCGCGCGAGGCTTGGGCGTGGAGCGCAGCGACATCCTGCACCACGCCTGGTGCGACAACGGCCCCCACTGGCGCGGCGTGATGCTGCGCAGCAGCGAGCAGGTGCTGGCGCTGAAGCCAGACGCCAGCCTCCTCGGCCAGTTGGATGTGGGCGTGGTGGGCCCGCGTGGCAAGGTGGGTGTCATCGGCAGCACCGACGCCGAAGGCATCGCTTTTGAAGTGCGCGCCTTCTTCCCCGGCAACAACGGCCTGGCCGAAGACCCCGTGACCGGCAGCCTCAACGCCGCGCTGGCCCAGTGGCTCATCGGCGCCGGGCTGGCCCCTGCCCAATATGTGGCCGCCCAAGGCACCTGCCTGGGCCGCGCCGGGCGGGTGTTTGTAGAGCAGGACGGCGACACGATCTGGGTGGGCGGCAGCTCGGTCACCTGCATGGCCGGTGAGGTGCTGCTGTGACCGCCCCCTCCACCCAACACGCCCCCTGCGTGGACCACCTGGTCGTGCTGGCGGCCGACCTGGCCAGTGGTGTGGACTGGTGCGCGCGCACGCTGGGCATCACCCCCACGGCGGGCGGCGAACACCCGCTGATGGGCACGCACAACCGCATCTTCAACGTCTCCAGCCCGGCGCATCCACGCGCCTACCTGGAGATCATTGCTATCAAACCAGGAGCGCCCAAGGCAATATCCACTGACGCAAGACGTTGGTTTGACATGGATGACGCCAATTTGCAGACCCAGGTGGCACAACACGGCCCCCAGCTCATCCACTGGGTGGCGAGCGTGCCCGACGTTGCGGCTGCGTGCACCGCGCTGTCGGCGCTGGACATGGATCGCGGCGCCGTCATCACCGCCAGCCGCCCCACGCCCCATGGCCTGCTGCAATGGCAGATCACCGTGCGCGATGACGGATTGCGCCTGATGGACGGCTGCCTGCCCACGCTCATCCAGTGGGGCGCGGCGCACCCCTGCGACAGCCTGCCCGCCAGCGGCGTGCAGCTGGAGCAGCTTGCACTGCAGCACCCGCAAGCCGCCACATTGCAGGCCGCGTGCACAGCCGTGGGTGTCGCCGCCTCCGCCCTCGTCACGCCGGGCACCGCGCCGAGCCTCTCTGCCCAGCTCCGCACGCCACGGGGCCCCGTCACCCTCACCTCAGTCACCTCTCAGGAGTAAACCGCCATGCTGTTTTCGTTGCAGGAATTGCTGTTCTTCGCGCTCGCCGCGCTCGTGCTGGTGCTCACGCCGGGCCCCAACATGGTGTACTGCGTCTCGCGCAGCCTCACCCAGGGGCCACGCGCCGGGCTCATCTCGCTGACCGGTGTGGTGCTGGGTTTTGTCGTGCACCTGCTGGCGGCGGCGCTGGGCCTCACCGCGCTGCTGGCGGCCGTGCCGCTGGCGTTTGACGCCATCCGCTACGCCGGCGCCGCATACCTGCTGTGGATGGCCTGGCAGGCCGTCAAACCCGGTGGCGCCGCGCCGTTTGAAGCGCGCAACCTGCCGCACGACAGCCCGCGCACGCTGTTCCTGATGGGCTTCATGACCAACCTCCTGAACCCCAAGGTGGCCATGTTCTACCTATCGTTCTTCCCGCAGTTCCTGCACCCCGAGCGCGGCCAGCTGCTGCAACAAAGCCTGACGCTGGGCGCGGTGCAGATCAGCACCAGTGCCGCCGTGAACGCGCTGCTGGTGCTGGGTGCCGCGCGCGTGGCGCTGTTCCTCAACCGCAATGCTGCATGGATGCGTGCCCAGCGCTATTTCATGGGCACCGTCCTCGGTCTGCTCGCCCTCAAACTGTTGACTGAAAAGAAAGCCGCCGCATGAACACCCGCCTCGACCCCACCGCCCTGCTGCCCACCCTGGCCGACATCGAAGCCGCTGCCCAGGTGGTGTACCGCGACTTCGCCGCCACGCCCCAGTACCGCTGGGGCCTGCTCAGCCAGCGCCTGGGCACCGACTGCTGGCTCAAGCACGAGAACCACACGCCGGTGGGCGCCTTCAAGATCCGCGGCGGGCTGACCTACTTTGACCAGCTCGCACAACGCGGCTCGCTGCCCATGGAAGTGATCAGCGCCACACGCGGCAACCACGGCCAGAGCATGGGCTGGGCCGCGCGCCGCCACGGCGTGGCCTGCACCATCGTCGTGCCACGCGGCAATTCGGTCGAGAAAAACGCTGCCATGCGCGCACTGGGCGTCACGCTCATCGAACACGGCGACGACTTCCAGGAAGCGCGCGAACACGCCATCCAGCTCGCGGCCCAGCGCGGCGCCCACATGGTGCCCAGCTTTCACCCCGACCTGCTGCGGGGCGTGAGCACCTACTGGTGGGAATTTTTGCGCGCCGTGCCGCAGCTCGATGTGGTGTACGTGCCCATCGGCCAGGGCTCGGGCGCGTGCTCAGCCATTGCGGCCAAGCTGGCGCTGCAGCACGCGGTGCGCGTGGTCGGCGTGGTCAGCAGCCACGCCACCACCTATGCCGATTCGCTGGCCGCAGGCCGCGTGGTGGAGGCACCGGTGACCACGCAGCTGGCCGACGGCATGGCCTGCCGCGTGGCCGATGCCGAGGCCCTGGCCGTGATGGCGCCACACATCGACCACATCGTGCAGGTGAGCGACGCCGAGGTGGCCGCCGCCATGCGCGCCCTGTTCACCGACACCCACAACGTGGCCGAAGGCGCAGGTGCGGCGGCGCTGGCGGCGGCGCTGCAGGAACGCGACCAGCTACAGGGTTTGCACGTGGGCCTGGCGTTGACGGGCGGCAACGTGGATGCGCCCATGTTCGGCAGCGTTCTGGCGGGCTGAAGCCCTTGCAGCTTCAACCGAAAAAGCTACACATTTAATAGCATCGGTCGCTTTTGCGACAAACGCCTGCGGCGGGTTCTGATCACAATCCGCCGCATGGGAACCCTCTACCTCGTGCGCCACGGCCAGGCCTCGTTTGGCGCAGATGACTATGACGTGCTCAGCGCGCGGGGTCGCGAACAGTCCGTGCGCCTAGGCGAATACTGGCGCGCACGCGGCATGCGCTTTGACGCCGTCATCACCGGCACGCTGCGCCGCCACACGCAAACGCTGGAAGGCATTGCCGAGGGCCTGCAGACCACCCCCGAGGTGCTGCAGTTGCCAGGCCTCAATGAATACGACAGCCATGCGCTGATCGCCGCCATCCACCCCCAGCCCCTGGGCCCGGCCGACACGCCAGAGCGCTACCGCGCGCACTTTCGCATCCTGTGCGACGCGCTGGCGCAGTGGATGGCAGGTGTCATCAGCCCCCAGGGCATGCCCAGCTGGAACGAGTTTTCGGCCGGTGTGCGCAGCGCGCTGGACCATGTGCGCCACCACCATGCGGGCCAGAACGTGCTGCTGGTGAGCAGCGGCGGCCCCATCTCGACCGCCGTGGGCGAGGTGCTGGGCACGGCGCCCGAGGTGACCATTGCGCTGAACATGCGCATCCGCAACAGCGCGGTGACGGAGTTCTCCATCTCGCCCAAGCGGTTGATGTTGCAGACCTTCAACACGCTGCCGCACCTGAACGAGCTGGAGCACGCGCAGTGGGTGACGCACGCCTGAGCACCGATATTTCGGTTTTCTGAGCCTTTCAGGCCGCTTGCGCTAGTGGATCATGCGCCGGAAGCTATCAAAAATATAGCAATCCGGTTCAGCGCAAGTGGGGGCCATCCGCCAGGGTAGACAGCGGCAGCGCCTGCAGCTCCTGCAGCAGCGCCACCAGTTGCTGCGCTGCAGCGTCCACCACCGCTTGTCCCTTGTCGGCCGTGGCTGCGGCCGCGTTACCCACGGCACCCGCCGGGTGGTAGTCCTGCATCTGCCAGCCCAGCTTGGCGCTTTTGCCGTTGCCCAGGATGGCGTAGCGCTCCGACCGGTCCTGCGAGGTGGAGCGAAAGTTTTGCGCCTGTGCCATCTGCACGGTGGCGGGCGCGAGGTGCAGCATCATCGATGTCTCGATGTCGCCCGCATGGATGCCAAAGCGGTGCTCCTGGGCGCTGAACTGGCCCGCCACCGCATCGGGCAGCGGCAGGCTGAACCAGCTGGCGCTGTAGACGATGAGGTCGCTGCGCGTGCGCAGCTCGCGCGCCACGATGTCCATCACGCTCACCTGTCCGCCGTGGCCGTTGAACAGCAGCAGCTTCTTGATGCCCGCGCGGGCCACGCACTCGCCGATCTCGGTCCACAGCGCAATCACCGTGGCGGGCGACAGCGTGAGCGTGCCGGGAAAGCGGATGTGCTCCGGGCTCAGGCCCACGTTCTGTGGCGGCAGGAACAGCACTGGCAACTCGGCGGGCAGGTGCGGCAGCGCGGCATCGATCACGCCCTGCAGCAGCGTCGCATCGACCGACAGGGGCAGGTGTGGCCCATGCTGCTCGACAGCCGCCACGGGCAGCACGGCCACTACCTGTTCAGCCTGCCCGCTGGCCTTTAGCGCCGCGAAATCACGGGTGGACAAGTCGGCCCAGAAGCGGGAGGGCAAGGGGGTCAAGGCAGCAGAAGTCATGCGTGCATGGTAGCGGCGCTGCCGGCCTCTGGGAAACGGCCAGTGGCGCGGCTAACATGCCACCATGACCCAAGACCTCTTCCGCCAAGACGCCTACCTGCGCGAATGCAGCGCCCACATCACCGCTGTCACCGATACCGGCATCGTGCTGGACCAGACCGTGTTCTACCCCCTGGGCGGCGGCCAGGCCGGTGACAGCGGTGTGCTGGTGCTGGCAGACGGCACACAGATCACCATTGCCGACACCCGCAAGGGCAAGGACGCCGACGGCAACCCCACCAGCGACATCGTGCACATCCCCGCCCCCGGGCAGGAAGACCGCGTGGCGCAGCTCACGCCTGGCACGGCTGTCACCGCCCGTATCGACTGGGAGCGCCGCCACCGCATGATGCGCCTGCACACCACCAGCCACCTGCTGTGCCATGTGGTGCCGCAGCTGGTCAACGGCTGCTCCATCACGCCCGACTACGCGCGGCTGGACTTTGCGATGACCGACCCGCTGGACAAGGAGCAGCTGACCGCCGCCATCGCCACCCTGGTGGCTGCCGCGCACCCACTCACCGTGGCCTCGATCAGCGATGAAGAACTGGACGCGAACCCCGCGCTGGTCAAAAGCATGAGCGTGCAGCCCCCACGCGGCACCGGGCGCATCCGCACCATCCGCATCGGCGGCGAAGCCGACGCGCCACCGATCGACCTGCAGCCCTGTGGCGGCACGCATGTGGCCAACACGTCAGAGATCGGCGCCATCGTGGTGACCAAGATTGAAAAGAAAAGCGCCACCACCCGCCGGGTGGTGCTGGGCTTCGCCCAGTGAGCGCAGCGAAGATCGCTTTTCTTTGGGGTGCACTCACTTGTGCGCAGCGCAAGTGAGTGCGCACCGAAAGACACGGTCCTGAGCCACCACCCGCCGGGTGGTGCTGGGCTTTGCCCAGTGAGCGCAGCGCAGAGCGCAGCACCCCACTGTCAACAATCTTGAACCACCCACCCCCACCTGTTGCAATGGCTTACCTCGGCTGACGCACTGCAGGGACAATAGCGGCTCGCGCGCGACCCCTCTGGTTTTTCGCCAGCCCCCGGGGCCGCAGCGCCCACCCTAGCCTGCCGCCATGCCGATCTCCCTGCGCTCCGTCTCTTTTGCCTCTTTGCGCCAGCACCGCTGGTTCCGCCCCGCCGTCCGCGCGCTGGCGGGTTTGATCGCCCTGTGGCTGGTCACCTGGCTCGCCATTCCGCCGCTGGTCAAGGGCCCGCTGGAGCGCATCGCGTCCGAGCAACTGGGGCGCACCGTGACGGTGGGCGGCATCGACTTTGAGCCCTGGAGCCTGGAATTCGCCCTGCGTGACGTGACCGTGGCGGGCGCCAACGGTGCGCCCCCACAGCTGACCATTGGCCGCATCTATGCCGATGGCGAGCTGCAATCCCTGCTGCGCTTGGCGCCCGTGGTGGATGCCTTCACCATCGAAAACCCGGTCCTGCGCATCACCCACCTGGGCGACGGCCGCTACGACGTGGACGACATCATTGCCAAGGTCACCGCGCCCAAGAGCGAGCCCGAGCCAGACACCGGCCCCGCGCGCCTGGCGCTGTACAACCTGGCGCTCACCGGCGGCAGCATCGACTTCATCGACAACACCGTCAGCGAGACCCACGAGGTGCGTGCGCTGGCGCTGAAAGTGCCGTTCATCAGCACCCTGCCCTCGCAGCGCGAGGTGAAGGTGGAGCCCCACCTGGCATTCACGCTGGACGGCAGCCGGTTTGACTCATCGGCCCAGGGCACGCCGTTTGCACAGACCGGCAAAGCCGACGCGCAGATCCGGCTGGATGGCCTGAACCTCGCACCCTACCTGGGCTACCTGCCGGCCAACCTGCCCGTCAAGGTGTTGGGTGCCACGCTGGATGCGGATGTGAAGGTGGCCTTTGAACAGCACCCGCGCATGGCCGTGAAGCTGACCGGCACCGTACAGGCCAGCGGTGTGCGCATGGCCGACCGCCAGGGCGCCGACCTGCTGACCTACGAGCGCCTGAAGATCGACATGGCCGATGTGCGCCCGCTGGACCAGGTGGTGCGCCTGCAGCATGTGGAGCTGACGGCGCCCGTGGTGACCGCCACCCGCGACGCCAGCGGTCAGATCAACCTGGCGCAACTGGCAACGCCCACCCCGCCAGCGCAGCCTTCCACGCCCGCCAAGGGCAAGCCCGCCACACCTGCGGCACCCGCCTCAGTTGACACTGCCGCTTCGCCACCGGCCAGCGCAGCATCCGCCCCAGCATCCCCCGCCTCCACAGGCAAAGCCAAGGCCAAGGCAGCCGCTCCCGCCTGGGCGGTGGAAGTCGCCACCGCCGCCGTGCGCGGGGGCACCCTGCGCTGGGCCGACGCCACCACGCGCCCCGCTGCCGCCCTGCAGGCCACCGACATCACGCTGGATGCGGCCGACGTCGCCCTGCCCTTTGCCAAGGACAACGCCAAGCCCTTCAGCTTCAAAGGCGGGCTCAACCTGCAAGGCAGCACACTCAGCTTCACCGGCGAAGCCACGGACCAGAAGGCCCAGGTCAACGCCACCCTGAACGCCCTGGCCCTGCAACTGGCCGCGCCCTACCTGGCCCAGACGCTGGAGCCCACGGTGACCGGCCAGCTCAGCGGCGATGTGGGTGTGGCGTGGCAAGCGCCCACGCCACAGGCCGCACAGGCGGGCGCCACCGGCGTCACCCTCAAGGCAGGCCCCCTGGCGCTGGAGCAACTGGCCGTCAAGCAGGGCAAGACCACCTTGGCCAGCCTGGGCAAGCTCGACATTGCGGGCGCCGAGGTGCCCCTGGATGCGCGCAGCGCCACGCTGGAGCGCCTGGCCATCAGCCAGCCACAACTGGCGGTGGAACGGGGCGCGGACGGGCGCTGGATGTTCGAGCGCTGGCTGAAGGCAGCGCCAGGCAGCACCGCGGCCCCGGCGGCAACGGCTGACGCAGCACCCGCCAGCACCAGCACACCCTGGAAGCTGCGCGTGGCCGACTTCTCGCTGCAGGGCGGCACCGTCTCGCTGGCCGACAACGCCCAGCCGCGCCCCGTGGCGCTGGACGTGACGGCCCTGGGCATCACCGCCCGCAACCTGGCCAGCGACGGCAGCAAGCCCGAAGCCTTCACGCTCACCGCCCGCGCCGCCGCACCGGGCAAGGGCAGCAAGGCCGCGCCGGGCAAGCTCGACTACCAGGGCACGCTGGCCCTGCAGCCGCTGACCACCCAGGGCAAGCTCGACGCCACCCGCCTGCCGCTGCACGCACTGGACGGCTACCTGGCCAGCCAGCTGTCGGTAGAGCTGCTGCGCGCCGACGTGGGCTACCGGGGCCAGGTGGCCCTGGCGCAGACCGACAAAGGAGTCGGCCTGCGTCTGAGCGGTGATGCCGTGGTGGAAGACCTGCAGGCCAACAGCACCGCCGCCTTCACCCCCAAGACCGAGGCCCAGGTGGGTGAGGAACTGCTGGCCTGGAAAAGCCTGAACCTGCGCGGCCTGGCCGTGGCCACCGCCCCCGGCACCGCGCCGCGCGTGGAGGTCAAGGAGACCAGCCTGGTGGACTTTTTTGCCCGGGTCACCATCAACGAGGCCGGCCGCATCAACCTGAGCGACATTGCCAAGACCCCGGCCGAGGCACGGGCGGCCAATGCGGCCAGCGCCGCAGCCAGCACGGCCGCCCCCACGGCATCAGCCCCCGCCTCAACCGCATCGGCAACGCCCACCGCTCCTGCTCCTGCGGCGGTGGCCCAGGCCGACCCACTGGCCCCTGTGGTGGTCTTTGGCCCCGTGAGCCTGGTCAACGGCAAGGTGCTGTTTTCGGACTTTTTCATCAAGCCCAACTACTCGGCCGACCTGTCGGAGCTGACCGGCAAGCTCAGCGCGTTCTCGTCCGAAGCCTCGGGTGGCGAGCCCGTGCTGGCCGACCTGGAGCTGCGCGGCCGCGCCGAGGGCTCGGCATCGCTCGAAGTCACCGGCAAGCTCAACCCGCTGGCCAAACCGCTGGCCCTCGACATCGTGGGCAAGGTGCGCGACCTGGAGCTCCCCCCGCTCACGCCCTATTCCGTCAAATACGCGGGCCACGGCATCGAGCGCGGCAAGCTCAGCGTGGATGTGAACTACAAGGTGCTGCCCAACGGCCAGCTCACCGCCAGCAACCGGCTGGTGCTCAACCAGCTGACCTTTGGCGAGCCCGTGGAGGGCGCGCCCAACAGCCTGCCCGTGAAGCTGGCCGTGGCCCTGCTGGCCGACCGCCAGGGCGTGATCGACCTGGACCTGCCCATCAGCGGCTCGCTCAACGACCCGCAGTTCCGCATCGGCCCCGTGATCTTCAAGATCATCGTCAACCTCATCGGCAAGGCGCTGACCTCGCCCTTCAGCCTGCTGGCCAGCGCGTTTGGCGGTGGCGACGAGATGAGCAACGTGCCCTTTGCCCCGGGTAGCGCCACGCTCACGCCCGAGGCCGAGCAAAACCTGGGCAAGGTGGTCAAGGCCCTGACCGACCGCCCCGCGCTCAAGATCACCGTGACCGGCATGGCCAGCCTGCAGGACGAGCGCGAAGGCCTGCAGCGCGAAAGCCTGCAACAACGGGTGCTGGCCGAAAAACGCCGCGCCAACCCGGCGGACACCGCCCCCGTGTCGGCCGCCGAATACCCCGCCCTGCTCAAGGAGGTGTACCGCCGCGCCGACATGCCCAAGCCGCGCAACCTGGTCGGCCTGGCCAAGGACCTCAGCGTGCCCGAGATGGAAGCCCTGCTGCTGGCCAACCAGCCCGCCACCGAGGCAATGGCCGCCGACCTGGCCACGCAGCGCGGCCAGGCGATCCGCGCGTACCTGGTGTCGCAAAAGCTGCCGGTGGAGCGGCTGTTTGTCGCGGCACCCAAAGCGGGCAAACAGGCAGAAAAGTGGACACCGCGTGCGGAATTGAGCCTGGCGACACAATAAGCTGCTGGCTGGCGAGCGGTTCTGGGCGAATCTCCCGCCAGCCAGTCCCATCGCCCCGCAGGCTGAGCGCAGGGCGCCGGAACCAATCCCGCCCCGCCCGCTCCCACACTGCACCATGCCTTCACGCCTGTTCCACCGCCTTGCAGCCACTCTCTTTTTTATAGCTGCCAGCGCTTTATGGACTAGCGCTAGCGCCCAATTGGGCACCAAAACCAGCGGACAGGGCACCAGCGTGGTCACCACGCCCTATGTGCGTGCCGAGCTGCTGGCCCATGCGCCCCAGGGCGTGGCGCCCGGGCAGCCGCTGTGGCTGGGCCTCTCGATCACCCACCAGCCCGAGTGGCACACCTACTGGAAGAACCCTGGCGACTCCGGCCTGCCCACCGACCTGGCCTGGACGCTGCCCGCCGGCCTGGATGCGGGCGAGATTGCCTGGCCCCTGCCCAAGAAGATCCCCATCGGCACGCTGGCCAACTATGGCTATGAAGGCACGGTGCTGCTGCCCGTGCCCGTCACCGTGGCCAGCACCTATGCCCCCGGCCCGCTGGCCAAGGATGCCACCATCAAGCTGCGCGCCTCGTGGCTGGTGTGCCGCAAGGAGTGCATTCCCGAAGAAGGCGAGTTCACGCTGCAGCTGCCCATCCAGAGCACCACGGCACTGAGCGGTGCTGCCTTTGAGGCGGCCGCCAAGGCCCATCCCCGCGCCGTGGTGGCAGGCACCAGCGGCATCGTGCCAGACAGCCAGGCGCAGATCGCGGACGGCAACCTGCTGAACGTCAGCGTGCAGGGCCTGCCCGTGGCGCTGCGCGGCAAGACGCTGGACCTGTTCCCCGAAACCGCCGAGGTCATCGACAACGCGGCGAGCTGGAAGCAGAGCTGGAACGGCAGCGTCTGGACCGCACAGATTCCCCTATCGGCCCAGCGGAGCGCCAGCCCCAGCCTGATGCCCGTGGTGCTGGCCGAGCAGGCGGCCCCGGGCCACGGCCACGGCACCGGCCCCGACACCCGCACCGGCTACCGCGCCGAACTGAAGGTGCTGGGCACCTGGCCGCAGGGCGCATCGGTGGCCAGCGTGTCGCCCGCCCTGGAAGCCGCGCTCAAAGCCAATGCAGCGCAGGCTGGCGGCGCAGCAACGCCTGCCGCAGCCTCCGGCGCATCGTCCCTTACCCTCACTGCAGCGCTGCTGGGCGCCTTGCTTGGCGGGCTCATCCTCAACCTCATGCCCTGCGTGTTTCCGGTGCTGGCGATCAAGGTGGTGGGCTTCACACAGCATGCGCAAGACCGGCGCGCGCACCGCATCAGCGGCATCGCCTACACAGCGGGCGTGGTGCTGTCGTTCATCGCCCTGGGCGCGCTCATGCTGGGCCTGCGCGCGGCGGGCGAGGCGGTGGGCTGGGGCTTTCAGCTGCAGTCGCCCGCCGTGGTGGCATCGCTGGCGGCGCTGTTCACGCTGATCGCGCTGAACCTGGCGGGCGTGTTCGAGTTCGGGCATTTCCTGCCGTCCTCGGTGGCCAGCCTGCAGGCACGCCACCCGGTGGCCGACAGTTTTCTCACCGGCGTGCTGGCCGTGGCCGTGGCCTCGCCGTGCACGGCGCCGTTCATGGGCGCATCCCTGGGCCTGACCGCCACGCTGCCCGCACCGCAGGCGCTGGCCGTGTTTGCAGCACTGGGCCTGGGGCTGGCGCTGCCATACCTGGCGGCCAGCTTTGTGCCCGCCGTGGCGCGCGCCCTGCCGCGCCCCGGCGCGTGGATGGACACCTTCCGCAAGCTCATGGCCTTCCCCATGCTGGCCACCGTGGTCTGGCTGGTGTGGGTGCTGGGCCAGCAAAGCGGCATTGACGGCGCGGGTGCACTGCTGATCCTGCTGGTGGGCCTGTCGCTGGTGGTGTGGGCCCTGTCGCTGGCCGGGCGGGCGCGGGTGTGGATGGCCACGGTGTCCATCGCGGCCATGGCCTTGCTGGTCTGGTCTTTTGCGCCGCACATCACCAACGTGCCCACCACGCAAAGCGCTACCCAGGCTTCGTCGGCCACCGGCTGGCAGCCCTGGGCACCCGGCGCGGCCGAGCAGATCGTGGCCGGTGGCCGCCCCGTGTTTGTGGACTTCACCGCCGCCTGGTGCGTGACCTGCCAGTACAACAAGAAGACCACGCTGGCGGATACCAACGTGGTCGCCGACCTGCAAACCAAGAACGTGGCCCTGCTGCGCGCCGACTGGACGCGCCGCGACCCCGCCATCACGGCCGCCCTGGCGTCGCTGGGCCGCAGCGGTGTGCCGGTGTACGTGTTCTATCGCCCTGGCAAACCGCCGGTGGTGCTGACCGAGGTGCTCAGCGTGGACGAGGTGCGCGCCACCATCGCCCAGCTGTAGATCGCTGCCAGCCCACCTTTCCGCTTTCGACCACCCGCCAACCCTTCAGGAGACCCCGCCATGAAGCTGCTTCGCCGTACGTTGATTGCCACCGCCGCCCTGGTTGCCCTGGGCGCACAGGCCGCCGCCACCGTGGGCCAGCCCGCGCCCGACTTCATGCTCAAGGACACCAACGGAAAGACCGTGCGCCTGTCGGACTTCAAGGGCAAGCATGTGGTGCTGGAGTGGACCAACCCCGGCTGCCCCTTCGTGCGCAAACACTACGACAGCGGCAACATGCCCGCCACGCAGAAGGACGCCACCAGCCAAGGCGTGGTGTGGCTGTCCATCAACTCCACCGAAAAAGCCAGCAGCGACTACCTGGAGCCCGCCAAGCTGATGGCCTGGAAGCAGGAGCGCAAGGCCGTCCCCACCGCCGTGCTGATGGACGAGGAAGGCACCGTGGGCAAGAGCTACGGCGCCCGCACCACGCCACACCTGTACATCGTCAACCCACAGGGCCAGCTGATCTACGCGGGCGGCATCGACAGCATCCCCTCGGCCCGCCCGGCCGACATCGAAAAGGCCACCAACTACGTGAAGGTGGGGCTGGGCGAAGCGCTGGCGGGCAAGCCGATCTCGGCGGCGACGACGGCGCCGTATGGGTGCAGCATCAAGTACAAGTCGCCGGCCTGACCGGCTGCGGTGACGCTGGTCCACGGTCCCGGGGCATGCGTACACTGTTTGCATGCTCCACACCCCCGACACCATCAGCACCCTGCGCCACCTGCTCACCGCCTGCCGCACCATTGCGGTGGTGGGTCTTTCGCCGCAGTGGCACCGCCCCAGCTACTTTGCCGCCAAGTACATGCAGGCGCATGGCTACCGCATCGTGCCGGTCAACCCGCTGGTGGCGCGTGAGGGCGGGCAGATTTTGGGCGAGACGGTGTACGCCAGCGTGACCGAGGCGGCCGCCGCGCTGGTCGCGCAAGGCCAGAAGATCGACATGGTGGACTGCTTTCGCAAGAGCGAGGACATCCCGCCGCTGGCCGACGAAGCCGTCGCCATCGGCGCACAGTGCCTGTGGCTGCAGCTGGGCGTGTTCAACGAGGCCGCCGGCCTGCGCGCCGAGGCGGCGGGCCTGCAGGTCATTCAAAACCGCTGCGTGAAGATCGAACACGCGCGTCTGTTTGGCGGCCTGGGCTGGATGGGCGTGAACACGCGCGTGATCAGCGCCAAGCGCTTGCGGCAGCTGCCTTACTAGCAAATTGATAGCTGCCAGCGCATATTGCACTAGCGCTTGCGGCCGATTCCATTCAAATTCCTTCACCCAACCCCCTGCGCAGCACTGCAGGCTGCGCCACCGCCATGACCGAGCCCACATCCAACGGTGCCGACCGACACTTCGGCTTTGGCACCCGCGCCATCCACGCTGGCGCGCAGCCCGACCCGGTGACCGGCGCGCGCGCCACGCCCATCCACCAGACGACCAGCTTTGTGTTCGACAACGCCGAACACGCGAGCAGCCTGTTCAACCTGCAGACCTTTGGCAACGTCTACAGCCGCATCAGCAACCCCACGGTGGCGGTGTTCGAAGAGCGCATCGCCAGCCTCGAAAACGGCCGCGCCGCGCTCGCCTGCGCCAGCGGCATGGCCGCGCAGATGGCGGCGCTGCTGGCCATCCTCAAAACCGGGGACCACATCGTGGCAGCCAGCACGCTCTACGGCGGCACCGTGGGGCAGCTGGGCGTGGGCTTTTCGCGTCTGGGTATTGAGACCACATTCGTGGACCCGGCCGACCCCGAGAACTTTGCGCGTGCGGTGCGGCCCAACACCCGTGCGTTCTATGGCGAGACCATCGGCAACCCGCTGGTCAACGTGCTCGACATCGCCGCCGTGGCCGAGGTGGCGCATGCGCAAGGCGTGCCGCTCATCATCGACAACACGGTGGCCAGCCCCTACCTGTGCAACCCCTTGCAACTGGGCGCCGACATCGTGGTGCACAGCGCCACCAAGTACATCGGCGGCCACGGCACCACCATGGGCGGCGTGGTGGTGGAAGGCGGCAAGTTCCCGTGGGACAACGGCAAATTCCCCGAGATGGTGGAGCCCAGCCGTGCGTACCACGGCGTGAAGTTCTACGAGACCTTCGGCGACTTCGGCTACACGATGAAGGCGCGCATGGAGGTCAACCGCACCTTTGGCGGCGTGCTCTCGCCCATGAACGCGTGGCAGCTGCTGCAAGGCGCCGAAACACTGCACCTGCGCATGCGCGAGCACTGCCGCAATGCGCTGGCCGTGGCGAAGTTTCTGCAGAGCCATCCGCAAGTGGCGTGGGTCAACTATCCGGGTCTGGCGGATTCGCCGTATTTCGACCTGGCGCAAAAACAGTTCCGCGCGGTGGATGGCGCGCCGGGCGCCTCGGGCATCCTCACGTTTGGCGTGAAGGGCGGCGCGGCGGCGGGCGAGAAGTTCATCGACGCATGTGAATTCTTAAGCCACCTCGCCAACATCGGCGACGCGAAGACGCTGGTGATCCACCCCGCATCGACCACCCACCGCCAGCTGAACGAAGAGGAACTGGCCCGCGCGGGCGTGAGCGCGGACATGGTGCGGCTGTCGGTGGGGATTGAAGACCTGGACGACATCCTGTGGGACGTGGACCAGGCGCTGGGGCGCGCAGCGGGCTGATCGCCCAACAACCTACACGGGGCCGACCGGCGCGCCCAACCGCTGCGACAAGCTCCGCGCCGCCTCGCGCAGATGCTGCGCCGCCGGGCTGGCCGGCCCGGTCTGCAGCGTGGCGCTGGGGCCGATCACGGCGATGCACAGCACCAGCTGCCCAAACCCATCAAACACCGGCGTGGCCAGCGCGCTGATGCCGGGCAGGAGCTGGTCCGTCACCTCGCTGATCTGGTGCTGGCGCACAGCCTCCAGTTCGGCCGCAAATGCAGGCTCGTCCAGTGCTCCCGCAAACCCTTCGGCCGCTAGCGCAGCCGCAGCGCGCTCGCGCGGGCCGAAGGCCGCAAACACCTTGCCCGTGGCCGTATGCCGCACCGAGGCCGTGGTGCCGTGGCGCATGGCCACATACACGGCGGTGGGGCCCTCTTCCACACGAATGATGGTGGGGCCGTTGTCGCCCCAGACCGAGGCCGACACGGTGTAGCCGATGCGCTGGGCCAGCGCGGGCAGCTCAGCAATGGCCAGGCGCACCGGGTCCACCTGCTGCAGGCTGATCAGGCCCAGCTGCATGGCCAAGGGGCCCAGGCCGTAGTGGCCGCTCACGGCGTCCTGCTCGATCAGGCCCAGCTTGCCAAAGCTCACCAGGTAGGGGTGCGCCTTGGCGGCCGTCATGTCCGCCGCGCGGGCCAGGTCCTTGAGCGCCATGCGCCGGCCGGTGCGCGCCAGCACCTTCAGCAGCTGGCCGCCCACCTCCACGCTCTGGATGCCGCGCGGGCTGCGGGGCGTGTCTTCGTCGTCGGCGGGAGGCAGGTCGGGGGTCGTCATGGGCATGGGGCGATTGTCCACGCAGCACAGCATCCACACGCCCTTCGGGTTTACACCTAAACAAATGCGTTAGACATGAACGAATTTCTTGCCTAACATCAACGCATTCCGTTTAGATAAACGCATTCACCATTAACAAATCACCACCATGAGCACCGTCAAAACCTTTGCCTCTGCCGCCGACCTCGAAGTGAAGAAGGTGAGCTTCGACAAGCTCTCCGACCACGCCTATGCCTACACGGCCGAGGGCGACCCCAACACCGGCATCATCATTGGCGACGACGCAGTGATGGTCATCGACACCCAGGCCACGCCCGTGATGGCGCAGGACGTGATCCGCCGCATCCGCGAGGTGACGGACAAGCCCATCAAGTACGTCCTGCTCTCCCACTACCACGCGGTGCGCGTGCTGGGCGCAAGCGCTTACGGCGCCGAGCACATCATTGCCAGCGAGGACACGCGCGACCTGATCGTGGAGCGCGGCCAGTTCGACAAGGACAGCGAGATCGGCCGCTTTCCGCGCCTGTTCCAGAACGTGGAGAGCGTGCCGGACGGCCTGACCTGGCCGACCATGACCTTCAACAGGAAGATGACCCTGTGGCTGGGCAAGCTGGAGGTGCAGATCCTGCAACTGGGCCGGGGCCACACCAAGGGCGACACGGTGGCCTGGCTGCCGCAGGAAAAGATCCTGTTCAGCGGCGACCTGGTGGAGTTCGACGCCACGCCGTATGCGGGCGACGCGTATTTCCAGGACTGGCCGCAGACGCTGGACAACATTGCGGCGCTGAAGCCCGAGAAGCTGGTGCCCGGCCGGGGCGCCGCGCTGCAGACGCCCGAGCAGGTGCAGGCGGGCCTGGCGGGCACGCGCGCCTTCATCAGCGACCTGTACGAGAGCGTGAAGGCCAGTGCGGCCAAGGGCGAAGACCTGCGCAAGGTGTACGAGGCCACGTTTGCCCAACTGCAGCCCAAGTACGGCCACTGGGCGATCTTCAACCACTGCATGCCGTTCGACGTGACCCGTGCGTACGACGAGGCCACGCAATACCCCGACCCACGCATCTGGACCGCCGAGCGTGATGTCCAGATGTGGAAAGCCCTGGAAGGCTGATCCGCCGAGGCTGGAGGAGACAAAAGATATGAACCCCAGAGACATTCCCACCGAAGCCTTCCACGCCAGTGGCGCCGAAGTGCAGGCCATCGACTTCGGCTATGTGCGCTCGCCCGACCAAGACCGCGCCACGCCTGCACAGCACCCCATCGTGGTCATCGGCGCGGGCCCTGTGGGCCTGTCGCTCGCCATCGACCTGGCCCAGCGCGGGCAACGCGTGGTGGTGCTGGACAACGACCACAAGCTCTCCATCGGCTCGCGCGCCATCTGCTTTGCCAAGCGCACGCTGGAGATCTGGGACCGCCTGGGCGTGGGCCAGCGCATGGTGGACAAGGGCGTGTCGTGGAACCTGGGTAAGGTGTTCCTCAAAGACGAGCAGCTGTATGAATTCAATCTGCTGCCAGAAGAAGGCCACGAGCGCCCCGCCTTCATCAACCTGCAGCAGTACTACGCCGAGGCCTACCTGGTGGAGCGTGCGCTGCAGTTGCCGGGCATCGACATCCGCTGGCACAACAAGGTCACTGCGGTGCAAAGCCGCGCGGACGGCGCGCTGCTGAGCATCGACACGCCCGAGGGCGCTTACCAGATCGATGCGCAATGGCTGGTGGCTTGCGACGGCGCACGCTCGCCCACTCGGCAGATGCTGGGGCTGGAGAGCAAGGGGCGCATTTTTCAGGACCGCTTCCTGATCGCCGACGTGAAGCTGGCGGATGAGGCGAACTTCCCCACCGAGCGCTGGTTCTGGTTCGACCCACCCTTTCATCCCAACCAGAGCGTGCTGCTGCACCGCCAGCCCGACAACGTCTGGCGCATCGACTTCCAGCTGGGCTGGGACGCCGACCCCGAAGAAGAAAAGAAGCCCGAGAACATCATCCCGCGCGTGAAGGCGCTGCTAGGTGCGGATGCACAGTTTGAGCTGGACTGGGCCAGCGTCTACACCTTTGCCTGCCTGCGCATGGACCAGTTCGTGCACGGCCGCGTCATCTTCGCGGGCGACAGCGCCCACGGCGTTTCGCCCTTTGGCGCACGGGGCGCCAACAGCGGCGTGCAGGACGCAGAGAACCTGGCCTGGAAGCTCGATTGGGTGCTCCAGGGCCGCGCCAGCCCCGCGCTGGTGAGCACCTATGGCCCCGAGCGTGAATACGCGGCCGATGAGAACCTGTGCAACTCCACCCGCGCCACCGACTTCATCACGCCCAAGAGCGAGGTGAGCCGCCTGTTCCGCGACGCGGCACTGCACCTGGCGCGCGAACATGCGTTCGCAAGGCGCATCGTCAACAGCGGGCGCCTGTCGGTGCCGGCCACGTTGCACCAGTCGCCACTGAACACGCCGGATACCGATCACTTCGCAGGCACCCAGGTGCCCGGTGCCGTGCTGCTGGACGCGCCGTTGACGAAGCAGGGCCAGCCCACCTGGCTGCTGCGCGAGCTGGGTCCGGACTTCACGCTGCTGGTGTTTGGCCCGGCTCCGGCATGGGCCCATGACCTGCCCGGTGTGAAGGTGCTGCAGATCGGCATCGACGTGATCGACCACCAGGCGCTGGCCGCCCAGCGGCTGGATGCGCTGCCGCGCACCGTGTACCTGGTGCGGCCCGACCAGCATGTGTGCGCACGCTGGCGCACGCCCACTGAAGCCGCGGTGCGCAGCGCGCTGGCCCGTGCCACGGCTGAAGCCGTCTGACCAGGAAGACGAAAAGGAACATGCCCATGCTGAACACCCAACCGAACCTGCAGGCCTGCGACGATTTTTATGAAGCGCTGATTGCGGCGCACCAGGGCCTGTCCACGCCCGAGAGCCACGCCATGAACGCTCGCCTGGTGCTGCTGCTGGCCAACCACATCGGCGACCAGGCCACGCTGCAGCACGCGCTGCAAATGGCGCGCGGCAGTGCCGTGCCCACGGTCGACCGGCGCACCACTCCGGCCATCACGCCCGTGGTGCCCACCCACGCGGTGGCGGCCTAGCCCGCACCTTTTCACCTGGCACTTCAGCACCGCGCAGACGGTGCGGGGTCCGACCCGCCTTGAACTTTGACCACTACGGAGACAACACCACCATGCAGCGCAAACATTTCCTCGCCACCTTTGCGGGCCTGGCACTGGCCACCACACTGCCCCTGGCCCAGGCCCAGGATTCCAAGCCGCTCGAATGGGTGGTGGGCTACGCGGCGGGCGGCGGCTCGGACATCGTGGCGCGCACCATTGCCGAGTCGATGTCGGCCACGCTGGGCCGCCCCATCATCATCAACAACAAGCCCGGCGCGGGCACCAACATCGCCGCAGAGTACGCCGCGCGCAACAAGGACTACGGCAACCTGATGTTCTCGGCCGACTTCGCCACACTGGCGGCCAACCCGTTCCTGTTCAGCAAGCTCGCCTACAACGCCGAAAAGGACTTCCAGCCCGTGGGCCTGCTGGTGCGCTTTCCGATGTTTTTGGTGGTGTCCAACAGCGTGCCAGCCAAGAACCTCAAGGAGTTCATGGCCTGGGCCAAGGGCCAGGCCGATGGCGTGAACTGGGCGTCGGCCGGGCCGGGCAGCCCGCACCACCTGGTGGGCGAGCTGTTCCGCGAGCAGAGCGGTCTCAGGCTCACGCATGTGCCCTATCGCGGCGCAGCGCCGGCCATCCAGGATGTGATTGGCGGCCAGGTGCCTGCGATGTGGATCGACAGCGCCACGGTGTACCCGTTCCTCGCGGGCAACAAGGTGCGCGCCATTGGCGTGGCCAGCCCGCAGCGCGTGACCACCATGCCCGATGTGCCCACGATTTCCGAGCAGGGCCTGCAAGGGTTTGAAGGTTTTGCGTGGCAAGGCCTGGTGGTGCCCACCGGCGCGCCGGCCGATGTGGTGGCGAACTTCAGCAAGGCACTGCAGACCGCCCTGGCCGATACGCGCACCAAGGCGCGCCTGCAGGCACTGGGTGTGGAGCCCATGCCCGGCACCGCCGCCCAGATGGGCAGCTTTGCGCGCACCGAGCGGGAGAAGTGGGGGCGGGTCATCACCAAGGTGGGCGTAAAACTCGACTAACCCCCCAAGCGGCTGCGCCCCCCCTGCGGGGGCGCCCACGTTGCGGGCCGAATACGGGGCTCAGCGGCTGCGCGCCAGCCTTCGCTTGCGGTGCAAGGCGGGCGCGAGCCACAGCAGCTGCACCGTCACATAACCCAGCACTGCGAGCAGCAGGCCCAGCGTGGGCAGGCCGATCAGCAGCGGCGTGCCCAGTGCCTGCATCCAGGTTCCCAGGGCCTGCACCGTGAACTCCCCACCCGGCGCCACGCTGCTCCAGGCGGGCAGGGTCTGCGCGCCGGGCATCACCAGCGCCCCGAGGTAGAAGGCCATGACATACAGCGGCACGGTGGTGAGCGGGTTGGTATAGAAGGTGGCCACGCCCCCGGCCACCACGTTGCCGCGCAGCCAGGCGCACACCAGCAGCGTGCCCGGGATCTGCAGCGGCCCTGGGATCAGGCCGCAGAACATGCCAGCCGCCACCCCGCGCGCCAGCGGCTGGCGCTGAAAGCGGAACAGCGCGCGCTGCTCCAGCCAGGGCTGGAACTGCGCCAGCCAGCTGCGGTCCAGCAGTTGCCGGGCCCGGGGTTCCAGGGCCCGCAACCAGCGGCGCAGGCGACACAGCGGCTGCATCATGCGACGAACGCTACCGCAGTGCCGGCGCCCCACAAGGTGGTGAGGCCCACCAGCAGGTTCACGTCGCGCGGCTCGTTCTCAGCGCGGTAGGCCATCGCAGTGGCTCCCACAAGGCCCAACAACATGCACAGCATCACCGATTCGATCAGATCCATGACTCAAGTCTCCGGGTTTGGCAGCGATCAGGCCTTGGGGGGCAGTGCGGGTGGGGCACCCTTGGCGGCCTCGCCCGAATTGCGCAGCGACAGGAAGATCGACCCGGCGATCAGCGTGGCCGTGACCAGCAACGCATAGCCAATCGGAATCTTCACAAAGTCGATGAGCAACATCTTGCCGCCGATGAAGACCAGGACCAGCGCCAGGCCGTAGGCCAGCAGGTGGAAGCGGTCGGCCAGGTCGGCCAGCAGGAAGTACAGCGCACGCAGGCCCAGGATGGCAAAGATGTTGGCTGTGAGCACGATGAACGGGTCGCTGGTGATCGCGAAGATGGCCGGAATGCTGTCCACCGCAAAGATGATGTCGGTCGTGCCGATCAGGATCAGCACCACGAACAGCGGGGTGTAGTGCTTGACGCCATTGATCATGGTCGAGAGCTTTTCGCCGTCGAACTGGTCGGTGATGCGGATGCGCTTTTTCAGGAACCTGAGCACCGGATTGGTGGCGATGTCAGGCTCCTGCCCGGCGGCAAACCACATCTTCACGCCCGTGACGACCAGGAACGCACCGAACACATACAGCAGCCAGTGGAAGGTGGCCAGCAGCCAGGCACCTGCCAGGATGAGCAGCGTGCGCAGCACGATGGCGCCGATGATGCCGATGATGAGCGCGCGCTTTTGGTACTGCGGCGGCACGGCAAAGTAGCTGAACAGCATCAGGAAGACGAAGATGTTGTCCACCGACAGGCTCTTCTCCACCAGGTAGCCGGTGATGAACTGCATGGACACCGTGTTGGCGATCTCGCGACCCTGGCTGCTGTCCAGGTACCACCACAGAATGGCTACGAACACAAAGGCCAGTGAGAACCACAACAGGCTCCAGCGCGCGGCCTCGCCCATGGTGACCTTGTGCGCGCCCTGGCGCTCCATGACCAGCAGGTCCACGCCTATGGCGATGACCACGAAGACGGCAAATCCCGCCCACATCCACCACGTTCCGATTGTTTCCATCGAGTTTCTCCAAAGATGCCCTCACACGCCCAGGCACGCCGGACGCCCAAGCCCCGGACTGTAGGGGCTGGGGTACTTCTTTAAAACCTGTGATCACAGTAGTATTGGTTCGGTTTTTACGAACCAAACACTTTTTTTACGGCCCCATCACAAAGAGATCATGAGCCAGAGCTTCAACTACCGCCATCTTTTCTACTTCTGGGTGGTCGCCAAGGAGGGCGGCATCGCCCGCGCCGCCGAGCGGCTGGACATGGCCGTGCAGACCATCAGCGCCCAGGTGCGCGAGCTGGAAAAGTCGCTGGGCGTGAGCCTGCTGCGCACCGAGGGCCGCAACCTGGTGCTCACCGATGCGGGCGTGGCCGCGCTGCACGAGGCCGACCACATCTTTGCGCTGGGCGAGCTGCTGCCCGTGCGCGTGCGCGAGGCCGCCAGCGGCCAGACGCTGCGGCTGAACCTGGGCATCTCCGACGGCATTGCCAAGCTGGCCGTGCACCGGCTGCTGACGCCCGTGCTGGACGAGCCGCACCTGCGCCTGCTGTGCCATGAGGGCGAGTTCCAGCCCCTGCTGGGCGAGCTGGCGCTGCACAAGCTCGATGCCGTGCTGGCCGACCGCGCCGCGCCGCCCAACCCGGCCCTGCGCACCACCAGCCAGCTGCTGGGCACGAGCGCCATTGCCTGGTATGCGCCCCCGCTGTGGGCCGAGGCGGCGGCCAACAACTTCCCGCACAGCCTGGCTGTAGTGCCCGTGCTGCTGCCCACCGACCACGCCGCGATGCGCGCACGCATCGACCACTGGCTGGAGCGCGAGCGCATCCGCCCGCGCATTGCCGGGGAGTTTGAAGACAGCGCCCTTTTGAGCACCTTTGCCGCCACCGGCATGGGCGTGATGCCCGCGCCGGTCTCGCTGGGCGAGCACCTGGCCCAGACCCACGGGCTGGTGCAGGTGGGTACCGCACCCGACGTGCAGGAGCAGTTCCACCTGATCTACAGCGCCCGCAAGGTGATGCACCCGCTGCTCACGCGGCTGCTGGAGGCAGGCCAGGGCGGAATGCTATTGAATTAATAGCTATCAGCATATACCGATCTGGCGCTTGGGGCCCAAAAGACGCAAAAATCTGGCGCAATGCCCTCGCAGGCCCCGTCAATCGCGCCCGGCCCGCTCGATGTGCTGCGCCGCCGATGCCGGGTCGGAAAAGCACAGTTCGTGGCTGCCCTGGCACTCCACCAGGCGGAACAAACCCAGCCGCTCCGACAGGCGCGGGTGCCACGGCAGGCTGTGGGGCAGCGCGGTGTCCTGCTGCGCGTTGAGGTAGCTCTTGCCCACCTCCAGCGCGGCCAGCGGCACGGGCAGCTGCGCCGGTTCGGTGAAGGTGCGATAGGGGTGGGGATTGAGCAGCGCATAGGTGCTTTGCGCCAGGGCCTCGTCGGCATCGTTGATGAAGGCCTCGCGCCAGATGGGGTACGGCAGCATCACGGCATTGCCACTGCTGGCTGCCACCTGGTCGAACAGCGCGCGGTAGTGGGGTGGCACCAGGTCGTTCAGGCACTCGCCCGGCTGCGGCACAAAGGCGTTCCAGTACACCAGGCGGCGGATGCGCCCGGGCAGGCGCGCAGGCATGTGGCTGATGACCATGCCGCCGTAGCTGTGGCCCACCAGCCGCACATCGGTCAGGCCCTGGCCTTCGATGAAGGCCGCCAGCGAATCCACCGCATCGGACAGGCCCGTGGCCGCGCGGTCGTCGCCGGGGTTGTTGCCCGCGAGCGTGGGGCAGTGCACGGTGTGGCCGCGCGCCCGCAGGTGCGTGGCGGTGGCTTCCATCTCGGCACCGGTGTGCCATGCGCCATGGACCAGGACATAGGTATCCGGCATGTGTGTGTCTCCTTGGGGTTGTGTTGCAGGACCGGGCAAACCGCCCTGCCGCTACCTTAGAAACACCGGGCGGCGCTGAATGGCCCGCGCGTGCCAGCCCGCTGTGCGGGGTGTGCCAAAGCTCCACCACCGGGCAGCACGGCAAGCCGAAGCCACAACGACCCAAAGGATGGGGAGACGGAATCAGCCGCCGCGCCGCCACTGCGCGGGCGACATGCCCATGGCGCGCTGAAAGGCGCGTGCGAAATGCGAAGGGTCGGCAAAGCCGCAGCGCCGCCCGATCTCGCCCACTGCCACATGGGCCAGCTGGGGGCGGCGCAGCAACTCGCCTGCACGCGCCAGGCGCAGTTGGCGCAACGTGCCCGCAAAGGTGTGGCCCTGTGCTGCAAACGCCCGGTGCAGGGTGCGCAGCGACACGCCCGCCTCCTGCGCCAGCGCGGGGGCTGAAAGGCTGGGCTGGTCGATGCGCGCCCGCAGCAGCGCGCACAGGTGGGCATGCAGGCTGCGCGCAGCGGTCGGCGCCGGTGGCTGGGGTGGCTCCAGCGCAGCGCACAGCAGCGCGCCCAGGTGGTCGGACAGCAATGCGGGCGGCAGGGCCTGCGCCGAGGCGGGGTCGCGCGCCAGCTGCACGGCCAGCGCCCCCAGGCTCTGGCCCCAGCCCTGGTCGCGCCAAGCCACGCGCGGCCCGGGCGCCTCGGCCTGCTGCAGCCACTGTCCCACCCAGGCGCGCGGCAGCTGCAGCGACACGCAGTGGACACCGTCGGGAAAGTGCAGTTCGTACGGTCGGGCCGAGTCCAGCAGCACCACATCGCCCGGCCGCAGGTGGGCCACATGGCCGTCCTGGCGCACATGCCATGCGGTCTCGGCCTGGCCGATCAGGTAGAAGGGCAGCTGGCGGCTGCGCGCAATGCCGGCGGGTGTGCGAAACACGTCCTGGGTAGAAGCCCGCACGCGGTTGATGGACAGCGTCTCCACCGGCAGGCTTTGCAGCTCGCCGCCAAACAGCGGTGCCTCGCGGGAGCTGCAGTCCATCTCCAGAAACGCCTCGCAGATCGCGCCCACCCAGTAGTCCAGGCGCGCGGGCGGCGCCACCACGTCGGTGGTCCACTGGCGCACAGCAGCGGGAGACGAGGGCGCGAAGGCGGCGGCGGGCATGGCGCCCAATCTACCGGCAAGCGGGCCGGGCAGGCAACAGGGCCAGCCCTCCCGCCCACACTCCTGACGACCTGCCCGCCAGGCTCAGCGCTGCGGCATGTCCTTGACCGAATACCCCAGGCTCACCGTGGCATCGTCAGGAATGGCGGGCATGGACACATTCCACGCCTCCCACGCGGCGCGCATGGTCTGCAGGCGTTCGGGCTCCACAGGCGCGCGGTTGGCGCGCTCGCGTTCGTCGTCGGCCAGGTTGAACAGGTAGTCGTTGCCATCCACGCGCAGGTACTTCCACACGCCCTGGCGCATGGCGCGCTGGCCCCGGTGGTTCATGCGCCAGAACAGCGGGGGCTCTTCGTGCAGGCTGGCATCGCGCAGCAGCGGCATCAGCGAGCGGCCGTCCAGCGGGTAGTCCGCATGCGCGGCGGCGCCTGCTGCGTCGAGCATGGTGGCGGACCAGTCCATGGTCATGCAGGTCTGCGCGCTCACGCCGCCCGGCGCAATCACCGCAGGCCAGTGGGCGATCCAGGGCACGCGGATGCCGCCTTCGGTCAGGTCCATCTTGCCGCCCACCAGCGGCCAGTTGTCCGAGAAGCGCTCGCCACCGTTGTCGCTGGTGAACACCACCAGCGTATCGCGCGCCAGGCCCTTTGCCTCCAGCAGCGCCATGATGCGGCCGATGCCCTCGTCCATGTGGTGGATCATGCGGCGGTAGGTCTCGATGTTGCCGCCGTGCAGGTGGAACAGGTTCGTCTTCACCTCCTGCGCCAGCGCCTCGTCGTCGCGCGTCTCCCAGGGCCAGTGGGGCGCGGTGTAGTGCAGGCTCAAGAAGAACGGCGTGCCGGCCTGCGCGCCCGGCGCCATGCGCTGCACATAGTCGAGCGCGTGGTCGGTGATGAGGTCGGTGAGGTAGCCGTCCTGCTGCTTTTCCTCCTCGCCCAGGTACAGGTCGTGGGCGCCATTGGAGCTGCAGTGGGTGAAGTAATCCACCCCGCCCGACATGGGCCCGAAGAACTCGTCATACCCCGAGCGCAGCGGCCCGAACGCAGGTGGATAGCCCAGGTGCCACTTGCCCATCAGCGCCGTGCGGTAGCCCGATGCGCGCAGCAGCGACGGCAACGTGGGATGCTCGGGCGGCAGGCCCAGGGTGGTGCTGCCCCGGCTTTTGCTGTTGATGGGTTCCTCGGCCGCGCCACGCAGGCGGTACTGGTAGCGCGCCGTCATCAGCGCAAAACGTGTGGGCGAGCAGACAGGCGAATTGGAATAGCCCTGCGTGAGCTTGAGGCCATTGGCCGCCAGCTGGTCAAGCACCGGCGACACGGGGCCAAACGCCGCGTCGCGCCCACCGTAGCAGCCCAGGTCGGCATAGCCGAGGTCGTCGGCGACGATGAAGATGATGTTCGGGCGGGGTGGTAGGGTCATCTCGAAATCCAGTTTCACTCAACATGGCGCGCAGTCTTCGCGACAGGCGGGGGCGGCAAGCAAGGGCCGCCCCACAGCGAGGCCGCCGTCTCCCTCCGGGGGAAGCGGCGCAGCCGCTCAGGGGGGCTTCCTTGCTATGGTTTGAAGCCCGAGCGCTGCACGACCGGCGCCCATTGCGCGCGGTAGGCCTTGAGCATGGCCTCGGTTTGCGCCATGGTCGCCACCACGGGCTCCATCTTGGCGGTCTCGAACTTGCGCTGCGTGTCCGGGTCTTTCATCACCTCCACGATCAAACCGGACAAACGTTCGGCCTGGGCCTTGGGCATGCTCATCGGGGCAAAGAAGGTGTTCCAGCCAGTGGCGGCCAGGTCCATGCCGCTTTCCTTGAAGGTGGGAATCTTTGCATCGAGCGGGCTGCGCTTGGCGCTCGACACGGCCAGGATGCGGATCTTGCCGGCCTCGTGCTGGGGCAGCAGGCTGTCAAACGTGTCGAACGCCACGGGCACCTGGCCGCCCAGCAGGTCGTTGAGCAGCGGCGCGGAGCCCCGGTAGCCCACCACCTCGGCGCGCACCTTGGCGGCGTCGCCCACCATCAGGCCAAAAAAGTGCGGCAGGCTGCCCGTGGCAGGCACGCCGAAGTTGGCCTTGTCGGGGTTGGCGCGCAGCCACGCCATCAGGTGAGGCAGTTCCTTGACCGGCACGGCACTGCCCACGGCCACGCCAAATTCATAGCTGTTGACATGGCTCACGGGGCGGAAGTCCCGCTCGGGGTCGTAGCCCGCATCGGGGAACACCAGGGGTGCCACCAGCATCACGGCGGGGTTGGCCAGCAGCAGCGTGGGCTGGTTGGCGGGCGCGGCCTTGACAGCCTGGGCCGACAGGCGGCCGCCCGCGCCGGTCTTGTTCTCCACGATCACGGGCGTACCGAGCTTGCTGCCCAGCTTGTCGGCCACGATGCGGGCCACGCGGTCGGTCGCGCCGCCGGGGGCGTAGCCCACCACGATGCGCAGCGGGGTGTCCTGGGCATGCGCCAGGGTGGCGCACAGGGCCAGCACGGCGGTCAGGGCAGAGGTGGCAAGGGTTTTCCACATGATCGGTTTCTCCAGCGTGGGCAGACGGGCCCGGCAGCAGGGCTGCCCGGGTTGATGGGCGCAATGTATTGGGCACACAATCAATTGATCTAATCAATCATCGCCCGGATATACCCTGATGCCCGCGCCTGCACCGGCCCCCCACCCACCCGCCGCACCCGGCCACCGGCTGGCCCACCCGCAGGCCGCCAACGACCTGCTGATGTACCGCCTCAATCGCCTGATCGCGGTGGCGGGCAGTCTGGTGGTGCGGCTGTGCGAAGGCGGCTACGGCATCACCCGCCGCGAGTGGGGGCTGATGATGATGCTGGCGCAGCACCCCGGCATGCCCCCGGCCGAGCTGGCCCAACGCCTCGGGTTGGACCGGGCGCGCACCTCGCGCGCCATCACCTCGCTGCTAGCCAAGAAGCTCATCACCCGCGACGCCATGCCTGGCGACCGACGCCAAGCCCGGCTGTCGCTCACAGCGGCGGGCCAGACCGTGCACGACGAACTGTTTCCGCAGGTCAAGGCGCTCAACCAGGAGCTACTTGCGGGCCTCAGTGCCGAGGCGGTGGCTGGGCTGGACCAGACCCTGGCCGACATGCAGCAGCGTGCCGAGACGCTGGTCGCCACCCGCACCGACGTGCCGCGCACCTACCGGCTGCGGGGCGGGCGGCATGTGGATTGAGGGGGTTTGCAGAATGGAGTTGCCCCAAAACGGGGAACCGGCGATATCCTCAAACCCGCCCTGAGCTACCCGCCCACGGCGCACCCGCGCTCCCCACGTCCCACAACGGCCCACGCACACCCAACGCCCACCCTCCATGTCCCAGCACTCGACCTCTTTGTGGAGCCCCTTGCGCCAACCCGCGTTCCGGGGCCTGTGGATTTGCGGCGGCATCTTTTTTGTGGGCAGCGGCATGCAGAGCATGGCGGCGGCCTGGCTCATGGTGGAACTCACGGGTTCGTCGTTCCTGGCAGCCCTGGTGCAGACGGCGGTGTTCATGCCCATGTTTTTGCTGGCCCTCCCTGCCGGCGTGCTGGCAGACACGACCGACCGGCGCCGGTTGATATCGGGCGCACTGCTGGCGCAGGCCGGGGCGTGCGCCTTGCTCACGCTGCTGACGCTGGGGGGCTGGAGTGGCCCGGCGTCGGTGCTGTTTCTGGTGTTCATCTGCGGCTGCTGCACGGCAGTGCTCACACCCGCGTGGAACTCGTCGGTCATCGACCCCGTGCCGCGTGACGAATGGCCCCAGGCCATCACCGCCGTGAGCATTGCCTACAACGCCGCGCGCGCTGTGGGGCCCACGATGGCGGGCCTGGTGTTTGCGCAGCTGGGCGCGGGCTGGGTCTTTGCCGTCACGGTGACCACCACGCTGGTGATGTGGGAGTCCATCCGCCGCTGGCCGCCCAAGGCGCACCCGCCCTCCAAGCTGCCCGCCGAACGCCTGTGGGGCGGCACCCTGAGCGGCCTGCGCTTTGCCTGGCACTCGCGCATGATCCTCGCTCAACTGGTGCGCGTGATGGCTTTCAGCGCAGCGGGCTCGGCCCTGTGGGCGCTGCTGCCGGTGATTGCGCAGCGCCAGCTCGGCACAGGTGCACAGGGTTTTGGTCTGCTCATGGGCTGCCTGGGCACGGGCGCTGTGGCGGTCGGCCTGGTGCTGGGGCGGCTGCGCGCGCGTTTTGGGCTGGAGGCCATCGTCGGCGCCGGTGGTGTGGTGTTTGCGGTGGCCATGCTGGTGGCGGCGCTGACCCACATTGCCTGGGTGGTCTACATCGCCATGCTGTTCGCGGGCGCTGCCTGGATGTCGGCCATGTCCACCTTTAACACCGCCACGCAGGCCAGCGCCCCGCAGTGGGTGCGCTCGCGCGCCGTGGCCATGCACATGGTGGCGGCGCTGGGCGCGTTTGCGATGGGCTCGGCCTTCTGGGGCGCCTCCTCGGACCTGATCGGACTCATGCCCACCCTGTGTGTGGCCGCCGCGCTCATGGGCGCGGGCCTGCTGCTGGCCCGCCCCATGCCGCTGCGCATGGGCGCGCTGCACGAGGTGACCCAGGCCACGCCCTGGGACGAACTCTTCATCGAGGCGGAGCCCCTGCCCGAAGCGGGGCCCGTGGCCGTGGAAGTGGGCTACCGCATTGCCCCCGGCACCGATGCTGCCTTCCTCGACACCATCAGCCGCATGAAGGCCCCGCGCCGCCGCGATGGCGCCACCTTCTGGCGCATCTACAAAGACCTGGGCGAGCCATCGCGCTATGTGGAGCGCTTCATCGTCGAGTCCTGGGCCGACTACTTGCACCAGCGCGCCCGCGCCACCATGGCCGACCAGGCCCTGGAGACCGAAGTGCGTGCGTTTTTGGCGCCGGGCGAAGTCGTGCGGATGTCGCACTACATTGCAGAGCGATAGATGCCCTTGAGCCGACCCGTCGTGGTTTCGGCTTGATGCGCGTCAATTTCCGCAGCCGGATCGGGTGCCGAGGCCGGCGGTCTGCCTGCGACAATCGCACCATGACCTTCGCCCCCCTTGCCAACGACACCTTCCTGCGCGCCTGCCGCCGCCAAGCCACCGACTACACGCCCCTGTGGCTCATGCGCCAGGCGGGGCGCTATCTGCCGGAGTACAAGGCCACGCGCGCCCAGGCGGGCAGCTTCATGGGCCTGGCCACGAACGTGGACTACGCCACCGAAGTGACCTTGCAGCCGCTGGAGCGTTTCCCACTCGACGCCGCTATCCTGTTCAGTGACATCCTGACCGTGCCCGACGCCATGGGCCTGGGCCTGTCGTTTGCCGAGGGCGAAGGCCCGCGCTTTGCCAAGGTGGTGCGCGACGAAGCGGCCGTGGCCGAGCTGGCCGTGCCCGACATGGACAAGCTGCGCTACGTGTTCGACGCCGTCACCAGCATCCGCAAGGCGCTCAATGGGCGTGTTCCTTTGATCGGCTTCTCGGGCAGCCCCTGGACACTGGCCTGCTACATGGTCGAGGGCAAGGGATCGGACGACTACCGCCTGGTCAAGAGCCTGATGTACGCCCGCCCCGACCTGATGCACCGCATCCTGGCCATCAATGCCGACAGCGTGGCCGCATACCTCAACGCCCAGATCGACGCGGGCGCACAGGCTGTGATGATTTTTGACAGCTGGGGCGGCGTGCTGGCCGACGGTGCCTTCCAGGAGTTCAGCCTGGCTTACACCAAGCGCGTGCTGGCACAGCTCAAGCGCACCGGCGTGGATGGCACCGATGTGCCGCGCATCGTCTTCACCAAAGGCGGCGGCATCTGGCTGGAGGACATGAAGGACATCGACTGCGAGGTGCTGGGCCTGGACTGGACGGCCAACCTGGGCAAGGCACGCACCATCGTCGGCGGCCAGGTGGGCGGCCCCGGCAAGGCGCTGCAGGGCAACATCGACCCCAACGTGCTGTTTGCGCCGCCTGCGCAGATCGTCACCCAGGTGCATGCCGTGCTCGACAGCTTTGGCAAGCCCCACACCGACCGCAACACCACCGGCCCCACGCACATCTTCAACCTGGGCCACGGCATCAGCCAGTTCACCCCGCCCGAGCATGTGGCGGCATTGGTGGAGGCTGTGCACAGCCACTCGCGCGCGCAGCGCCAGGGCTGACACCCCGGGCGAGGCATCCAGACCGCCCGGCACGCCGCGCAGGGACCAGGTGATGGCAACGGAACACCCCGTACCGCCGCCAGCGGAGTCCCCCACTGGCCCGCAGGCACTGCCCGCCTCGGCCCTGCAATCCCCACCCGGCGCGCTCGCAGACTGCGTGCGCGCCTTTTTCTGGCGCGACCTGGGCCGCCAGCCGCTATACACCCCGACGGACACGCGCGTGCCGCCCAGCCCCTACCCCGGCATCATCTGGCTCACGCGGGGCACGGCCCAGCTCGTGGAATGCGCGGGCGCGACCGCCGCAGCGGCCCTACCGGCCATCACGCTGTCGGGCGCCCACCGACATCCGTACCACTCGGTCTCCTCCCGTGATGGTGATTCGTTCTGCCTGGCGTTCCAGCCCGGCGCGCTCGGGCTGCTTACCGGGCAGGACCTTGCGCCGATGACCGACAGGGTCACGGACGCAACGACCTGGCTGCCCACAGCCTGGCACCCTTTCCTCGCGGCCGTCCACGCGGCGCCCGACCATGGGGTGCGCCAGGCGCTGTGCGTGGACTTCCTCACCCCACGCTGGGCGGCCGTGGCCGACCGGCATACTGCCTGGTTGGAGGTGTTGCGCCAGGCTTGGCAGCGCGGCGCACGCCAGGCCCTGGCCTCTGCGCTGGACTGGACGCCCCGGCACCTGCAGCGCCGCACCCGGCAGCTGGCGGGCCTGCGGCCTGGCGAGATCGAACGCATGCTGCGCGCCGAACATGCCCTGTTGGCCATGCGAGACGGCAACGCCGGTGCCCTCGATGCCGCCCTGCGCCATGGCTACGCCGACCAGGCGCATTTCAGCCGCGAGGCGCGCGCCCTGTTCGAAAAGCCCCCCGCAGCGCTGAAGGCCCACACCCAGCAGCCGGGCGACGATGCGGACTGGCTGCTGCGGCGCAGTTGAAGCCGCCGCCCGCTGGGGTCTGTCGATTACCGCTGGATCACCTGGGGCCGCTTGATCTTGGCCTGCAGCTGCAGGATGCCGTAGAGCAGCGCCTCGGCCGTGGGCGGGCAGCCGGGCACATACACATCCACGGGCACGATGCGGTCACAACCCCGCACCACCGAATAGCTGTAGTGGTAATAGCCGCCGCCGTTGGCGCATGAGCCCATGGAGATCACGTAGCGCGGCTCCGGCATCTGGTCGTAGACCTTGCGGATGGCGGGCGCCATCTTGTTGGTCAGGGTGCCGGCGACGATCATCAGGTCGCTATGGCGGGGGCTGGAGCGCGGGATGATGCCAAACCGGTCCAGGTCGTAGCGCGCCATGGCGGCATGCATCATCTCGACCGCGCAGCACGCCAGCCCGAAGGTCATGAACCACAGGCTGTCGGTGCGTGCCGCCTGCACCACCTCGTCCAGCCGGGCCAGCACAAAACCGTCGCGCTCCATGGTGGGCGCATCTGCCATGGGGGAAGAAGAGTAAGTAGCCATGGCGGCATCGTCGCCACAAGTCGCCGCGCCGTCTTGAAGCAAAGCGACATGGACCGCTGTGACACCAAGAACGCCAGACACTCCGGGCCCTGCGACAATCCCCGGGCATTTCGCAGCAGATCCGGCGTCCCCGCCAGCGCACTTATGCACAAAATTGGAGCATCCTCGTACCCGGCGCGACTTCGTACGGCGACTTGCAAACAAACCTCGTCACGACGCTAAGTGATTGATTTATATGGCATTAAATCCCCTGCTTTTTTGACAGGCAATCCAGCCAAAGCACGAATTGACAAGGACTTGCGGAGCAAACCCAAGGGATATCAACAAAGTTATCCACAGAAATTCTGAATTTCTTACAAATCCCCTGTCAAATCAAGCACTTGCAGGCCATATCGAAGAAACGCATGAACATGGACTCGCGCCGCTAGCACAAAAAGGGGGCAACCTGTCCTCTTGACGAAGTCCTGCTGTCCGACTTATGCACACAAAACGTGATGCAGCGCAACATGGAGACGCTGAATCGGCCTAGCACAAAAATCCGGGGCAAATTTCTTCAGATGATTGATTCATAACGATTTTTTTGGAGTGCTGTATTTCCGGGCAATCTGTTCGCAGCCAGCATTCATGCGGCTTGGGCGGGGGTCGGGACAGGATGTCAACAAAGTTATCCACAGAAATCCGGGATTACTCACACACCTACGGCAAATCAAGCACTTAGCCGCCAAAGCTCCAGATCACATCCACAACGCGCACTAAGCCTATCTCTCCTCCATAGCTCGTGTCTATGTCCTTCTCCCTCGTCCACGTTGCCCTGCAGACGCCATCGCACAGCGGGGTCGGCGACCTGCTGAGCTACACCAGTGAGCGCCCGCTCTCACCAGGTACGCTGGTGCGCGTGCCCTTGGGCACGCGCGAGGTGCTGGGCGTGGTATGGGACGCCGACGAAGCCCCCGGTGAGCTGCCCGATGGCGCCACGCTGCGCCCCATTGCAGGTGTGCTGGATGGCGTGGCGCCCCTGGATGCGTCCTGGCGCCGACTGGTGGGGTTTGCGGCGCGCTACTACCAGCGCGCCTTGGGCGAGGTGGCGCTGGCCGCCCTACCCCCCCAATTGCGGGACCTGGGCCCCGAGCAGTTGGCACGGCGGCTGCGGCGCCCGGCCAAGGGCGCAGGAGATGACTCACGCACTATTGAAAACATAGCACTCAGCGCAGAACAAGAAAGCGCCAGGGCCCGAATTTCCTCAGAAAAAGGGCCTTTCCTGCTGTTTGGCAGCACCGGCAGTGGCAAGACCGAGGTGTATCTGCGTTGCGTGCAAGAGATGCTGGAGGCCGACCCTGCCGCCCAGGCGCTGGTCATGGTGCCCGAGATCAACCTCACGCCCCAGCTGGAAGAGCGCTTTGCAGGCCGCTTCGCTCCGCGCTTCGGCCCCGGTGCCGTGGCGTCGCTGCACAGCGGCATGACCAACCCGCAACGCCTGGCCAGCTGGCTGGCAGCGCACAGCGGCAGCGCGCGCATCGTGCTGGGCACGCGCATGGCGGTGTTCGCCAGCCTGCCCGGCCTGAAGCTCATCGTGGTGGATGAAGAGCACGACCCCAGCTACAAGCAGCAGGAGGGCGCGCGCTATTCGGCCCGCGACCTGGCCATCTGGCGCGGACGCGAGCAGGGCGCGAAGGTGATCCTGGGCTCGGCCACGCCGTCGCTGGAGAGCTGGTACGCCAGCCGCCCGGCCACGGCCGAAGACCCAGAAGGTGGCCGCTACGTGCGGCTGCACATGCCCAGCCGCATTGGCGCCGGTGCCCTGGCCCGTGTGCGCCGGGTGGACATGAACCAGCAGCCCCGCCGCACCGTGTTCAGCGCGCCGCTGCTGCAGGCCATTACCGAACGCGTGGCGCGTGGCGAGCAGAGCATGATCTTGCTGAACCGCCGGGGCTACGCGCCCGTGCTGCACTGCGTGGACTGCGGCTGGAAGAGCGACTGCCCGCACTGCAGCGCGCACCAGGTGTTCCACAAGACTGACCGTACCCTGCGCTGCCACCACTGCGGCCACACGGTGCGCGTGCCGTTCCATTGCCCGGCCTGCGGCAGCCCCGACATCCACCCCATGGGCAAGGGCACTGAGCAGCTGGAGGAACAGCTCGGCACGCTGCTGCGGGAGGTGCTGCGGCCCGACCGAACGCCCGCCCGCATCGCCCGCATCGACGCCGACACCACCAAGGCCAAGGGCGCGCTGGAGGCCCAGCTGGCGCAGGTGCATTCTGGCGAGGTGGATGTGCTGGTGGGCACGCAGATGATTGCCAAGGGGCACGACTTTCGGCGCATCACACTGGTGGCTGCGGTGCAGCCCGACGGTGCGCTGTTCAGCAGCGACTTCCGCGCCGCCGAGCGGCTGTTTGCACTGCTGATGCAGGCAGCAGGCCGCGCCGGGCGCGACGCCGCCTACATGGCAGCACAAGCGGTGCATGGCACGCAGCCCGAGATGTGGGTGCAGAGTTTTCACACCCAGCACGCCGTGTTCGAGGCGCTGCGCAAGCACGACTACGAAGCTTTTGCCGCCCAGCAGCTCAAGGAGCGCGAAGAGGCCGCCATGCCCCCGTTCTCGTACCAGGCGCTGGTGCGGGCCGATGCGCGCACGCAAGAGGTTGCGCAGGGCTTTCTGACTGCGGCCACCGCCGCCGCCCACGCCACGCAGTTGCCGGGCTTGCCCGATGGCACGGTGATCCTGTTCCCGCCTGTGCCGCTCACGATCCAGCGCGTCGCCAATGTGGAGCGCGCCCAGATGCTGATGGAAAGCAGCAGCCGCACCACCCTGCAGCGCTTTCTGGCCGCATGGCAGCCGATATTGCAAGCCACACGCAGCCAGCCGGAGCACAAGGGGCTGATCCGCTGGCTGGTGGATGTGGACCCGCTGGCGATCTGAGGCGCACCCGCAGTCTGTCGCAGCGGCCAAAAACAAAGGGGGCTGCGCTTTTCAACGCGGCCCCCACGTCGTCAGAGCGTGGTTCGCCGTTTACAGCGCGCCGTCACCCAGCACGATGCCTTCACGGCGAGGGTCCACGCCGCCTTCCAGCCGGGTCTGGCCGTTGCGGTTGACCCGCATGATGGTGGAGACGCCGCTCGACTGCGCGGCATTGTTCACCGTGTGGCCCTTGGCCTTGAGGCCGTCGATCAGGCCGGTGAGGTCCAGCGCCGTGTTGGCACCATCCACGTTGGTGGTGGGGCTGTTGGTGGCGCCAAAGTTCACCAGCGATGTGGCTTGTTGAGCGTCTAGGTTCCAGTCCACCGCGCCGACCACGGTCTTGAGCACGTACTGGATGATGGTGCCGCCGCCGGGCGAGCCCGTAGCCATCACGAAATCACCCGGCTCCGTGCCCTTGAACACCAAGGTGGGTGCCATGGTGCTGCGGGGGCGTTTGCCGGGAGCCACGCGGTTGGCAATGGGCACACCCGCACCATCGGCCGGTTGCGCCGAGAAGTCGGTGAGCTGATTGGTCAGCAGAAAGCCGCCCACCATGTGGAACGAGCCCATGCTGGACTCAACCGTGGAGGTCATCGACACCACGTTGCCATAGGCATCCACGATGGAGAAGTGCGTCGTGCCGCGCTCCACCGTCTTGTCCGCGCCCAGAGGCACATCGCCCAGCGCCCCCGCAGACGCCGTTCCCAGCGACTTGCCGTCCGGCTGGATCAGTGCCGCGCGCTGCTTCAGGTAAGCCTTGTCCAGCATGGTGGACACACCCTTGCCGGGCAGTGGGATGAAGTCGGTGTCAGCCACGTACTTGTCACGGTCGGCATAAGCCAGGCGCTCCGCCTCGGATACCAGGTGCACACCCATCACGCTCGGCACGCCGCCTTCATTGGAGGGATTGGTGGGGCCGTGTTTGGAAAGGTCGAAATTCTCCAGAATGCCCAGCGCCTGCGCGATGGCGATACCGCCCGACGACGGCGGCGACATGGTGCAGACGTAGTAGCTCGCGCGGTAGGTGGTGCACACCGGCTCGCGCTTCTTGGCCTGGTAGTTCTTGAGGTCGTTCACCGTCATCAGGCTGGGGGTGATGGGCGTCTTGGCCGCATCATCGCCCACCGCCTGGGCTGCCTTGGCCACGATGGCCTCGGCCAGCGGGCCGGAGTACATCGCGTTGGCACCGCCGCTCGCCAGCGTGCGCAGTGTCTGGGCGTAGGGCAGGTTGGTCGTCACCGTGCCGGTGGCCTTGGGGGTGCCGTCGGCGTTGAAGAACGCGGACACCGCATTCGCGTCCAGCGCCAGGCTGGCGGCGTTGCCCTTGATCGCGTCGCCCATGCGGCCCGGAATGCGGTAGCCGTTGGTGGCCAGCTGGATGCCTTCGTCAAACAGCTTTTCCCAGCCCAGCTTGCCATGCTCCTTGTGGGCCATGTCCAGCATGCGCATCACACCCGGCACACCGATGGAGCGGCCACTGCGCCGGGCGCTGGGCACGGGCGCAGCGGACGAGGCATCACCCTGGTCCTGGCGCACCAGGTAGTAGCCGTTGGCGGCTGCGGGTGCGGTTTCACGGCCGTCGTACGCCACGACCTTCTTGGTGTTTGCGTCGTAATACATCATGAAGGCGCTGCCCGCCAGCGTGCTGGACTGCGGCTCCACAAGGCCCAGCACAGCCTGCACGGCTACGGCGGCGTCCACCGCAGTGCCGCCGGCCTTGAGCACGTCACACCCGGCTTTAGTGGCCAGCGGGGTGTTGGCCACCACCATGTACTTGCTCGATTGCTTGGCCTTGTAGCCCAGGCGGTAGCCCGATGCCGCCTCGGGCGCAGCCGGGTCGCCCGCCACGCCGGACCCCACCACCACGGCCGAGCCAGAGCTGGACACCACCGAGCAGCTCTGGGCATTGTTGTCCACGGCCAGGTCGTTGCCCGAGCCGCTGCCGCAGCCCGAAAGCACCAGCGCAACGGCCACGGGCGTGAGTGCCCACAGCGCGATATTCCTCTTCCTCATAGTGAATCTCCTGTTGTTGTCCGTTCGTGGGCATGGATTGACCACGTGGCATCGTCGGCGCAAAAAGCATGCCGTGTCGAATGTTTTTTCGTATCGTTTTCTCAAGGCAGCCATCTCAGGAAGGCAACGACAGGCAAGCCAAGGCGGCGGCACGACAGCGGCACGGCCACATTGTCTGGACGACGCCTGCGCGCGAGCCCCGCATGAAAAATCGAAGCAAATCCGGCGGTAGCGCTAGTGCATCATGCGCTGGTAGCTATCATTTTTGATAGTCCGAGTCCCCGCTCTGGCTTAGAGCCTGCACCTACACTGCCCCGTACCGCAGCAGGAGACCCCATGACCCCCGAACAATTTGCAGACGAACTGGCCCGCGAAGGCTTTGAGCCCGCCGTCACCGTGACCCGCGAAGCCGGGGGCATGCTAGGTGACCACACCCACCCGTTCGAGGCCAAGGCGCTGATCCTGTCGGGTGATATCCGCATCGCCACGGCTGCGTCAGAACGTGTGTACCAGGCGGGCGATGTCTTTCACCTGGCGGCCGAAGAGCCGCACTCGGAGTTCTACGGCATGCTGGGAGTGCAGTATCTGGTAGGGCGCAAGACACCCCCGGCGGCCTGACACCGCCGCACCGCAGCAGCCTGGCGGCTCAGGTCAGCAGCGCGACGGCGGCGGAGAAGCTCAGAAACGCCAGCGCAGTGGACACCAGAATGATGCGCGCCACCCGCCCGTTGTTGGCGCCGAATTTCTCGGCCAGCAGCGACACGTTGCTGGCGCTGGGCAGCGCCGCCAGCAGCACCATCACCGTGAGCGCAAAGGGCGTGAGCGGCACCCCCAGCGCCATGGCCGCCGTGCCTGCGCCCCACACCAGCAGCGGGTGCACCAGCAGCTTGGCAAGCGCCACCGGCACGTAGTCCCGTGCAGGGACCTGCTCGTGCTGGTTCATCTGCGAGCGGGCCAGCACGGCCCCAATGGTGAACAGCGCGACGGGCGAGGCCGCGTCGGCAAGCATGGCGATGGTCTTGTCCACCGGACCCGGCAACTTGAACTGCAGGGCCGATGCGAGCGCGCCCAGCGCAATCGACCAGGGCATGGGGTTGGTGGCCATGCCCCTGAAAGCGCTTTTCAGCGCCACGCCCACGCCGTGGGTGCCCGCCCCATCCAGGCGCGAGAGCGCAATACACAGTGAACTGGTGATGACCATGTCCACCACGATGGTGACGATGGCCGGGCCCGCGCTCTGGGCACCCAACAGGGCCACCAGCAGCGGCACACCCATGAAGCCCGTGTTCGGGAAGGCTGCGACGAGTGCACCAAAGGCCGCGTCGTTCCAGCCGATGCGCGCGTTGCGCGTAAGCGCCACCGTGGCGCCCACCATGACCAGCGCACACAGCACATACACGCCTGCCACGGCCGGGTCCAGCAGTTGGTGGATGGGTGTGCTGGCGCCAAAGCGGTACAACATGCACGGCAGCGCAAAGTACAGCACGAAGGCGTTGAGCCCCGGGATGGCAGGTTGCGGCAGCACGCCGCGCCGTGCGGCGAGGTAGCCACAGAGCACGAGAGCAAAGAAGGGGAAGGTGACGAGCAGGACGGACAGCACAGCCCGATTGTCCTTGTTGCGCCAGCAGCCAGGGTCTGCGGCGCCCGGGGTGGTCAGCGCAAAGTCAGGTGGGTGGGCTCGCGGGTGGCGAGCGCAGCCATCCGCTTTTTGTTATTGCTTGCGCTGAATGATGAGGTTGCGCTTGGCATCTTCCGGGTAGGCAAAGGTGATGGCGCCGTTCTTGACCATGCCCATGACCAGCATGTTGCGCGTGATCGCGTCCTTGTCCTGCGCGCTGAAGGGCTTGTCGTAGGTGGTGACCACGCCGTAGTAGGTCTTCATCTTGCCCTCCAGCGATTCCTTGATGGCCTTGCCGTTCAGGTTACCGTCGCGGATGCCGAGGAACGAGTACATCAGCAGATAGGTGGCGTCGTAGGCGTTGGCTGCCGCCATGGGCACGGCCACCTTGCCTTGGTACTTGCGGGTGTAGCTCGACAGGAACGATGCCCGGCGCTCGTTGCTGGGCTCGGCGATGAAGGTCTGCACCATGAGCGCGCCCTCGGCCGCGTCCTTGGCGCCTTCGAGGAAGAAGGGGAAGGACAGCGGCCACGGCCCCACCTGCGGCACCTTCCAGCCCAGCGCCTTCTTGCCGTTGGCAATGGTGGCGTTCTCCGGCCCCACGGTGTAGCTGTAGACCACGTTGGCACCCGCGTTGCGCGCCGCAGTCAGCTCGGCCGTCAGGTCCTTCACCCCCAGGTCAAAGCGCGCCACATGCACGGGCTTGAGGTTCTTGGCGGCCAGTGCGGCCACCACATCGTTGTAGCCGCCTTCGCCATAGCCGGTCTTGTCGGCAAAGATGGCGACCTTGTCCCAGCCGCGTTTGACGATGTCGTCCACCAGGAAGGGCGCCTGGATCGCGTCGCGCGCCTGCACGCGGAAGATGTAGCTGTCGGGCGCGGGATATTTGGCCGTCACGGCTGTGCCCGTGGCGCAGGGCACGATGAGCGGGCTTTTGGCGTCCTGGAACAGGTCGATGGCCTTGAGCGCCACGCCGGTGTTGCAAAAGCCAATGGTGGCGACGACCTTCTCGGCAAGCAGTTCCTGCGACACCTTGCGGCCTTGATCGGGGTCGGCCCTGTCGTCCTTGATGACCAGCTCCAGCGGGCGACCCAGGTAGCCACCCACGGCATTGATCTCGTCCACCGCCAGCTTTATGCCATTGAGCATGGGCACGCCAAAGTCGGCCGACGGCCCCGTGAACGGCCCCACCACGCCGATGCGCGCGGGGGCGTTGCCCCCCACCTGCGCATGCGCCACCCGTGGCAGCAACGCCGCACCCGCCAGCACACCGGCAGCCGCCAGGGCGGACCAGGCGGTCCATGCAGGCAGTGGCAACCGACGGCGACCCGCCCGGGGCGCGGCGGCAGTCAGAGCGATGAAAGGCGGGGTGGCAGGGTTCATGGCGGTGCTCGGTTCACAACACTCCCCTCCCGACAAAGGGAAGGACTCGCCAACCAGTATCAAATTGTGAAAACAAAGCCCCTAGCGGGGTTTCCCGGAGCACAGGGCCCGCGCGCGGGTCCGGCAGCGGCTCCGTCAGCAGCCTGTCAGGCGCTGGTCGCGCATGGGGCGGCGGCCGATACCCTCGCACCGTAGCCGCCGGGGGCGCGCCGGTATCATTGCGCCCTTGCGCGGCACACCCCTCGGTTTGCACCCCGCGCCCGTGGCGCCCACCGCCCCGCGCCCTGCCCGGTTTCCGCCCTCTGCCTCTTCCTGCCCTCACCCTCTCCATGTCTGCCGGTCTCAATCTCGCCCAGCTCCAGGCTGTCCACTACACCGACGGGGCCTGTCTCGTGCTGGCAGGCGCGGGCTCGGGCAAGACACGGGTGATCACGATGAAGATCGCCCACATGATCGAGAAGGGCATGGACCCCAAACGCATCGCGGCCATCACCTTCACCAACAAAGCCGCCGCCGAGATGCGCGAGCGCGCCAAGGGCCTCATCGGCCGGCGCGCCAAGGATGTGCTGGTGTGCACCTTCCACGCGCTAGGCGTGCGCATGGTGCGCGAGGACGGCCATGTGCTGGGCCTCAAGCCGCAGTTCAGCATCCTCGACGCCGATGACGTGACGGGCATCCTGAAAGAAGCCTCGGGTGGCACCACCGACATGGCCACGGCGCGCCAGTGGCAGTGGGTGATCAGCAAGTGGAAGAACATGGGTCTGACCTCCGAACAGGCCCTGGCCCAGGCGGCGGACGACAACGAACGCATCATCGCCACGCTGATGGCCCGGTATGAAGAGCGCCTGGCGGCCTACCAGAGCGTGGACTTTGACGACCTGATCGGCATGCCGCTGCGGCTGCTGCGCGACTTCCCGGAGGTGCGTGCCAAGTGGCAAGCGGCCCTGGGCCATGTGCTGGTGGACGAGTACCAGGACACCAACGCCACGCAGTACGAGCTGCTCAAGCTGCTGGTGGGCGAAAAGGGACATTTCACCGCTGTGGGCGACGACGACCAGTCCATCTACGGCTGGCGCGGCGCCACGCTGGACAACCTCAAGAAGTTGCCGGTGGACTACCCCCACCTCAAGGTCATCAAGCTGGAGCAGAACTACCGCTCCACCAGCGCCATCCTGCGTGCGGCCAACAACGTGATCGGGCCCAACCCCAAGCTGTTCCCCAAAACCCTGTTCAGTGAACTGGGCGAGGGCGAGCCGGTGCGTGTGGTCGATGCCGACAACGAGGAGCACGAAGCCGAGCGCGCCGTGGCCCGCATCCAGAGCCTGCGCGCGGCCAGCAACCCGCCGCCGGACTGGAAGAGCTTCGCCATCCTGTACCGCGCCAACCACCAGGCCAAGCCGTTCGAGAAGGCACTGCGCAAGGCCAACATTCCCTACAAGGTCTCGGGCGGCACGAGCTTCTTTGACCGCGCCGAAATCAAGGACCTGTGCGCCTGGTTCCGGCTGTGGATCAACAACGACGACGACCCGGCGTTTTTGCGCGCCATCACCACGCCCAAGCGTGGCATCGGCCACACCACGCTGGCATCGCTGGGGGCCTTTGCCACCCAGCACAAGCAAAGCATGTTCGGCGCGCTGTTCAACGGCATGCTGCCTGCCGCTGTCCCCAAGCGCGCCATGGACGGCCTGCACGAGTTTGGCCGCTACATCAATTACCTGGAGTACAGCGCCCGCCGCACCCATGGTGCCGAAGAGGCACGCGCCTTTTTGAACGAATGGCTCAAGGAAATTGGCTACGAGCAGCACCTGTACGACAACGAAGACAGCGAAAAAGTGGCGGCCGCCCGCTGGAGCAACGTGATGGAGTTCTGCGACTGGATGGCCCAGCGCGCGGGCGGGCAGATCGACGACACCGCTGGCGCCGTTGTGGCCAAGGAGACCAAGAGCCTGCTGGAGGTGTCGCAGACCATTGCGCTGCTGTCCACCATCAGCGAGCGCGAGCAGGAGCAGGACATGGTCACGCTCTCCACCCTGCACGCCAGCAAGGGGCTGGAGTGGCCGCATGTGGTGCTGGTGGGCGTGACCGAGGGCATGCTGCCCTTCAAGCTCGATGACGACGAAGGCCGCCAGCAGAAGGTGAGCGACGACGTGCTGCAGCGCCTGCAGGAGGAGCGCCGCCTGATGTACGTGGGCATCACCCGCGCCCAGCGCACCCTGGCCGTGAGCTGGACCAAGCGCCGCAAAAAAGGGCGCGAAATGGTGGCCGCACAACCAAGCCGCTTCATCGCCGAAATGGGCCTGGACAAGACCACCGCCCGCGAAGACCCGCGCGAGAAGCTCAAGGCCCTGCGCGCCGAATTTGCTGCCAAAGCCCAGGCCACCACTGCGGCCGCCAACCCGGCGCCCACTGCTTGAGAGCGCGTACGCACATGGCACAACACCCCGCCACCGATACCACCCCACACCCCGCCCTGCCCCGTGGCCGCAGCGCCTGGGGCATTGCTGCGCTTTTGATAGCTATCAGCGCTTGTCCTACAGGCGCCATCGGCCAAAAAGCACCACAATCCACGGCGGCATGCCCAGCGGCGGCAGAGATGGATCACCAACACCTGCAGGGCCAGTGGCGCGCCGAGCTGCAGGCCCCTGCGCCGGGAGACAAGCCCACCACGGCCACGCTGCAACTGGGCCCGCACCCCGAGCTGGCACAGAGCGTGCGTGGCACCGTGGTGCGCAGCGGCACCACGGCCCAGGTCAGTGGTGACGTCGACGGCGGCGACCTGACCCTGGAAGAATCGATCAACGGCACCAACATCAGCGCCACCTGGACAGGCCAGGTGGTCGATGGAAGTTGCGGCAAGGAAATACGCGGAACATGGAACAACGCCCACCCCACCCCCACCACGCCGTCAGCACCGTTTGTGCTGCGCAAACAGGCGGCCTGGCAATGAGCGCCGTTGCGCGGGGTACCCCCGCGTCCCGTCTGCACCGCCCGCTGGCCTTGCTGCTCGCAGCCCTGGCCCCGGCCGGCGCGGCCTTTGCGCAATCAGCACCTGCCGCATCCGCCGGGACCGACGCGGCCCTGCGCCGCTGCACCGCCCTGTCCAGCGACAACCAGGCGCGCCTGGCCTGCTTTGACGCCTGGGCGGCCGAACAGGCCCAGGCCGCTCCTGCAGGAGCGCAGTCCTGGCAAGCCCCTGCTGCTTCGGCGTCGGCCAGTGCCAGCGGCGCAAGCTCTTCGTCGGCCGTGCCCCCGCCGGTGGACGCCACGCTGCCTGCCACCCGCATCATCGACGTGGCGCGCACCGAAGGCTGCCGCGACCCGCAGTACAGCGATCTCTCCCGCTTCTGGGAGCTGGAAACGGGCACGGACTGCGGCACGTTCAGCTTCCGCGGCTACCGCCCGATCACGGTGTCGGTGGTGGCGTCGAGCAGCGTGAACCGCCAGCCCGCGTCGGATGCCGACGGCAACTCGGCCACCGACTCGACCCCGTACCGCCGCACCGAAAACCGCATCCAGCTGTCCGTGCGTACCAAGATTGCGCAGGGCCTGCTGACCCAGGGCCACCCCACGCTCAAGGACTCGCTGTGGTTTGGCTACACGCAGCAGTCGTACTGGCAACTGTTCACCCCCGAGATCTCGCGCCCCTTCCGCGCCACCGACCACGAGCCCGAGCTGATGTACGTGTACCCCACCACGGCACAACTGCCGTTTGGCTGGAAGTGGCGCTACAGCGGCATCGGCCTGGTGCACCAGTCCAACGGCCAGAGCAAGCCGCTGTCGCGCAGCTGGAACCGCGCCTACCTGATGACCGGCATCGAACTGGACAACCGCTTTAGCGTGAACGCCCGCATCTGGAAGCGCATCCCCGAAAGCGCAGGCAGCGACGACAACCCGGGCATCAGCGACTACATCGGCCGGGGCGAGTTGTCGCTGCTGTGGAACGTGAACAAGGACAACACCCTGGGCGCCACGGTGCGCCACACGCTGGCCAGCAGCGACCGGGGCTCGGTGCGTGTGGAATGGCTGCAGGCCCTGGGCACCGGCCTGTTCGGCAGCAAGAGCAACCTGCGCCTGCACACCTCGCTGTTCAGCGGCTACGGCGACAGCATGATCGACTACAACCGCAAGCGCACTGTGTTCAGTGTGGGGTTGAGTCTGGTGGATTTCTAGCAGAGACACCCCCCTGAGGCGCTGCGCGCCTTCCCCCCGCTCTCACATCGCAACGCGATGTGGGCAGGGGGACGCAGCCCTCGCTGCAGGGCGGCCCTGGCTTGGCTGCCCGCGCCTGGGGCCGCGCCAGTTGCATACGCCTTGGACGAAGCACCAGCCAGCACCAGCCAGCAGTAGCCCAAGGCGGGGCGAAGACCCTCACAACTCGTTACGACATCGTCCTCAAGTTTCTCCGGATGACGCCGACGCGCGGCCACAATGGCACGCGCACAGAAACCGGCGTGGCCCCCTGTGAGAGGCGCTCAATAAGAGCCCCTTTCCCACCGTTTTACCTGCCATTGCCTGCCGCGTGCCCCTCGACAATGCCGACAAAGAGGAACACACCCATGGACATGCAATACCAGCTCAAGGCAGGCAGCTATTACCTGTATGACATGCGCGAGGCGCCCAGCGCCGTCACGGGTGAACGCCGCTTCAAGCTCAAGACCGACACGGTGGCCATTGCGTTCGATGTGCACACGGGCGAGGTGCACCAGCACGGCAGCCCTACGCGCATCCAGTCCTGGGCCAACAACACGCGCCGCCGCCTGCGCGCTGCCGGTGCACAGGACGTGGCCAACGACATCGTGGTGGTGTCAGGCCCGCTGCCCGTGGACGAGCTCAACAAATGCCTGTGGGTGCGCGGCTATGTGCGCCGCATGTTCTCGCGCCTGGCCACCCTGCCCCATGGCAAGCTGCAGCGGCCCTCGGAGCCGTTTCGCAAGGCGGCCTGATCCGGGCAACCTCTCCCACACATTCCTATCAGGGCCGCGCACAGCGGCCCTTTTCGTTTGTCCTGTCTTTTTCTATCAGGGCGGGCGCCAAAGGGGTCAGGCTTCGGCGTCCTCGACCGCGTCGCTGTCCACCCCCTCCAGCACCTCGGCATGCTTGACGATGGTCACCGGCACCGGACTGGCATGGGCCACCTCCTGCGACACCGACCCGAGCAGCGCGCTGGTGATGGCGCCCTGCCCCTTGGCACCGATGACGACCATGTCGCAGCCCGAGCGCTCGATCATGTCCACCAGCGTGTGCGCCACATCGCCCACGCCCACATCGGTTTCGTAGGCCACCCCGGCGGCATCGAGCAGCGCGCGCGCTGGCCCCATCAAATGCTGGCCCGCCTCCAGGCTGGCGGCGGCGATCAGGTCGGGATCACGGGTGGTCACCAGTTCGTACAGCGTGGCGGGCTCCTGCACGTTGGCCAGCACCATCGTGGCCTGGAGCCCCTGGCGAACCAGCGCCAGCGCGTGGTACACGCCATCCAGGGAGAGTTCGGAGCCGTCCACGGCGATGAGTATCTTGAGCATGGGGTTCTCCTTGAGTGAGTACAGACCAGTGTAGCGACGCCATCGGCCAGCGCCAGTCCAATCCCTTGCGGCAGGTCAGCCCGGCCCGTCTGGGACAATGCGCCCCATCATGCTGCAGTTCGACCTCCTCAAAACCGACCCCTCCAGCCACGCACGCCGTGGCCAGCTCACGCTCAACCACGGCGTGGTGCAGACCCCCATCTTCATGCCCGTGGGCACCTATGGCACCGTCAAGGGCGTCATGCCGCGCAGCCTGCACGACATGGGCGCGCAGATCATCCTGGGCAACACCTTCCACCTGTGGATGCGCCCGGGCCTCGACGTGATGCAGAGCTTTGGCGGCCTGCACGGCTTTGAGAAGTGGGACAAGCCCATCCTCACCGACTCCGGCGGTTTCCAGGTCTGGAGCCTGGGCGCCATGCGCAAGATCACCGAAGAGGGCGTGACCTTTGCCAGCCCCGTGAATGGCGACAAGCTCTTCATGTCGCCCGAGGTGAGCATGCAGATCCAGACCACGCTCAACTCCGACATCGTGATGCAGCTCGACGAGTGCACGCCGTACGAGACCAAGGGCCACAAGACCACCGAGGCCGAGGCGCGCAAGAGCATGGAAATGAGCCTGCGCTGGGCAAGACGCAGCCAGGACGAATTCCACCGCCTGAACAATCCGAACGCCCTCTTTGGCATCGTGCAGGGTGGCATGTTCAAGAACCTGCGCCAGGAGTCTCTGGAGCGCCTGGTCGAGATGGACTTCCCCGGCTACGCCGTGGGCGGCGTGAGCGTGGGCGAACCCAAGGACGAGATGCTGGACATCATGGCCCACACGCCCCACCGCCTGCCCGCACACAAGCCCCGCTACCTGATGGGCGTGGGCACGCCCGAAGACCTGGTGCAGGGCGTGGCCGACGGTGTGGACATGTTCGACTGCGTGATGCCCACGCGCAACGCGCGCAACGGCACGATGTTCACGCGTTTTGGCGACCTGAAGATCCGCAACGCACGCCACAAGGCCGACCACAAGCCCATGGACACCAGCTGCACCTGCTACGCCTGCGCAGGCAGCTCGGGCGTGTCGTGGGACGACGGCGGACGTGAAGGCTTCTCACGTGCCTACCTGCACCACCTGGACCGCTGCGGCGAAATGCTGGGCCCCATGCTCACCACCGTACACAACCTGCACTACTACCTGAACCTGATGCGCGAGGTGCGCGAGTCGCTGGAGGCCGGCACCTTCGCCCAGTTCCGCGCACAGTTCAAGGCCGACCGGGCGCGCGGCGTGTGAGCTGCGGATATGCCTCCCGCCAGAATGCTATGTTTTACATAGCGCCTCAGGCATGATCCACTAGCGCATCGGGCCAAAATCATTCCAAAACTCCTGCGTCACCTGCTGCACTGGCCCCTGCGGGCCCTCACGGGCCTGGGCAGCGGCCTGCTGGCGCTGCTGATCCTGTTCGAGGAATGGGGCTGGGAGCCTCTGCAGCGCCTGCTGGCGCGCATCGGCCGCTGGCCGGGGCTGCGCTGGATCGAAGGCTGGGTGCGCTCCCTGCCGCCCTGGGCTGCGGTGGCCTTGTTTGCGTTGCCTACGGCCTTGCTGCTGCCGATCAAGCTGCTGGCGCTCTGGGCCATCGGGCGCGGGCATGTGGTGCTGGGCATGCTCGTCATCGTGCTGGCCAAGGTGGTGGGCACGGCGGTGGTGGCGCGGCTGTTCACCCTCACGCAGCCTGCGCTCATGCAATTGCGCTGGTTTGCCTGGACCCACGCGCACTGGATGCAGCTCAAGCATGCCGTGCTGGAACGTGCCCGCGCCTCATGGGCCTGGCGCGTGGCGCGGGTGATCCAGCGGCAGTGGAAGAAGCGGTGGCGCCAGCGCTGAGGAGCCCCCCCCGGAATCCACCCTGCGCCGCGCTGGCATCTGTCACCTGTCACTTCTTTCGGCCACCATACGGGGGGACGGAGACCACCCGATCTGATCCGCTCCAACAACTGCCATCACACGACCGCCACGCAGCGCCATGGGTTTACAGCTTGACCTCCCTACCGTCCTCCTGCTCTACAAGACCGCCTTGGTCGCCGGCGCGCTGAGCATCTTCCATGTCAGCCGGCATTCCTGCCGTCCGCAAGGGCTCCGGCCGCTGTCGGCGGCCTACCTGCTTCTGGCCGTCGGCGCCGAGCTGGCGGGCCAGGGCGAGTACCAGGTGCTACCCCAGTGGCTGTGGACGCACACCAGCCTGCTGCTGGGCACGCTGGGCTACATGCTGGTCTGGGCCAGCGTGCGGACCCTGAGCGGGCGCCGGCGGGTTTCGTTGCCTCTGCTGGCGGCAGTGCCGGGCGGCTGGCTGGCGCTGGGCATCGCCACACAATTTCCGCTCGACAACCTGCTGCGCGCGGGCGCCTTCCACCTGACGGCCGCGCTGGCACTGGCGGCGGCGGCCCACGAGGTCTGGCGCGACCGCCATACCGAGCCCCTGCCCTCGCGCGGGTTGCTGGCCGGGCTTTTACTAATTAGTGCCGGCCTGTTTGCACTGCAGCTGTTTCTCATCGCCACGCACGCCACCAGCCCGCTGGGGTTTGCCCGTGCGTTCTACGCGCAGATGTTCTGCCACTTCGGCGTAGCGCTCATGGTGTCGTCCCTGTCCAACGAGCGGGCCGAGGTGCGGCTGCAAAAGGTGGCCCAGACGGACACGCTCACCGGCATCGGCAACCGCCGCTGGCTCATGTCCATGCTGCCGGCGCAGCTGCCAGTGGGTAGCGCCATCGCGCAGCTGGACCTGGACCACTTCAAGCACATCAACGACCGCTTTGGCCATGCGGCGGGCGACCGCGTGCTGCGGGCAGCGGCCGAGGCCCTGGGCGGCGAGTTGCGGGGGTCGGACCTGCTAGCCCGCTGGGGCGGTGAAGAGTTTCTGGTGTACCTGCCCGACGCAACGGCAGAGCATGCGGCGGCCGTGGCCCAGCGCCTGTGCAGCGCGGTGCAGAACATCCGCCTCACAGAAGCGGGGGAGGGCATCCCCGTGACCGTGAGCATCGGCATGGTCTGCGTGACCTCTGGCGGCGGCAACTGGGCCGAATGGCTGGGCGCCGCCGACCAGGCGCTGTACGACGCCAAACACGCAGGCCGCAACCGCGTGGTGGTGGCCGCAGGGCGCCGTGCTTGATCCCGGCCTGCCGCACAATCCCGCCCCATGCGTACCGCCCTCCAAGCCCCCTTGAATGAAGCGCTGGAACTGGCCTTCAACCTGGCCCCCGTCGGCATGTGCGTGACGCGCGAGCGCTGCATCGAGATCTGCAACGACGCCTTTGCCCGCATGTTTGGCTACGAACAGGCCGAGCTGCTGGGCCAGCCGCTGGCGCCGCTGTATCCGTCGCTGGACGAATTCACCCACACCGGCAACCTGGGCCTGCCCGCCATGATGGACACCGGCAGCTACAGCGACGAGCGAGTGATGCGCCGCCGGGACGGCACGCTGTTCTGGTGCCATGTGGTGGGCCGCGCGCTGGACCGCGCCCAACCGTTTGCGCGCGCGGTGTGGATGTTTGAAGACATCTCGCACCGCCGGGTGGTCAGCACCCCGCTCACGGTGCGCGAGCGCGAGGTGGCGCAGCACATCGTCACCGGTGCCACCAGCAAGCAGATTGCCCGCCACCTCCACATCAGCCACCGCACGGTGGAGGCCCACCGGGGACGGATCATGCGCAAGCTGGGGGCCACCAGCACGGGCGAATTGGTGGCCCTGCTGTTGGGCATGCCCTGACACCGGGGACAATCGGGGCCCGCACGCCTTCGCTGCCGACATGCCGCCCACCCTGCCCCGCCTCTTTGCCCCCGCCCGGACCGTTCCCCCGCCCGTGGCCTGGGCCGCCCTGGCGCTGTTGATCTTCACCGCCTGCCTGGTGGGCATCTTTGCGCGTCCCATCGGCTTTTTGTCGGCGTTCTGGCCTGCCAATGCACTGCTGCTGGGGCTGCTGGTGCGCTACCCCCATCTGGCACGGCCACCCGCCTGGGTGGCGGCGGCAGTGGGCTATGTAGCGGCCGACCTGGCTACCGGCAGTGCCTGGGGCATGGCCCTGTGGCTCAACGCCGCCAACCTGCTGGGCGCCACCGCCGGCTGGCTGGTGCTGCGGGGGCTGGACGAGCCCATCCTGCGGCTGCAGCGCACCGTGGCGGCGCTGTACCTGCTGCTGGCAGCGCTGGTTGCCAGCGCAGTGGGTGCGCTGGCAGGCTGCGGCGCGGCACCGGTGTATTTCGACTCCCCGTGGACGGACCTGCTGTCCCTGTGGTTCAGCACCGAGCTGATGAACTACATGCTCATCGTGCCCGTGGTGCTGGCCGCTCCGCGCGCGGCAGACCCGCCCTCGCACACCCCGGACACGCCGCTGTTCTGGCGTGTTGCGCCCGTCAGTTCGCTGGTGCTGGCCGAGGGCATCCGCACGCTCATCGGCGGGCCCGGCATGCTGGCTTTTGTCGTGCCAGGGCTGCTGTGGTGTGCGCTGAGCTACAGCGCCTTCACCTCCAGCCTGCTGTCGCTGGTGGTGTGCCTGTGGACCATGGCGGGCGTGGCCACTGGCGTGCTCAACTTCACGCCAGCCCATGCGGGCGATGTGTTCTCGCTGCGCGTGGGCGTCACGCTGCTGGCCCTGGGGCCCCTGGCCGTGGCCTGCGCCAGCGCGGCACGCGCCGAGGCCCTGCGGCGCCTGCACCATGCCGTGCGCCACGACGACCTGACGGGTGTGCTGGCACGCCGCGCACTGCTCAAACAGGGCGATCGTCTGCTGGAGCGCTACCAGCGCGAATCCACCGGGCTGGCGGTGATGATGGTGGACGTGGACCACTTCAAGCAGGTCAACGACCAGCACGGACACGGCGCGGGCGACCGGCTGCTGGTCAGCATTGCGCAGACCATGGCGCGCGCGTTGCGCGCCGACGACGTGCTGGGTCGCATGGGGGGCGAAGAGTTTGCCGCCGTGCTGCCCGGCGTGTCCCCCACCGAGGCCCAGGCCATTGCCGAGCGGGTGCGCAGCGCCGTGGAACGGCAGGCGCTGGATGCGACGCAGGGCGGCCCCCAGCGGGCCACCGTCAGCATCGGCCTGGTGCACAGCGCCACCCTGGGCGCGGATGCCGACATGGACACCCTGCTGCTGGCCGCCGACACGGCCCTGTACCGCGCAAAGGCCGAGGGGCGCAACCGGGTGATGGTGGGCTAGGCCCGCCTGGGCCGCAGCGCGGCCTGCCTCACTCTTGCGCCAGTTTCACGCCCGCCCCAGTGCCGCAGGCATGGCAGAACCGCGCAAACGCGCTCTTGCGGGTGCTGCAGTGGCCGCAGTGGTCGAACAGGCCGATGCCGCAGTGCGGACAAAAATCGATCTTCTCGTTTTTCAGGTCCACGGGCCGCTCGCAGCCGGGGCACACGCTCTTGGCCAGGCGGGCCAGGGCCACGTCGTAACTCAGCTCCTTGCGGCGCTCCTGGTCGGGCAAGGCTTCGGCCAGCTTCTGGCGCTCCAGATAGCGGTTGAGCGCCTGGATCGCATAGCGCCCCACCACAGCCGTCACGGCAATGCCCACCACGTAGCGCACGTAGCCGCCGTAGCTCGGCAGGTAGGGCACCAGCTCCACAAAGAAGGCAAACAGCGCAAAGAAGATAAAACCCCACACGAACGGCCAGTAGGTGCTCTTGCGCTTCTTGACGAACAGCCAGCCGGCGGCGGCCAGCAGCGGCAGCGTGAGGGCCAGGCGGTACAGGAACACGCGCAGCTCGACCTTGCGGCGCTCGGCCCCGAGCTTCACGTAGCCGTCGGACTCCATCTGATTGAGCTGCTCCTGCCGGGCGGCTGCCGCCTGGCGGGCATCAAGGGCAGCCTGCTGCTGCATCTCCACCGCCTGCTGGGCCTTGCGCTCCACCAGCTTGAGGGCATCGAGCGCCTGGGTGCGCGCGATCACCTCGGGATCCTGGTCAGCGCGCTGCGTGGCGCTGCGCGTGGACAGCCAGTTGTTGAAGCTCTCCCGCTCAGCCTGCACCTCGCTGCGCACCTTGCTGCGCTGCAGCTGGGCCTGCTCCAGCGCGGTCTGCGCGTCCTGCTCGGCCTGGCGTGCTGTTTTGACCTCGGCGCGCAGCTTGTCGGCTGCGGCTTTGTCCAGAAAGTCGTCCACCCGCAGCGGTGTCTCGACCTTGGGCAGATCGCCCACGATGGTGCCGCCCAGCCCGATGAGGAAGCTGGCAAACACCAGCGCCACCAGCCACAGGCCACGGCGGAACCATTTTTCGGACAGTCTCAGCGACTTGCTCATGTTCTTCTCCTCGGTGGCGCTGTGCGCCGGGTTGGGTGCGCGCGGTAGCGCACCGGCAAATGCTCTTCTTTTTATAGCTTTCAGCGCATGTATTGATTGCGCCTGCTGGCATTTTGATTCAATTTTTAATCGCCAGCACCACCGGTGTGGCTGCCAGCTGGGTGCGCTGCATCCATGCCAGGACTGAGTCGACGGTCACGGTCTCAATGCGGTCCGAGAACCGCTTTTCGTTCGGATGGTCGTCAAACGCAATGTTGGCCGACCCGACCCGCCCGCCCATGCGCGTGAGCGGCCCCAGCCTGAGCGTGGTGGGCTCATACCCCTTGAACTGCAGCCAGGCCTGCGCCTGGTCGCGCGAGCGCAAGGTGGCGGGCTCCATGGCCATCGCCAGGGTCTCCAGCGCCCACTGGTTGGACTGCTGGTATTTGCGGCTCCACGCGTAGCTGACCATGCTGTAGGGCGGGTGCTGCAGCGTCTTGGTGCGGCCCTTGTCCTGCAACACGGCCAGGAGGCGCTGCTGCACCTCGGGCGTGGGCACGGCGTACACGGCCTCGTAGCGCCACAGATCGTCCAGAAAGAATTCGCCCAGGCCCTGGCGGTACAGGTGGCCCACCGCCGTGCCACATTCGTTGAGCTTGTGCGCCACGCGCCACGGGCCTTCGGCCGTCTTGTAGGCCCAGCCAAAGTGCGAATAGCGCAGGCCGTATTTGGAGAGGTCCTGCCCCGCACGGGCCAGCGCCACCACCTGTGCGCCCGACTTGGCATGTTCGGCATCCAGCGCTACCGAGGTCTGCTCGGCCAGCTTCATGCCGCGCTCGATCACCTGCGGCGGCACGGGCTTGCGCGACTCGCACGAGCGGCCAGCGTGGGCCGGCGTGGCGGCCAGCAGCGCGACCCCAGCGAGGAACACCATGCCCACCACGGCAGGGATGCGCTGCGCGGGACTGCGGTCAAGGGTCAGGTTTCTCACCATCGTGCCGCTCCTCAAAGACGTTCGTTGTGCAGCAAGGCGCGGCCGATGGCATTGGGCACAAAGGCAATGGCCTCGCCTGCCGCCGACAGGATCACGCCCGTGCCGATCACGCTGCAGGTGACCAGGGTGCCCACGGCATAGGCCGATCCCGCCGCACCACGGCCGACCACCTCCACACTCACCTGCGCACCATCCGAGGCACGCTCCAGCAGGTACACCGTGCCCACGGCCGAGGCCTCCACCGCCCGCACCGTCAGCACCGCGCCGCCCACCGACAACGCCGCCGGCACCGTCACCACCGCACCGGCGGCCGCCGAGGCCACCGACGCCGTGCCCACCACCGAGGCCACGGGCAAAAGCGACAGCGCGGCAGAAGCCTCGCTCTGGGCACGGGCCGGCGCAGCAGCCACCAGGGCCGCACACACCACACCAGCGGCCAGCAGAGCGCGGGGCAGGCGAGCGGCAGAGCCCCACGAAGAAAACATGGCATTCATCATCATTCACTCCTCAGGGTACGGCCCGCCCACACCCAAGATGCGGAGCAGACCGGGTCGAAAGACCAGAAAGAACCAGAAAGAACCAGAAAGAACCAGAAAGAAATTCGTCCAGAAGGGCGGCTGCTTGCCGCCTGTGCACACCGGGTGCGCTCAGTTCACGCTGCTGTTCTGGGCAGCGGCCTGGGCGGCTTCGCGGCGGCCTTGCAGGCGGGCGTCGAGCAGGTCGGCCTCATGGCGGTCGCGCAGCATCTTGGCCAGCGTGAAGGCGGTGGTGATCAGGTACAGCCAGCTCACGCCCAGGAACGCCTTGTAGGTCACGTTGATGTCCATGCTCAGCAGGCCCCAGCCCGTGAGGCCCATGGCCACCGCAAAGCCCCCCCACACCACCAGCTTCCACATGGGGGTGTCACCACCGCCACGGCGCGAGGCGCTTTCGTTGTCCCGCACAAACTTGGCCAGCACAAACGCGGCCGAGAGGCAGAACACGTAGCCCATCACCATGAACGCCTGCTCCAGCTGCTCGCCTGGCAGCCACGCCAGACCCACGGCGCACAGAAAAACCGCGATGCCGAACGAGACCCACACCTGCAGCTGCCAGGCCTTGGTGTCACGCTGAACAACGATGGGAGAAGAAGACATTGCTGTGGTGCCCTGAAGGGCGTTGGTTGAACACGGAACGAATGGTGCCCAGACGTAACTTGCGTGTCTGCATTGAACCGTAACAGTGGCCACCCGCAGGCTATCCGGTATCGTTTTACGGTACTTTTTCTCAGAAAATTCGGTGCAAGCCGTTGTTCAGGCCCTACGCGGCCCTCGCCACGCACCTGCGCGACAGAGGCAGCAGGCACGGCCACAGAGAATGGCAGCCTCTCCGGGCAAGGCAACTTCTGCCCGCCCCCGGACCTTGTACTTCTGACGGACGGAGCCCCCACCATGACCAAACCTTTTGACCTCGTCGTCCACGGCGCCACCGGCTTCACCGGCCGCCTGGTGGTCGAATATCTGCTGCAACGCTACCCCGCCGGCAGCGGCCTGCGCTGGGCCATGGGGGGCCGCAATGCCGACAAACTCGCCGCCGTGCGCGACGAAGTGGGCGCCCCCGCCGACACCCCACTGATCGTGACCGACACCAGCGACCCCGCCAGCCTGCAGGCGCTGATGGACGCCACGCGCCTGGTGCTGACCACCGTAGGCCCCTACCAGCTGTATGGCAACGAACTGGTGGCCGCCTGCGCCAAGGCCGGGGTGGACTATGTGGACCTGTGCGGCGAGCCCGCCTGGATGCGCCAGATGATCGACGCGCATGAAGCCGCCGCCAAGGCCAGCGGCGCGCGCATCGTGTTCTCGTGCGGGTTCGACTCGATCCCGTTCGACCTGGGCGTGTTCCTGCTGCAAAAGGAATTCCGCCACCGCTTCGGCCACCCCGCACCCCGCGTGCGCGGCCGGGTGCGCAAGATGAAGGGCACTTTCTCAGGTGGCACCGCCGCCAGCCTCAAGGCCACCATGGCGGCCGCTGCCACCCAGCCCGGTGTGCTGGACCTGCTGAAAAACCCCTTCTCGCTCACCCCCGGGTTTGAAGGTCCGCGCCAGCCTTCGGGCAACAAGCCCATGGTGGACGAGGCTTTGGGCGATGGCGTCTGGGTGGCCCCGTTCGTGATGGCCGCCATCAACACGCGCAATGTGCACCGCTCCAACTTCCTGCTGCAGCACGCCTACGGCACCGACCTTGTCTACGACGAAATGCTCATCACCGGCCCCGGCGAAAAGGGCGAGGCCATCGCCAACGCAGTGGCGGGCGACAAGTCGCTGGGCTCGGACAAGGGCCCCAAGCCCGGCGAAGGCCCTTCGCGCGAGGAACGCGAAAACGGCTTCTACGATGTGCTGTTTTTGGGCACCGACGACGCAGGCCACACCCTGCGCGTGGGCGTGAAGGGCGACCGCGACCCGGGCTATGGTTCCACCTCCAAGATGATCACCGAAGCGGCGGTGTGCCTGCTGCAGGAAGCCACGGAAACGCCTGGCGGCATCTGGACCACGGCCCCAGCGATGGGCGACCGGCTCATCGCGCGGCTGCAGGCGAATGCGGGCTTGGACTTCGCGGTCGAGACGCCCTGAACGCGCCGCAGACCAGCGCCCGCATCGGCTGAGGGCCCGGCGCGTCACGGGAGCGCTGCGGCACACGGCGCCGCCCACCAGTCCGGCGCCTGCCCCGCAGCGCGTCCCGTGGCGCGCCCTTTTTTTGTCGCCCCCTACTTCACTCCACCACCGCCCTGCAGCCCGCCCAGCACGCTTGTGACCAGGGACTGCAGCGAGCCGTCGTTCCGAAAACCGGCCGCCTCCGCGCGGGGCGTGTGCAAGGCGGGCAGGCGGCCAAACAGCGTTTCGATATGGGCCTCAGGCACATACCGAATCCACTCGGCCGGATCGGCATCCACCGCGCGGGCAATGGCCTGCACGACCTCTTCCACCGAAGAGCGCAGCACCGGAGGTTGCCAGCACCGTTCGGCCGGCAGGCCCTGCGCGGGCAGGCGCGCGGCATGCATCAGGTTGTCCAGACAACACTCCAGCGACATCCACCACGCCGTGGCCTGCGGCGACACGGGGCACATGTAAGCCTGCCGCGCCTGCAGGGCATGGAATATCTGGCTCATGAATGCGGAGCCATAGCCCGTTTCTGCCGGGGGCCGCGCCACGATGCCGGGCAGCCGCAGGCTGCGGCCATCGATATCGCCACGCCGGCTGTAGTCCGCCACCAGCAATTCCGCCATCCACTTGTGCACCCCGTAGCTGAGCGTGGGCTGCGGCCACTGGCGCTCATCGACCGCCTGGGCGCCCAGCGCGCCATACACCGCCACCGAGCTGGCAAACACCAGCCGCGGGACGGGTGCCCGCCCTGCGCGCACTGGGCGCGCCAGCCCTTCGCACAAGGCCACGGTATCCAGCAAATTGGCCTGCACACCCAGCGCAGGCTCACGCTCGGCCAGCGATCCCGGGACACTGGCCAGGTGGAATACGCAGTCGGGCGGATCGTCTTCCAGGGTTTCGAACAAAGCGCGATCGGCAAAGCTACCGACGTGCCATTGCACGCCCGGCGCGCAAGGCGCAGCAGGCCCGACGCGGTCCACCAGCGTCAATCGCAAGGGCGTACCGGGCACGAGTGGGGCGGACTGCAACCGCTCGGCCAGGGCGGCACCAATGAACCCGCCAGCACCGGTAACAACCACATGCATCAGCGTGCCCCCGTGCCTGCAGCCACCACGCGCTGGTGCACCACACCAAAAGGCCCCTCACGACCATCGGGCCAGCGCGCCTGCATGCGCACGGTATCGCCGTAGCGCATGAACGGCGTCTTGGCGGCGCCCTCGTCCAGGATCTCGATCACACGCCGCTCGGCCAGGCAGGCTGAGCCTGCATCGCGGGCCTGGTTGGACACGGTTCCCGAACCGATGATGGTGCCTGCCGTGAGCCGCCGTGTGCGGGCCGCGTGGGCAATGAGCTGGCAGAAGCTGAAGTTCATTTCGCCGCCATGCGGGTGGCCAAACCATTGGCCGTTGGAGTCCACATGCAGCCGCAGATGCACCCGCCCGTTCTGCCAGGCATCGCCCAGTTCATCCGGCGTCACGGCCAGCGGGGCAAAGCTGGTGGAAGGCTTGGCCTGCAAGAATCCAAAGCCCGTCTTCATTTCGTGCGGGCCCAGCGCGCGCAGGCTCCAGTCGTTGATCTGCACCACCAGGCGGACGCAATTCAATGCTGCTTCAGGCGTCACGCCCATGGGCACCGGGCCACAGACGACGCCGAACTCGCCTTCGAAATCGATGCCATCGGCTTCGCTGGCCATCGGTACGTCGTCGTGCGGGCCCAGAAAGTCGTCACTCGCGCCCTGGTACATGACAGGGATCGTGTCGAAATGCGGAATGGGCGGCGTGTTGAAGGCGCGCTCCATCAAGCGTCCATGGTTGAGGAACGCCGACGCATCCAGCCACTGCGGGCTGCGCGGCAAGGGGGCGCTGCATGCGGCGGGATCGAACGTAAAGCTGCCGGTTGCCGTGCCCGCCTCCAGCGCAGCAGCGCGCTCGCGCAGGGCGGGCTCTACAGCATCCCAGTTCTGCAAGGCTGCCAGCAAGCTGGTCGCTATCGGGGCGGTTTCGACGGCCTGCAAGCCGGTGGAAGAAACCAGTACCAGGCGGCCGTCCAGGCTGCCGTCTTTCAGAGTTGCAAATCGCATCGCCAGTCCTATCAGGAAGAAGGTGTTTCCAGTCGCAGCCCCGCCGCCCGGATCACGCGGGCATAGCGGTCGGTCTCTGCAGTCAGAAATGCGCCAAACTCACGCGCACTCTGGGTGGGGGCATCGGCACTGCCCAGCAGGGCCAGCTTTTCGCGCAGCTCGGGCTGGGCCAGGATGCGAACGCATTCGGCATTGAGCCGCGCGATGGCCTCGGTGGGAAGGGCTGCAGGCGCCAACAAGCCAAACCAGCCCGTGACCTGAAAGCCTGCCAGTCCCGGCGTTTCGGCCACGGTGGGCAGATCGGAGGGCAAGGCAGGCGAGCGCTGCGCGCCGGTCTGCGCCAGCAGGCGAATGCGCCCGTCCTTGACCATGGGGGCCACGGCCAGGGCGCTGTTGAACATGAGGTTCACCTGCCCGGCCGCCAGATCATTGAGGGCGGGCGCAGCGCCTTTGTAGGGCACGTGCAGCAACTGCACTCCGGCCTGCTGCGCCAGCATCTCGCCCGCCAGGTGCAGCACATTGCCGACCCCGGCCGATGCGTAGCTGACCTGCCCAGGCTTGCGCCGAGCCAGGTCCATCAGGTCGGACAGACTGCGCACCGGCAGGGCTGCAGGCACGGCAATCACCATGGGCCCGGGGCTGGCCACCAGGGCTACGGGGGCAAAGTCGCGCTGCGTGTCATACGGCAGCCGGGGGTAAAGGCTGCCGTTGATGGCGTGAGCGGCGCTGACCCACAGCAGCGAATGCCCGTCGGTGCTGCGGGCTACGGACTCCGAGGCAATGATGCCGTTGGCACCCGCGCGCGACTCCACCACCACCGGGCTGCCCAGGGCCAGGCCCAGCTTGTCGGCCAGCAGGCGGGCCACCAGGTCCGAACTGCCTCCGGCCGCGAACGGCAGGACGATGCGCAACGGCCGTGTGGGCCAGGTGGCTGCCCAGGTGCTCATGGGCAGCGCCAAGGCACTGGCCAGCAGGGTTCTTCGGTTCAGCATGCCGTGCATGGTTTCAACTCCCATCGCTGATGGTGGTGCCGCCGTCGACCACCAGGTTGTGTCCGGTCACAAAGGCCCCGGCGGGGCTGGCCAGCATGGCGACCACGCCAGCCACTTCCTCGGGTTCTCCGGCGCGCCGCAGCGGCGTGGCCTGGATGCGCCGCGCCATGAAGGCGTCGTCGGCCATGAGCCGCTCAGCCAACGGCGTGCAGATGAGGCCGGGCGATACGGCGTTGACCCGTACGCCCATGGGTCCCCATTCCACAGCCAGGTTGCGCGCCAACTGGGCCAGCGCCGCCTTGGTCAGCCCGTACAGGCCCATCGACCGGTTGCCGCGCAGGCCCGCGATGCTGGAGATGAGCACCGCGCTGCCGCCGCCCCGCGCTGCCATGCCAGGCAGCACCAAGGCACACAGCCGCGCTGCGGCGCACAGGTTGATGTCAAACACCTGCTGCCAGTCTGCATCGCTGGCATTGGCCAAAGGCCCCGCAGGCCCCTGGATACCGGCATTGCAGACAAGGATGTCCAGCGGCCCGGCGCGCTCCACCAGCGCAGCGATGGCCGCAGGCACCGCCATGTCGGCAGCGATACCGATGGCGTTGGGCAACGACGCAGCGACCTGCTCACAGGCCAGCGCATCGCGGTCAGAGACCACCACCCGGGCGCCCTGCTCGGCCAGGGTGCGCGCAATCGCCAGACCCAGGCCCTGGGTGGCCCCCGTAACCAGGGCGGTGCGACCCTGCAGATCAAAGAGACTCATTCGACCTTGATCCCGGCTTGGCGAATGGCCAAGCCCCATCGCTGCGATTCGCTCTGGATGAACTCGCCAAATGCAGAGGGCGCCAGCGGTGCAGGCTCCAGGCCCAGCGGCCGGTAGCGGCCCAGCACCTCAGGCGACTCCAGCGCCGCCACCACCGCCTTGTGCAGCACTTCGACCACCGGCGCAGGCGTGCCCGCGCGCACCATCACACCGTTCCAGCCCGGAGTGTCGAGGTCCGCATGCCCGGCTTCGGTCAGCGTGGGCACCTGGGGCAGCACCTGCAGGCGCAGCTCGCTGCCCACGCTGACCAGCGCGCGCAGCTTGCCTTCGCGCACCAGCGGCAAGCTGGATGCCACCACATCGCACATGAAATCCAGGCGCCCGGCCATCAGGTCCTGCAGCGCGGGCGCTGCGCCCTGGTAGGGCACATGGGTCATGCGCGAACGCGTCTTGATGCGCAGCTGCTCGGTCCACACATGGGGCTGGCTGCCCTGCCCGTACGAGCCATAGTTGAGCCCATCACCCGCAGCCGCCGCGCGCAGCAGGTCGGCCAGAGTCTGGAACGGACTGCCCGCAGGCACGACCACGACCAGCGGCGACTTGAACAAGCGCGTCAGGGGGGCAAAGTCCTTGAGAGGGCTGAAGCTCAGCTTGGCGTACAGAGCCGGGTACATGGCCAGCGGGCCGATGTCTGCGTACAGCAAGGTGTGGCCATCGGCGGGCTGCTGCTTGACGTACTGAGCCGCCAGTTGCGCGGCACCTCCGGGCTTGTTTTCCACGACCACGGCTTGCTGCATGCGCTCTCCCAGCTTCTGCACCAGCAGGCGCGACATCGCGTCGCCAAAGCCCCCGGCCGGGTAAGGTACCACCCAGCTCAAAGGGCGCGCGGGATACGGGGCCTGCGCCCACGCCCAGGGGACCACCGCTGCGGACGCTGCAGCGCCCAGCCATTGACGGCGCGTGCTCATGGCTGCTCCTTGGCAGGTGCGGCCACTGACTCATCAAAGCGCCCGTCCACCAGCACAAACAGCATGCGGCACGGCGCGCCCGAACGGTTGGCCCATGCGTGGTTGGTACCCCGCTGCACCACCACGCTGCCGGGGCGCAGTGGCACTTCGCCTTCGTCCAGCACCAGCGTCAGTTCGCCTTCAATCACCACGCCGTAGTCCACCGATTCGGTACGGTGCATCAGCGGGTGGGGGGAGTCGGTTTTCACCGTGGAGGCGGCCGCATCGCCAATCTGGCTGAAGGCGTCATGCATGCGCTCGGCACCCCGTGCGAGGAACTCGGGCGTATCGGGCGGAATGTCCACGAACCGGATGCGCGTGCCACCCTGCGGGGGCGGCAGCACCAGCGGACCGAGCGTAGGGTCCGGGCCGTTGTCCACGACGGCGGGCGATTGCAATGTGCTCCAGACCTCATGGAACACCGTACCGGGAATGGCCGCAATCTCGACCACGGTGGGCAGCGGCCCCTGGCTGGCGACCACGGCCCGGCCTTGAGTGTTGTGGCCCGTGACCACGCGGTGGATGGATGGAAAACCCATGAACGGACTCCTCAGTCTTCAAAAATGGCGACCGCGCGCGTCCAGCCTGCCGAGGCACCGCGGATCTTGTGGGGGAAGCAGCTGATCGTGAACCCCGTGGCCGGCAGCGCCTCTAGGTTGTGCAACTTCTCAAGATGGCAGTAGCCGATGTCGCGGCCCGCCTTGTGGCCCTCCCAGATCAGGGCCTTGTTGCCTGTCTCGGCCACGCGCTGGGCGGTGTACGAAAACGGCGCATCCCAGCTCCAGGCATCGGTGCCCGTGAGGCGCACACCGCGCTCCAGCAGGTACATCGTCGCTTCGTAGCCCATGCCACACCCCGCGCCCAGGTAGTCCTTGTGCCCGTAGCGCGACCCAGCGCGGGTGTTGACCACCACGATGTCGAGCGGCTGCAGCGTGTGGCCGATGCGGGCCAGCTCGGCCTGCACATCGGCGGCGGTGGCGACGTAGCCATCGGGCAGGTGGCGAAAGTCCAGCTTCACACCCGGCTGAAAGCACCATTCCAGCGGCACCTCGTCAATGGTGATGGAGGGACGGGCTCCGCCGTTCTTCGCGTCCTGCGTGGAGTGGAAGTGCCACGGCGCATCCAGGTGCGTGCCGTTGTGCGTGGTCAGCGTCACCCATTCGGCGGCAGCTGCTTCGCCATCCGGGTAGTCCTCAGGCTGGGTGCCCGGGATCATGGCCATGAACTCGGGCAGCGTGTCGGCGTGCTTCTGGTACGTGATCTTGGGCGCCAGGGGGGGCGGGTCGGAGAGGACATCGTTTTCCAGGTAGATGGAAAGGTCCACAAAGCGGCGTTGGGGTTTGGTCATGGCAGGGGTACAAAGCTCACTCAGGCACCACGCCCACGGTTCGGGCGAGGGCCTGGTGGATCTGGATTTCGGATTGGTAGAAGTGGTCCAGGGCGGCCAGTGACAGAGGCTCCTGGGGCTCGGTGCCATTGGCGCGCAGAAAGCTCTGGACCTCGGTGTCGCGCAGGGCCACACCAAAGGCCTGGTGCAGGCGACGCACCGCCGCGTCGGGGGTATTGCGCGCCACCAGCAGCGCGCCCCAGGCGGTGTATTCAAAGCCCTTGAGCGCCGCAGACTGCTGGCTCAATGGCGCGACGTGCGGCAGCAGCGCAGGCGCATTGGCGGCGGTGCTGCCGAAGGCGCGCAGCTTGCCCGTCTCCAGCATGTTCAGCGACGCGCCGCCCAGCGGCACAAAGGACAGATCGATCTGATTGCCCATGAGGTCTTGCACGACCGGTGGCACACCCCGGTACGGCACATGCACCAGCGGCACGCCACACAGGCGCGCCCACTGTGTCCCCATCAGGTGGATCATCGAACCTTGACCGATGTGCCCAAAGGTCAGCGGCTTGCCAGCGGCCGCCGCTTGCCGCGCAATATCCAGCAACTGTGCATGGGTGGTGGCGGGCATGTCGGTCCGGCCTGCCAGCACGTAGCTGGTCCGCCCCAGCGTGCCGATGGCACGCATCTGCTCGGGCTTGTACCGCGCGCTGGCCAGAGACAAGGGCGTGAGGATGGGCTCGGTCTGCGACGCAACGACCAGCGTTGCACCATCGGCTGGCGCGTTCAGCATTCGCTGCACACCGATGGAGCCCCCAGCGCCCGGCAGGTTCTCGATGACGATGGTCTGACCCAGTTCGCGCTGCATCACTGTCTGCAGCTTGCGGGCGAACACGTCGCTGGGGTTGCCCGCAGGCTGGGGCACGATGAAGGTGACGTGCCGCCCCGACTGCGCGCGGCCCCACGGCGCAGCCATGCCCGCTGCCGCCGCCACCAGACAGGCGCGGCGGCTGAGCCGAGCCTGCTGGGTCTGCACTGAGGCAAAAGGCGTGCTCATGCCATGCCTTTCACTGCGACTGCAGTACCCGGAGCACGATGAATGCGTGCAAATGCATAGACCGCCACTGCATCAATCACCAAGGCGGCCACCCCCAAGCTGCCATAGCCCCAGGCCTTGACCAGCGTGCCACCGAGGATGGGCCCAATGGCCGCACCAAACATCAGCATGGCAGGAGTCGCGGCCAGCGCACGGCCACTGGGGTCCAGCCGCGCCAGCACGCCAAAGGCAAAGGTGTGCGTGAAGATCATCACGGCCGCAAACACGGCGGCGGCCGCCGCATAGGGTGCAAACATGGACGAGTTCATGATCACCACCACCAGCAAAGCCTGCAGCGCAGGTCCCGCCAGCAGCACGTTGCGGGCTGCCCAGCGCTTTTCCAGCACCGCCGCCAGGGCCGCAGGGAAGAGGTTGACCACCCCCAGGGCAATGAGCACCCCGGTGACCGCCTGCAGGCCATAACCACGGTCGCTGCCCACGCGCTCCAGAAAGCTGAAGGTCATGGACTGCACCAATCCCAGGGCCGCGATGCCTGTCACGCCCCACCAGACGGCGGCAGGCAAAGGCGTGGCAGGCGTCCGTGAACGCTCCGCACCACCCGCTATGTCAGGCGCGGGAAACGCCACTGCCGCAGTCATCGCCCCCACCGCCATGACACCGGCAAACACCTGGAACAGCACCGGCCCGCCCTGCTGCGCCACCAGCACCGGCGTGCCGCCAAGGAACACGATGGCAAACACCCCCAGCGCCATGCCCACCAGCGCGAACAGGCGGTGGGGGTTCTGGCTGCGGGCGATGGTGCCATGCGTAACGCTCAGGGCCGCGCCCGCAGCCACCCCGGCAACGCCGTGCAACAGGGCCAGCAAGGCAAACTGTTGCGTGGTGGAGGCTGCGGCAAATGCCACGGCAGCGCCAGCAAACCCTGTGGTAGCCACGCTGCGCCCACGCAGCAGCTGGAAGAACGGCGCCAGCACCAGGCTAGCCGCGACCGCCCCGGCCAGAAACAAGGTAGCCAGCAGGCCCGCCTGCTGCGGGTCGAAGTGGTACACCGAGATCAGCGTGCCCACCCACACCGGCAACGCGACCAGATCGACCATGCCCGCGCAATGGCCCACCATCAGGGCCACGCGGCCCCGCAGCGAATTGGTTGTGATCATGGCGACCTCGCTTCAGATGGGCTGGGCCAACGCCATGAGGGACTCCCGCATGATGCGTGAGTGCTCTTCCTTGTCGCCCCCGTCGATCTCGATCTCGCCCAGGCGTGCCGAGTTCTCCACCACCATGCGGCAGCGCTCCCAGCGGCGGCTTTCAAAGGCCGCCAACGCAGCCGGCACGTCGCCCGCTGACTGCGCCAGTTCATCGGCCAGTACCAGCGCGTCCTCGATGCCGATGCAGGCGCCCGATGCAAGGTGGGGCGTGGTGGCGTGCACCGTGTCGCCGATCAGCACCACGCGCCCACGGGACCAGGGTCGGGGCATGAGCAGCCCTTCCAGCGGGCGGTACACGATCTGCGAGTCCGGGCCGATCTGGCTGCGGATAGCCTGCAGCGTGGGGGCAGTAAAGCCCTCCAGCAGCGCGCGCAGGGCGTCCACAAACGTCGCTGGATCGACATGGTCGTTGGTGGGGCGCGGCTCGGTGACGAAGAGGTACATCTCGGTCTTGGAGACCGGGTTCACGCCGGGTTTGATCTGGGGCCCCATCCACATGGTGGCCGTCTCGATCTCTGGCGGCCGGGGCAGCACGGCGCGCCACACCGCCTGGCCGCTGTAGCGCGGCCGGGGGGCGTTTTCAAACACGGCTTCGCGCACCTTGGAGTAGAGCCCGTCCGCGCCGATCACCAGGTCATAGCGCTGGCGCTGGCCGTCGGTGAAAGTCACCAGCACCCCGTCAGCCTGCTGGTCGATGGCAGCGAAGGTGCAGCCCAGACGGACATTGGCGCCCGCTGCGCGGGTGGCCTCGGCCAGGATGCGGGCCAGCACCGGGCGCAGGATGGCGCCGCCACCCGGCACATCGTCGCCCGCAATGCGGGGCGTGGGCAGCGTGGCCACCAGGGGGCCATGGGGGAGGTGCAGGTTCACGCCGTCCGAGGCGTTGCCCTGGGCCAGAAAGGCCTCCAGAACACCCAGGCGCCGCAGCGCCCGCAGCGTCGCGCCCCCCAGGCTGATGCCGGCGCCATAGCTGCGCCAGCCGGGGTCGATCTCGACCAGATCCACCTTGGCGCCCTGCTTGCTCAGCTCAATGGCCGCTGCCATGCCGGAAAATCCGCCGCCAATAACCAGGATGCGTTGGGAAGATAGGCTCATGGGTTTGTCTCCTTGTTCATTTTTTTGGATTCGCCAGATGGACGTCGCCATTGGCTTGCAGGACCAGGGGTACGGGGGTGAGCGCATCGCCCAGGCACGGCCCCAGAGTGCACACCCCGGTGACGATGTCAAACAGTGCGCCATGGGCCGCACAGACGATGCGGTCACCGGCCGTGTTCAGATACCGGTCCTTGCGCCATGCCATCGGGACGCCATCGTGGGGGCAGACGTTGGCATAGGCATGCAACCGCAGGCCCTGCCGCACGACGATGACCGTGTCCTGGCCGTGGCCTGCGGGGTCAAAGCCCCGCGAGGCACCGTCGGGCAGGTCGCTCCAGTGGCACAGCTTCATGGTGCCGGCTCAATGGTGCGCCTGCGCTGGCGGCGGGCCCGAGGGCGCCCACTTCTCGCGGTGCTGGAACAGGAACAGCTGCGAGGCATCGGCGCTCATCGGCACCTCCCGCGGCGCCCAGGTGTTGTCATGTTGGTCCATGTCGGCGTCGTATTCGACATGGCAGCCCAGGGGCGAGTTGAAGTACCAGAACCAGTTGCTGCCGAACCGGTGGCGCCCGGGGCCCCAGAAGCTCTGGTAGCCCTTCTCCACAAAGCGGGTGCCGGCCAGCAGCAACTCAGTGGGGCCGCCCATGTGGAAGGTGAAGTGCTCGCAGCCTTTCATGAACGGGGGCGTCTGGATCATGAACAGCGTGTGGTGGTCTTGCGTGCCCGCAGGGCGCAGGAAGGGGCCGACGCCCGTGAACCGGTCTGTGCAGACAAAACCCAGGCGGGCATAAAACGCCTCGGCCTTGGCCGCGTCCGGAACGAAGTACACGACATGCGACAGCGAGCGGGGTCGCGCCACCAGGTCTGGCGGCAGACCCAGCGCGTTGGGAGCCCGCTGCGGCGCGGCCCCGGGGGCGTTGACGGATTCGGCAGGCATCGACAGCGGCTTGCGCACGGTGACCTGGAACGCGAGGGCAAAGCCCAGGTCGTCCGTGGTGCGCAGCACGCCGCCCTGGCGCACCACCACGCGGTCGCGGGTCAGTTCGGCCTCGATGGTATCGAGCGTGGCCGCGTCGGCTACGCCGTAGACGGTTTCGCGCAGCAGGCTGGCTGTGCCCAGCGAAGGCGGCAACTCCGGGTCGTCATGAGCGCGTATTTCCACGGCTGTCCCGTCCAGCGCCTCGAAGCGCCCGCCCTGTGCCGTCACCCCGACCGGGGTCAGCCCGTAGTCCGTCAGGTACTGCGCGCAGGCGGCGATGTCGTCCACGCCAAAAACCAGCGCGTCGGGTCCAATGATGTTCATCTCTTGATCCTTTGTGGTGTCAGTGGTGCGGTGGGGCTTCAAGCCCTGCAGGCGGTGTGTCCGCCCAGGACTTCTGCCACCCAATCCGCGATGTAGTGGCCCGCATTGATGCTGTTGTCAAAGCTCGCGTGCTGCGAGCCGCCTTCGCGGTCGGTGAACACCTTGAGTTCTCGCCGGGGGCTATTGACCAGCTGCTCGTAGGTGCGGTGCGCCCACTTCAGCGGGATTTGCGAATCACGCTCGCCGTGCGTGACCAGGAAAGGCACGCGGATCTTCTCGACCACGCCGTCCAGGTGCACGTTCTGCGCGATCCGCATGAAGTCGTCGATGTCCTTGGCACCCCATACCCAGCACACGTGGGCCCAGTAGTGCGGCACCGGGAAGTCGCCTTCTTTCTGCAAGCGGCGTTCTTGCACGTCCCGCCAGTCGTGGTTCGCGCCCCAGGCCACGCCGCAGGCAAAGCGCGGCTCCATCGCCACACTGCGCGGGCAGTAGTAGCCTCCCAGGGACACGCCTTCGCAGCCGATGCGCTTCGGGTCCACGGCGGGGTGTTGCTCCAGCCAGTCCACCACGCGGCTGGCCCAGTGCTCGGTGTCGTACCGCGCGGTCAGTCCGTGCAGACGCAGGGCTTCGCCGGTCCCTGGCTGATCCACCACCAGGGAGGACACGCCACGGTGGGCCAGCCACGCAGGCAGTCCAACCAGGTGCTTCATTTCCTTGGTCGAGTCCAGCCCGTTGAGCTGCACCAGAATCGGCGCCCGCTGGCCCGGCCGGAGCCCCTTGGCCGGGTAATAGAGGGCAGAGAGGTGGGTTCCCTCGTACGGAATTTCCACGCGCTCCAATGGATCGCCCAGCAGGGCCGAGCCTTTGAGGAACAGCTCCAGTTCGCGGCGGTAGATGGTCAGGCGGCCCGGTGCGTTGTGCGCCTGCAGCCGCTCAGCGGTGATCAGGTAGCTCGCAGCGCGCCGGTACTTCTCACCGGCCGAAAGCATGCGACCCCGGGTTTCGTCTTCTTCAGCCAGTCCGCAGAGCTTGTCGGCCATGCGCACCCAGGTCTCGCGAAAAGCCTGCGTGCCCGCAGCGTCCGGGGCCTTGGCGGCCTCTTGCAGGGGGGCGCACATCTCCTCGATTTCGCCGATCCGCGCGCCCATTTCAATGGCGAGATCGACGGACAGGTTCCAGACGTAGTTGGTGGGGAAATACTTGAACATCTATTTCAGACTCAGGGTTGGGAACTGCGGGGGCGCGGCGTGATGCCGATGCTGGAGAAGAAGCGGGCCGTGGCGGGGTCTGCGAAGTCCGGCACAAAGCGGAAGGCCCGGATCTGGCCGCCCTCGATGCGCAGCGCATCGCTGCCGACGATGCGCTCCACGCCCGCCTTCTCATACAGCGGGCTGCGCACCTCCAGCCGGGCGGTCAACTCACTGGCGCGCACCTCCACCGAAAGCACAGTGAGCCGTGCGCGCGGCTGCACCACGGTCTGGTCGATGTAGAGCGCCAGGCAGGTCGGGTTGTCCATCGGCGCAGTGCAAGCCGGGTAGTCCGATCGCTCGACATCCGGGGCGATCAGCGCACGCACCGCACCCATGTCTGCCGCGTGCACGGCCTGCACATAGCGGTCGAAAACCGCCTGCAGCTCGGCGGGCGTGGCGGCATGGACCAGCGCGCAGGCGGCCATCAGGGGCAACGCCATCAGAGATTTGTGGGTCATGGTGTGCAGTGCGGAATGTGCGAGGTCAGTGCTTGATCCACAGAGGAATGGCGATCCCGATGCCCAGCACGTTGTTCTTGGTGGTATTGGCGGCGTAGAGGCCCCGCTGGTAGCTCAGGCTCACGCTGAAGGGGCCGGCGTTGTAGTTGAGCGAGGGCCCCAGCGCAAAGCTGCGTGCGCGGTTGTCCTGGATGGTGGCGCCGCCTTGCTTGTCGTCCGTGAACTGGTGAAGGTACGAACCCACCATGCCCATCTTCCAGGGGCCGACGTTCCAGCCAGCGGTGAATTCGCCCACATAGCCGCTGCCCGAGCGGTAATGGGTGGTGCTGTTTTCACGGTTCACCATCAGGCGGTTGATGAGGCCAATATCCAGGCCGCTCGGATCGGTGTGGCGAATCCCGAGCACCGGCTGGACCGAGGTGTAGCCGGTGGACACGCTGGGCCGGTGCGGGTCGTAGGAGCCATTGGGCAGCGCGATGTCCAAGCCCGCCACGGCATAGGTCTTGTCTGTCAGGCTCCAGCGCAGCACGGCGGGCGAGACGGTGATGTTGGCCACCCCGCTGTGCCGCTCGCCGTGGCCGGCGACGTCGGTGCGCAAGGAGACGGCAGGAATCACCAGCTGCGAATACAGCCGTGCGCCCAGCACCGTCATGTCGTAGGACGCCAGCAGCCGCGTGGTGGCCGAGGTTGCGCTCAGCTTGAACGGGATGGGTCGCTTGTCACCGTGGTTGTCATACAGACCGCTGGAGGTGGTGTGGTGCACCTGCTCCAGCACAAACAACCCGGGAATGGGCGGCAGGCCGGCCACGTATTCGCCGGTCGATCCGACCGGGAAGGGCGACACGCCCCCTTCGAAAGCCTGGGCCTGGGGTGCGCCCAGCAGGCTCAGCAACATGCAGCCCGCCGCCTGCCCGGCGCGGGAAAGTACCGTCTTCATCGTTGTCTCCTTTTTCTACGCATCCAGCCAGGCTGGGCGTGTTTTCGCTTTGCTCGACAGGGCCTCGGTAGCACGGGTGGGCCCCTCATCGGGTCTGCCAGGTGGCAGGACGGGAGCGAGATTAAGATCGGCCTTAACTTAGATCAAATGGATTGATTCCATTCGCAGTATTGATTTCATGAATAGCTCAGGGACTCTGCGGCCCCCTGTTGCACCTGGCTGGGTGCACGGAAGAAACCACATGCCCTCATCGATGCCTGCTGCCCATGCGCTTTAACAAACTGGACCTGAACCTGCTCGTGGCACTGGACGCCCTGCTCACCGAACGCAGCATCAGCCGCGCCGGGGAGCGCCTGCACCTGAGCCAGCCCGCCACCAGCAACGCGCTGGCGCGCCTGCGCACCTATTTCGACGATGAGCTGCTGGTGCAGCAAGGCCGCACCATGGTGCTGACGCCGCGTGCCGAGGGGCTGCTGGACCCCGTGCGCGAGGTCCTGATGCGCATCGACAGCACCATCGCAGAAAAGCCCCGGTTCGACCCCGCCACCTCCACCCGCAGCTTCACCCTGCTGGTGTCCGATTTCACGACCACGGTGCTCATGCAACCGCTGATCGAGCAGCTGTTTCAGGAAGCGCCCGGGGTGCAACTGCACCTGCGTGCGCAGAACAACCGGCCTGTCGAGCAGTTGGAGGAATACGGGGCCGACGTCCTCATCATTCCCGAGCAATACGCCTCGCCCAGGCACCCGAGCGTCACGCTGTTCGAGGAAACCTACCTGTGCATCACCTGGGAGGGAAACCCCCACATCTCCGAAGCGCTGAGCTTTGACGACTACCTGGCCGCCGGCCATGTGGTGGCCGACTATTCGGGCGCGCGGCACATCCCGGCGTTCGACGGCTGGTTTCTCGAACGCTTTGGCGTGAAGCGCCGCATCGAGATCTCGGCGCCCACCATGGCCGCCCTGCCCAGCCTGGTGATTGGCACCCACCGTGTGGCCACGGTGCACAAACGCATCGCCCTGCGTGCCGTTCAGCTTGGCCTGCCCGTGCGCATCTGGGAGCCGCCCCTGGAGATTCCGCCCATGCGCCAGAAACTGCAGTGGCACCGGCACCGCGACAAGGACCCTGGGCTGGAGTGGCTGCGCGAGCGGGCCATGGCCGTGGCCGCACGCATCTAGCCCACCCATGCCGCTGCGCTGCGTGCAGTGCAGTGCAGTGCAGTGCAGTGCGGTGGGGTGGGGTGCGCAAAATGTCCCGTTTTGATCGGAAACCTGGCCGAACACTGCCGCTATGGGCGGGGTGTGCAAGCCACAATCGGAGCCCGTCCACGGCCACTCCCGCAACACCATGCCCTCTTCCCTGCGCCCCCGCGACCTCGCCCTGGCCCTGCTCGTCATCGTGGTCTGGGGCCTCAATTTCGCCGTCATCAAGGTGGGCGTGGCCGGTGTGCCGCCCCTGCTGCTGGGAGCGCTGCGCTACCTGCTCGCAGCCTTCCCCGCACTGCTGTTCGTCAAGCCTCCCAAGGTGCCGCTGAGGCTGTACCTGCTGTACGGCATGACCATGGCCGTGGGCCAGTTTGCTCTGCTGTTCACCGCCATCCACATCGGCATGCCCTCGGGCCTGGCGTCGCTGGTGTTGCAGTCGCAGTCGTTCTTCACCCTGCTGCTGGCCGCGTGGTGGCTGCGCGAGAAATGGCACGGTAACCAGGTGGCGGGCCTGGCGCTGGCGGGCTGCGGGCTGGTGCTGATCGGCAGCGCGCATGGCGCCTCCATGCCCCTGGCAGGCTTTGCGCTCACGGTGGCGGCAGCCGCCATGTGGGGCTGCGGCAATATCGTCACGCGTGCCGTGGGGCGGTATGGGCCAATGAACCAGTTTGCCTTCATCGTCTGGTCCAGCGTAGTGGCGCCACTGCCTTTTGTGGCGCTGTCGCTGTGGCTGGATGGGCCCGCCACGGTGTGGGCGGCCGTGCAGCACCTGTCCTTCCAATCGATGGCCGCCGTGGCCTATATCGCGTGGATTTCGACGCTGCTGGGCTTCGGGCTGTGGACCTACCTCATGTCGCGCTACCCCGTGAACCGCGTGGCGCCCTTCACGCTGCTGGTGCCCGTGGTGGGCCTGACCACGGGCTGGGTGGCGTTTGGCGAGCAGTTGCTGCCCGTGCACTTTGCAGGCGCCGGGCTCTTGATGGCGGGCTTGGTAGTCAACGTGTTTGGCGGCCCGGCCTGGGCGGCCATGATGGGACGGCTGCGCGGCGCCCAGTAGACGGTCGGTCGGACGCAGGCCGCTACACCGCCAGCGGCAACTCGGTGGTCGAGAGCACGTTGCGCAGCACCATGAACGAGCGGACCTGCCGCACCCCCGGCAGGTAGAGCAGCTGCTCGGCATGCAGGCGGTTGAAACTGTCGTTGTCGCGCGTGCGCACCAGCATGAAGTAGTCGAACTCGCCGGTGACCACATGGCATTCCATGCAGCCGGATACCTTGGCAGCCGCCTTTTCAAACTCGGCAAACGACTCGGGCGTGGAGCGGTCCAGCACCACCCCAATCATCACCAGCATGCCCGCACCCACCGCCTGGGGGTTGAGCAGCGCCACCACCTTGTCGATGAGTCCCAGGCGCCTGAGGCGCTCCACCCTGCGCAGGCAGGCGGGCGGGCTCAGATGCACCTTCTCGGCCAGCGCGACGTTGGACAACGACGCATCACGCTGCAGCTGGCGCAGGATGGCTTTGTCGGTACGGTCCAGCTCGGCCGAGACATCAGCCTGCGGCGCATTCTTGGGACGAACTTTTGTTGCGCTCATAGATCACCCAGAGAAATATTTATCCCTGACATTCTGATCCATCAACCTGAAACACTGAAATTTTGGAAAATTTTGCAACCACTTGACGCGCGTGTTTTTCTACGATGAAGGCACTGCAAGCCCCCCCGCTTGCGCCCCCTCTTCATCGACCGGAACACCGCCATGAACCTGCAGAAATTTGCCCGCCATCCGCTCACCTTCGGCCCCTCTCCCATCACGGCGCTGCCGCGCCTGTCGGCCCACCTCGGCGGCAAGGTGCACCTGTATGCCAAGCGCGAGGACTGCAACTCGGGCCTCGCCTTCGGCGGCAACAAGACGCGCAAGCTCGAATACCTGATCCCCGAGGCGATTGCGGGCGGCTACGACACGCTGGTCTCCATCGGCGGCATCCAGTCCAACCAGACGCGCCAGGTGGCCGCCGTGGCTGCACACCTGGGCATGAAGTGCGTGCTGGTGCAAGAGAACTGGGTGAACTACTCCGACGCGGTGTACGACCGCGTGGGCAACATCGAGATGAGCCGCATCATGGGCGCCGACGTACGCCTGGACGCAGCGGGCTTTGACATCGGCATTCGCCCCAGCTGGGAACAGGCCATGGAAGACGTGAAGAAGGCTGGCGGCAAGCCCTTCCCCATCCCCGCAGGCTGCTCCGAGCACCCGTACGGTGGCCTGGGCTTTGTGGGCTTTGCCGAGGAGGTGCGCCAGCAAGAAAAAGAGCTGGGCTTCCAGTTCGACTACATCGTCGTGTGCTCGGTCACGGGCAGCACGCAGGCGGGCATGGTGGTGGGCTTTGCGGCCGACGGCCGGGCGCGCAAGGTGATCGGCATCGACGCATCCGCCAAGCCCGAAAAAACCCATGCCCAGGTGCTGCGCATCGCACAGAACACGGCCAAGCTGGTAGAACTGGGCCAGGAGATCACGGCCGAGGACGTGATCCTGGACACCCGCTACGGCGGCCCCGAGTACGGCCTGCCCAACGAGGGCACGCTCGAAGCCATCCGCCTGTGCGCCCGCCAGGAGGGCATGCTGACCGACCCGGTGTACGAAGGCAAGTCCATGCACGGAATGATCGATATGGTGCGAAAGGGCGAATTCCCCGAAGGCTCCCGCGTGCTCTATGCGCACCTGGGAGGGGTGCCGGCGTTGAACGCCTACAGCTTTCTTTTTCGCAACGGCTGATGCGTCCAGCGAGCAGCGACGGCTGGCACAGCTGGCCGGGCTGTCGTTGATCTGAGCACCTGTTCAAAGGGCCCTTGACCGCCAGGCAAGGGCCCCGCCCGTACCCCCGATCCAAGGAGCCCCCATGAAGTGCTTGCAGCTTGTCAGTCGGCGTAGCGTGATCCTCGTGGCGGCAGCCGCCGCGGGGCTGGGACTCGGCACGTGGCGACTCGCCCATGCCGACGGTTATCCCGCCAAGCCGGTGCAGTTGGTCGTGCCCTTTCCGCCGGGGGGCGCCGTGGACATCGTGGGCCGCACCATCAGCAAGAAGCTGGGCGACCGCCTGGGCCAGCCCATCGTGGTCGAGAACAAGGCGGGCGCGGGCACCGTGGTCGGCGCGGCGTATGTGGCCAATGCGCCTGCCGATGGCTACACGCTGCTGATCAGTTCTGGCTCCACCTTCACCGTAAACCCCGCGCTGAACGCCAAGCTGCCCTACGACCCCGTCAAAAGCTACGAGCCCGTCGGCCTCGTCGCCCGTGTGCCCCTGATTCTGCTGGCCCACCGCGATGTGCCCGTCAACAACCTCCGGCAGCTGATCGCTGCCGTTCAGCGCACGCCCGACAAGTTCTCCTACGGCTCGTTTGGCAACGGAACCACGGGGCATTTCGCAGCCGAGCTGACCTGGTCGGCCGCGGGCATCAAGCTGATGCACGTGCCTTACCGGGGCAGCGCCCCCGCCATGGCAGACCTGATGGGCGGGCAGATTCCCTTCACCATCGACACCGTGGCGGCAGCGCTGCCACAGCTCAAGGCAGGCAAGATCAAGGCCATTGCCGTCACGGGCGCCACGCGGGCCACGCAGCTGCCCGACGTGCCCACGGTGGCAGAAAGTGGCTTTACCGGCTTCTCTGCCGATTCCTGGCTGGCCGTAGTCGCGCCGCGCGGCCTGCCCGCCGAGGCCAAGGCCAAATTGCACAAGGCCCTGGCCGAGACCCTGGCAGACGCCGAAATCCGCAGCAAGCTCATCGCCGCAGGGCTGGAGCCGTCTTACGCCACGGGCGATGCCGTGCTGGCTCAAATCGAGGACGAGCTGCCACGCATGCGTGCGATTGCGCAACGGGCGCAAATTCGGGCGGACTGAACCCGCCCAGCCACGGGCGGCTTGCACTCTTGGCCGTCAGGCCGCCAGCAGCTTCTGCACCCGCTCGCGCAGCAGTGTGGGCTGCACCTCGGTCGATGCCACGGCAGAGCCCACATTCAGCCCCACCCGGCTGTAGAACCCCCGGCGAAACGGCCGCACCATGGCGCCGCCCTTTTCAATGCGGCTGAAGTACGAGCCCCACAGGTTGGTCAGCGCCATGGGGATCACCGGAGCCTCTACGCCCTCTGCACGCGCACGCTCGATGATCTTCATGATGCCGCCCTTGAACTCCTGCAATTGCCCGTCCTTGGTGATGCCCCCCTCAGGGAAGATGGCCAGCAGATCGCCTTCGCGCAACACCTGGGCCGCGCGGTCAAAGGCCGCTTCGTAGGTCTTCGGGTCTTCCTTGTACGGCGCAATCGGGATCGCCTTGGCCAGGCGGAACAGCCAGCCCAGCACGGGTACGCGGAAGATGCGGTGGTCCATCACGAAGTAGATGGGGCGCGGGCTGGCCGCCATGAGCAGCACCGCATCCACAAAGCTCACGTGGTTGCACGCCAAGATGGCTGCGCCGGTGGACGGCAGGTTCTCGTCACCTTGCACCTTGAAGCGGTACACGAACCGCGAAGACACCCAGGCCACAAAGCGCAGCAGGTACTCGGGCACCAGCATGAAGATATAGAACGCCACCACGGCGTTGGCCAGGCCGGTGAAAAGGAAAATCTGCGGCACCGTGAAACCCGTGCCCAGCAAGGCGCCGGCGATGAGCGAACTGCCGATCATGAACAGCGCGTTCAGGATGTTGTTGGCCGCGATGATGCGCGCGCGGTGCGTGGGCTGGCTGCGCATCTGGATCAGTGCATACATGGGCACGCTGTACAGGCCCGCAAACAGGCTGAGCAGCGCCAGGTCCAGCATCACGCGCCAGTGCGCACCCTGGGCCATGAAGGCGGCCAGGCCCATGATCTCGGACGCCGGCAGGCTGCGCGACGCGAAATACAGGTCGATGGAGAACACGCTCATGCCGATGGCGCCCAGCGGCACCAGGCCGATCTCGACGTGTCGGCGCGAGAGCACCTCGCACAGCAGCGAGCCCACACCAATGCCGATGGAGAACACCACCAGCAGCAGCGACGCCACCTGCTCGTTGCCATGCAGCACGTTCTTGGCCAGGCTGGGGAACTGGCTCAGGAACACCGCGCCGAAGAACCACATCCAGCTGATGCCCAGCAGCGAGCGAAACACCACGATGTTCTCGTGCGCCAGCTTGAGGTTGCGCCAGGTTTCGGTGAAGGGATTCCAGTTGATGGTCAGGCCCGGATCGGTGGCCGGCACCGAGGGGATGAACTGCGCCACCGCACGCCCGACCAGTGCCGCCACCACACAGGCCACGGCCACCGTGGTGTGGCCGATGCCCGGGATGGCCACCAGCAATCCACCCGCCACATTGCCCAGCAGGATGGCCACAAACGTGCCCATCTCGACCATGCCGTTGCCGCCCGTCAGCTCACGCTCGTTGAGCACCTGGGGCATGTAGGCAAACTTGACCGGGCCAAACAGCGTGGAGTGCACGCCCATCAAGAAGGTGCACAGCAGCAGGATGGGGATATTGCCCGCGATGAAACCCACGGCCGCCACCAGCATGATGGCGATCTCCAGGTTCTTCACGAAGCGGATCATCTTCGTCTTGTCGTACTTGTCGGTCAGCTGGCCCGAAGTGGCCGAGAACAGCAAGAACGGCAGGATGAACAGGGCGCCGATCACCAGCCCTGCCATGGCCGGCGGCAGCCAGTCCACGCTGAGCTGGTAGGTCACCATCACCGTGAAGGCGAACTTGAAGAGGTTGTCATTGGCCGCCCCAGAGAACTGGGTCCAGAAGAATGGCGCAAACCGCCGCTGGCGCAGCAAGGCAAACTGGTTCGGGTCCTCGTGCGTGGGCGCGGGGGCCACGCTGGTGGAGGCGGTGTCGGGGCTCATGCGTTTCTCCTCGTTTCCGATGGGTTGGCTTGTTGGAATTTTCCGGACCTGCGCTTCATGCGCCGGATCTGCGGGCGACACCCACGGCGTGGGCGCCATTCTGCCCGGACGGCATGACCAGCGACATCGCCGCCGCGTCACTGTGGCGCAAAGCCACCAGCGACCCAAGTGCCGTCAGCACCGGCCAGGCCGCGCCCGCCGCCAGCACATGCTTGAGGCTGTGGCCTGACACCCATCCGCCCGTGGCCTCGAACACCGAGTGGTCTGCCGCCTCCAGCAGCTTGGCCAGGGCGTACAGCACCACCACCACGCCCAGGTGCAGCGCCAGACCATCGACCCGGCGTGGAAGGCATGCCAGCACCAGCACCACCAGCAAACCGCCCAGTTGCACCACGGCCCAGGGCAACAGGTTGCCGGTGTGCACCCAGGCCCACACGGCCATCGGCCCGGCCAGCAGCACGGTGCCAGCGGCGGCCACGCCCGCCCGCGCGCTCACCCGGCTGGCGGCCGCTAGGCCCAGCAGCCCCGCAAAGGGCAGGACCATGCCCAGGCGGTCCCACAGCAGGCCTGCGTCCTGCGGCTGCCAGTGGTACAGAGCAGAGCCTGCGGCGGTGCACAGCAGCCCGCCAAAGAACAGGGCGGCCAGCGCACGGGAGGTGGCGTCCAGCGTGGCCGGCGGCACACGGCGCAGCACCCACCAACCCCATGCACCTGCCAAGGCAAAGGCCAGGTTGCTCAACACATCCAGCGCACAGGGGATGCCCCACAACGTGCGCTGGTCGGCAAAGTCATGCTGGTGCGCACTGGCGGGCAGCACCGGGCCGAACAGCGCCAGGGCAAGTAGTGCAGTCGCGCCCAGCAGCAAGCCGGTTTCGGGACCCGACAGTCGCGATAGCGTTGCCAGGCCGCGCGCACGAAGGGGAGTCACAGGGGAAGAAGACATCACACACACCGTAGAAAGTGAACGATGCCGCGCAGTGTGGGCAGCGGCCGCATCGGCCGCCTCAAAAAGTCGCGCAAGGGGCTACCCACGCACCTTCGGGTATTGATAATCGATACCCAGGAGCCCCGCACCATGAGCACGACCGCCGACCTCGTCACCGCCCTGAAAAAAGAACTCAAGACCGCTCAGATGACCTACGCCGACCTGGCGCAGGCGCTGGGCATGGCCGAGTCCAGCGTCAAGCGCATGCTGGCCAAGGGCGACATGCCGCTGTCGCGCATCGACGCCATCTGCCGCGCGCTGGCGCTGGACTTTGCCGACCTGGCGCGGCGCGTGGCCGACGAGCAGCCCTTGCTGAAAGAGCTGACCCACGAGCAGGAAAAAGCCGTGGTGGCCGACAAGAAGCTGCTGCTGATGGCGATCTGTGTGCTGAGCCAGTGGACGCTGGAGCAGGTGACCGGCTACTACCGCCTGACGGACGCCGAAGGCATCAAGTACCTGGCACAGCTGGACCGCATCGGCATCATCGAGCTGCGGCCGCTCAACCGCTACCGCCTCAAGCTGGCCAAGACCTTCCGCTGGCGCCCACATGGCCCGGTGATGAACTACTTCCGCGACCATGCGCTGCTGGACTACTTTGCGGGCGGCTTTGACGGACTGGGCGAAGGCGTGCTGCTGGTGCACGGCAACATCAGCCGCAGTCTGGCGCCCGCCTTCATGGAGCGCATGCAGCGCGTGGCGCAGGACTTTGCCCAGCAGCACTTGGCCGACCAGAAGCTGCCCGACCGCGAGCGCGAGGGCTACACCCTGCTGCTGGCCATGCGCAGCTGGGAGTTCGAGGCGTTTGCCAGCATGCGGCGGTAAGCCTCCCGCCGATTTCGCGGGCCCCAGCAAGCGGCAGCCGTCGCTGCCCGCCAACTTCTGCCCTTGGTTGAGTGCAGCGGCCGCCTCACAGGTGCGGGGACTGGCCGCAGTGCCATGAACCAGCCTCCAATCACTATCTTTTTGATAGCTATCGGCGCATGAAACACCTGCGCATGGGGCTAAAAACGCCTCAAAACCCTCCTTGCGCCCGGCAAGAGGTGGCTTGACGCCACAAACAGAAACAACTATTCTTTAAATTGCAAATTTAATCAATTTAAGAATAGTCAAATGAAAACCACCCGCCAGCAACAAGACGCCACGCGCCGCCAGATCGTGGCCAGCGCGGTGGATCTCATGACCCGCCAGGGCTTTGACGGCACGACGATGAAAGACATCGCGCGGGCCGCCGGTATCGGCGACGCCACGATCTACAAATACTTCCCCACCAAGGACCGCATCGTGCTGGGCTACCTGGACGACGTGGCCCACCAGGCGCTGGCCGACACGCTGCAGACGCCGGGCTTTGCGGGCTACGGCCTGCAAGAAAAGCTGCAGCGCCTGACCGATGCCGTGCTGGAGCGCCTGCTGGCCGACCGCGAGTTCGTGGCCCAGGTGCGCGGCCTGGCCCGGCGCTCGCCGCTGTCGATGCTGGCCGAGCCGCTGGCAGCGCGCCAAAACCTGCGCGATGCGGTGGCGGGCTTTCTGGAAGCCGCCGAGGCCAGCGGCGAGATCGAGCCCTGCGACTTCAAGGGCCTGGCGGGCAGCCTCTACACCGACTACCTGGCGGGTGTGGTGAGTTACTGGCTGGCCGACACCTCCGACGAATTTGCCGACACCACGCAGCTGGTGGACCTGTCGCTGGGCGTGCTGGTGCAGGCGCTGCGCGGCGGGCTGGTCAACCGCGTGCTGCAACTGGGCGGCTTTGTGCTGCGCAGCCAGATGGCCCGCATGGTGCAACACGGCAGCGGCCTGATGGGCATGCTGCACATGGCCCAGCAGGCCATGGCCAGCGCCCCCACAGCCCGGGCACCTGCTCCCATGGCAGCCGCCGCCGCAAGCCCGGCCACCACGCCTTCGCAGCCCCCCCGAGCACCGCGCAAGCCCCGCGCTGCCACGCCCCCCACCGGGGCACCGGCCGCCCAGCCCAAAGCCACGCCCCGCAAGAAAAAGAGCGCTCCATGAATGCGACCCCTGCCCTCGCCGCGCCCACCACCGCGCGCGCCACACAAGTGCCGCCCGGCACCGCCATCCACGCCACACTGCCGGGCGCAGATTTTTTTGATGCCTACGAGGTGGCCGACCGGCACCCCACACGCTCTGCCCTGCAGTCGTGGCTGGACGTGGCGGCCCGCACCCCGGCATGGACCCGCGCCCTCATGTTCGCGCGCAACAAGGCCGTGCGCCTGGTGGGCCTGAAGGACCTGGGCCAGTTGGACGATGGCCATCCGCACGCCAGTGGCCAGCCTCTGCGCGACGCGCGCAGTTACCGCGTGGGCGACCGCGTCGGCATCTTCCGCATCCGGCATCTGAGCGACACCGAGGTGGTGATGGGCCAGGACGACAAGCACCTGGACGTGCAGGTGTCCATCTGCAAACAGCCCGCCGCCGCTGGCGCCACGCCCCGCGTGGTGCTGAGCACGGTGGTGCACATCCACAACACACTCGGCCATGCCTACATGGCGGTGATCACGCCCATCCACCGTGTCATAGCGCGCGGCACGGCGCAGCGCCTGGCAGACCATGGCCAAAACTGACTCGGAAGCACCCCGCACCGGCAAGCTGGCCCGCAGTGCCATCACGGGGCTGGCGGCAGCGCGCATCGGCATGGCCGAGCTCTCGCACCGCACGCGCAAGCGCTCGGCCCAGGCGCAGGCCGAGCACGAGGCAGCACTGGGCCGCATCCTGTTTGCTGCGCTGGGGCAGCTGCGCGGCTCAGCGCTCAAGGTGTCACAGCTGCTCAGCATGCACCCGGGCCTGCTGCCCGACGGCGTGCGCAGCGAACTGGCTCGCGCCCACCACCAGGCCCCGCCGCTCAACCGAGCCCTGGTGGGCCGCGTGTTCCGCCAGGCCTTCGGGCAGGAGCCAGAGGCGCTGTTCGACCACTTTGAACCCGCTGCATTTGCCGCCGCCAGCCTGGGCCAGGTGCACCGCGCACAGCTGGCCGGCCACGGCACGGTGGCTGTCAAGGTGCAGTACCCCGGCATTGCCGCCACCATTGCGAGCGACATGCAACTGATGCGCGCCGCGCTGCGCGCGCTGGCCCACACCGACATGCCTTTGCCTGCGGATGCCGTGCTGGACAGCGTGATGACCGAGATCGAGGCCACGCTGCTGCGCGAGGTGGACTACCTGCAGGAGGCTGAACAAATGCAGTGGTTCGCCCAGCACGCGGCCAGGCCAGGCGTGGTGATGGCGCAGCCCCTGCTCTCGTACACGCGGGCCCAGGTGCTCACGCAGCAATTTCTGCCCGGCCAGCCGCTGCAGGCCTGGCTGGCCACACAGCCATCGCAGGAGCTGCGTGACCAGGCTGGGCAGCACCTGTGGGACTGGTTCATGCACTGCATTTTTGTGCTGGGGCGGGTGCATGCCGACCCGCATCCGGGCAACTTTCTGTTCGCGCCCGATGGCACGGTGGGCGTGCTCGACTTTGGCTGCACGCGTGCCCTGCCCAGCGCATTCCGGGCGCAGGTGGTGCAGGCGTGGTCGGCCCTGCTGCGCGCCCCCGCCGACCCCGCGCGCAACGCGCAGGTGCTGCAGGCCTACCAGGCGCTGGGGCTCTTGCGCAAGGACCTGACCGTGCAGGCCTACGCCAGCGAACTCGCCCCCGCACTGGCCGAGATGCAGGCCTGGCAGATGGAGCCCTTCACCCAGCCGGTGTTTGACTTTGGCACCAAGACACCGCCGCCCATCACCCCCGGCCAGCACCAGCGCGTGCTGGGCCAGCACCTGGCCCAGGTCCCTGGCGAGATGCCCGCATTCGAGCGCATGTGGATGGGGCTGATGCACCTGCTGACGCAGCTGGGTGCCCGCGTGCACACCCGGGCACCCGAGGCGCTGGCCATTCACCCATGACCAACACGGCGCTGACCCTGGCGGCAGCCGGGCTGGCCCTGGTGGGTGTGGCCCATTCGGTGCTGGGAGAGCTTCTGCTGTTTCGCAGCCTGCGCACGCAGGGGCACCAAACGGCGAGGCGCCTGGAGCCCGGCACTGCGCGGCAGGTGCTGCACACCCCGCACCTGCGCATCCTGTGGGGCACTTGGCATGTGGCCTCTGTGCTGTGCTGGGCGTTGAGCGCCCTGCTCTGGCGCCTGGGCACCGCGCCTTGGGACGCTGCCCTGGGCGCCTGGGCCGCCGATGTGGTGGGCCTTGCCACCCTGGCCAGTGGCGTGCTGGTGTTCTTTGCCACGCATGGCAGACACCCGGCATGGTGTGCTTTGCTGGTGATTGCGGCGCTGGTGTGGTGGCGCTGAAGCAAGCCATCGCGGGCGGGTGAATGGGGGACGCCGACGCAGGATGCCTGGGCAGTCGTGACAAACATCACGATGCAACCGTTTGCCTCCGAAGTCGGCAACACAACTTCACAAAGCTTCGCAATGGGACTACACCGGCTTGACGCAGTGTGCGCACCATGAAGTCTCCGGTTCCGCAAGGAATCACATCTGAGGAGAACCTTATGGCCCGCAAAGCACTTGCCGCTGTGTCCATCGCCCTGCTGTCGCTGGGCGCCGCGAGCGCGGCGCAGGCGCAGACCAGCGCCACCGTTGTCATCCAGGCTGGTACACCCGTCTACCGGCAACCCGCCCCGGTACTCGTGCAGTACCAGGCACCGCCCCCGCCCCGCTACGAGGTGGCACCCCACCCGCGCCGCGGCATGGTGTGGGTGCCCGGCCACTGGGAGTGGCGCGGCCACCGCCATGTGTGGATGCAGGGCTACTGGGTGAAGGCCCGCCCTGGCTACCACTACCGCGAGCCCCGCTGGGTCGAACACGGCGGCCGGTGGAACATGCAGCCCGGGGGCTGGGACCGAGATGGCGACGGTGTGCCCAACCGCCATGACCGGGACCGCGATGGTGATGGCGTGCCCAACCGCTACGACCATCGCCCGGACAACCCCTACCGCCGTTAAGCCGAGGGGCGGCCGCCTGCGGTAGCGCGCAGGCCAGCCCCAGAGCGCCCCCCTGCGCCTACGCCAGGGGCGGCATCGCGCCTACAGCGCGGCGCCGGGTGCCCGTGCACCATCGAAACACCCGGTTCCGCATCGAACCACCCACAGGAGACACTCATGGCCCGCCACCCGCTCACCGCAGCATCCCTCGCGCTTATGGCGTTTTTGGCCTTCGCTCCTGCGCAGGCCGCCACCCAGGGCACCGTCATCATTCAGTCCGGCCAACCCGAGCGCGGCTACCAGACTGCGCCCACCTACCAGGTGATTCCTGCGCCGCCACCTCCGCGCAATGAAGCGATGCCCCGCCCTCGCCGAGGCCAGGTATGGGAAGAAGGCCACTGGGAATGGCGTGGCAACCGCCACCATTGGGTGCGCGGCCACTGGGTGCAGGCGCGCAACGGTTACCAATATCGCCAGCCCCAGTGGATCGAACGCGAAGGCCGGTGGGAGATGCAACGCGGTGGCTGGGACCGCGACGGTGACGGTATCTCCAACCGCAACGACCGGGACCGCGATGGCGACGGTGTGCCCAACCGCCGTGACAGCCAGCCGGACAACCCGCGCCGCAATTGAGGGAGCAGCTCCCGCCGCGACCAGGGCGCTGAGCAGGCCCCGTCCCCGCGGTAGCAGCGAACACTGCTACCGAAGCAACAACACAGCCCGACCGAGCCCCGGAAAGTCCGCCACCACCTCGGTACCTGGCGCCACCAGCACGGTGCCGGTGCACGCCCCCGTGGTGACCCACTGCCCCGCGCGCAGCCCGCCCAGGCTGCGCGCGCCTTCGTTGGCCAGCCACACCAGCAGCCGCAGCGGGTCGCCCGCCGGATTGCCCCAGGTGGCATGCTGCACGGCCACGGCCCCGTTCACCGACAAGGTCACCGCTTGCGCCAGGGGCTGCACGGCAGCGACATCGGTCACCCCAGCCCCCACGATCAACGCCCCGTGGCAGGCCTGGTCGGCCAGACGGCTCCACTCGCCCTGTTGCGCCCAGGCAGCAAAGCGCGTGTCGCACACCTCAATGGCGGCGCGCACCGACACCACCGCCGCCAGCACCTCGGCGGCGCTGTAGGGCGTGGCGCGGGCGGGCAGGTCAACCCCCAGTTCGTACACCAGCTCCGCCTCCACGCCCATCACGGCAAAACCCGCGGCAGACAGAGCAACCGCCTCACCCGCTGCGGCCACCCACACCGAATCGCGCGTGAGAGCGGCCCGCGCGGGTTGCGCCTGGGGCGACGCGGCGCCGACCTTCCAGCCTGCGATCTCCCCGCGCGCACGCACCACGGCGTCCTGCACCGCGTAGGCCTCGGCGGCATCGCGTGGGCGAAGCCCTGCGGGAAAGTCCAGCGGGCGGGGGGTGCGCCCCTCCCGGGTCTGGGTGATGACGGCGGCGCTGGCGACAGGGTCCAAAGTGGCGGGGGGCATGGCAAAACTCTCAGTGGGACAAGGGGTCGGCGGATTATCGGCACCTTCACCAGCGGCCCCGCCCCGCTGCATCAGCAACGATTGCGACCCATTAGCAGCCGGAGTCGATCTTGCGCGCAGGCTTGGCCCCTAGAATCGGCCTCGCAGGAGAGCACGGCAGCCACAGGCCGCCGCTGCACCGAAGGCGCAAACTCCCATACACGCTCAGGTCCCGTACTGCACCATTCATCAAAGCCGTCTGGAGAGCCGCCTCGCGCAACGCGAAGCGCACCGAAGGAGCAAGCCGCAGCCCGGGTGGGTGGCGGTGAATCTCTCAGGTACCAAGGACAGGGGGAGCGGCAGCTAGGGCATTCATGCGCCAGCTGTTAGCTATTGAATTCATAGCTGCCAGCGCATGTTGTTCTAGCGCCAGAGCCCAGAAAGGCTTTGAAAATCATGCGCGTGATCGTTTTGGGCGCCGGCTTGCTCGGCGTGACTTCGGCTTATTTCCTTTCGCAACTCGGCCACGAGGTGACCGTCATCGACCGCCAGGGTGCGCCCGGTGCCGAGACCAGCTTTGCCAACGGCGGCCAGATCTCGGTGAGCCACGCCGAACCCTGGGCCAACCCCAGTGCGCCGCTCAAGGTGCTGCAGTGGCTGGGCAAAGAGGATGCGCCCCTGCTGTTCCGCATCCGCGCCGACATGCGCCAGTGGCTGTGGGGCCTGTCCTTTTTGCGTAACTGCACGCCAGCGCGCACGCGCCACAACATCGAGCAAATCGTGCGCCTGGGCACCTACAGCCGCGACACGCTGCAGCAGCTGCGCGCGGCAACCGGCCTCCAGTACGACCAGCGCACGCAGGGCATCCTCCACTTCTATACCAACCAAAAGGAATTCGACGGCGCGCTGGCCCCGGCCGAGCAGATGCGCCAGCTGGGCTGCGAGCGCCAGGTCATCAGCGCCGACGAGGCCGTGCGCCTTGAACCAGCGCTGGCCCACATCCGCCCACAACTGGCGGGCGCCACCTACACGGCCGAGGACGAATCGGGCGATGCCAACCAGTTCACGCGCGAGCTGGCCAAGCTGTGCGAGACGGCGGGCGTGCAGTTCCGCATGGGCCACCACATCACCGCATTGCGTGAAGTGGCTGGCCGCATAGACCACGTGGAAGTGACCAATGCCGAAGGCCGCTTCGAGCGCGTGCGCGGCGATGCGTTTGTGCTGGCCATGGGCTCGTTCAGCCCGCTGCTGGCACAGCCGTTGGGCATCCACCTGCCGATCTACCCGGCCAAGGGCTACTCGGTGACGATGCCGGTGAAAGACGCCAGCAAGGCGCACCAGGTGAGCCTGACAGACGACGAGTTCAAGCTCGTGTTCTCGCGCTACACCAGCGAACGCGGCGGTGATCGCCTGCGCATTGCCGGCACGGCCGAGCTGAACGGCTACGACCGCCACCTGAACCAGGTGCGCTGCGAGGCCATCGTGCGGCGCGTGGAGCAACTCTTCCCTGGCGCGGGCGACGCGAGCCAGGCCCAGTTCTGGAGCGGCCTGCGCCCCGCCACGCCCAGCAACGTGCCGCTGATCGGCAAGACGAAGGTGGGCAACCTGTTCCTCAACACCGGCCACGGCACGCTGGGCTGGACGCATGCCTGCGGCTCGGGCAAGGCGTTGGCCGACATCGTGAGCGGCCGCGTGCCCGAGGTGGACTTTGCGTTCCAGGGCTTGCAGGGGCGCGCGGCGGGCGCGGCGCTGGTGCCGTCGCGCACGGCGGCCTGAAGTAGCGCGCGATTGCAGCGAGGCAACGCTGCTGCAACCGCCGCGAGAGGCTGCGCCTACTTGGCGGCGCCTGTGGCGTGTGCCACAAACTGCGCCACGGCCAGCATGTCCTTCTCGCTCATGCGCTCGGCATAGGACGGCATCACGCCGATGCCTGCCTTGAGCGCACGCAGCACACGGCCGGCGTCGGGTTTCAGCTCATCCAGCACCGGGCCTACCTGGCCCTCGGCACCGGCGGCCTGCAGTGTGTGGCACACGGCGCAGGCGGGCTGGATCTTGGTGAACAGCTCCTTGCCCCGCGCCAGTTCGGCAGGGTCGGCGGCCCAGGCCGACGCACAGGCGCCAGCCGACCACACCGCCACGGCGAGGCGGCGCGCTCGGTTCAATCCACCCATGTCAGGCCACGGTCACGGTGACGGCGTGGTCGCGCCAGCTGGCGTTGTTGTAGCCGCCCAGGTTTTCCTCGCGCTGCTCGGCCTGCACATTGCCTGCCGTGTCGGTGGCGCGGCTGGCCAGCACATGGTTGCCCACCTCCAGGCGCACGGGCAGCGCAAACTGTCGCCAGGCAAAGGGGCCCAGATCGGGGCCGATGAGCTTGGCCGCCAACCAGGTCTTGCCGCCATCGGCCGACACCTCCACGCCCTTGATGCCGCGCGTGCCGCCAAAGGCCACGCCATGCACCTGCACCTGTCCGGGCTTGAGTGCCCCCTTGTCGGGCAAGGGGCCGTTGATCCACGACTTCACGCCCATCTCCCACACCGAAGGCTGGTCGGGGCTGGCCTTGCTGCCGGGCGGCGACATGCGGTAGCCGTGCGACATGATGCGCGCCTGCGACTGTGCGCTGGTAAACGCCACGCGCTTGACGTACTTGATGTTGTTCACGCCCTGGTAGCCGGGCACCACCAGCCGCAGCGGCCCGCCATGCGCCAGCGACAGCGGCTCGCCGTTCATCTCCCAGGCCAGCAGGGCGTCGTCCATCGCCTTCACGGGCACCGAGCGCTCCACCAGTACCGACAGCGGGTCCACACCTTCGGGCAGCTTCTCGCCCCCCGTGCCGGTCAGGTAGGCGGCACCATCGGCCAGCCCGCCCAGGGCGGCCACCACGTTGCGCAGCGGCACACCGCTCCAGACCACACAACCGGCGGCGCCCACCGACCAGGGGGTGCCGCTGGGCTTGCTGGGGAAAAAGCCCCGGCCATTGCCCGAGCACTGCAGCACGGTGGCCACGGTTTCCACGCCCAGCGTCTTGAGCTCAGCCAGCGTCAGGCTGCGCGGGCTCTTGACCCCTTCGACGGACACCGTCCACGCGTCGCGGTTGTCCAGGATGGCCGCGTCGGGCGCAGGCAGGTTGTTGCGCACGTACAGCTGGTTGGACGGCGTGATGACGCTGGTGCCGAACGCGGAGCGGCGCGTCTCCAGGGTGCTGCTGCTGTGCACGATCAACGCATCCGGCGACTTCCACCCCGCATAGGCGGGCAGCGGCTTGGCCGCAGAGGCTGCGGCCTGCTGGGCCCGCGCACTGCCCGTCCATCCGGCCAGGCCCAGCGCGCTCAGGGCGGCAGCACTTCCAGCCAGCATGTGGCGGCGCGGCAGGGTCATCGAATCTTTCATGGAAACGTCTCCAAATAGTGGGGTGGACAAAACCTTGTAGCCCCTCGCCATTGGGCGGTGACGGGGGATCGGGTCAGCCCGCATTCTGTAGGGCAGCTCCTCCTGCCGCACGCGCGGCGTCGTTAGCAGAAGTAACAAGAACAAAAGATCGGAAACATTCGTACGCAGGTGCGGGGGGCATGGGCATATTCGCGCTTTGTTTTGGGGAGAGGAGCAGCGCAATGAACACCACCAGAAAACCGAACCGAGGCCCGCTGGGACTGCTACTTGTCCTATGGCTGGGTTGCAGCGCAGCCCAGGCCCAGCTGACGGCCATCGTGGCCGTGGAACCCACAGCCCGCAAGGCGGCGCATTCCATCCTGCGCACCGCTGCCGAATCGGGCCTGTCGAAAGCCGCGGGCCAGTCGGTGGCACTGACGACCAGCGACGATATGGCCGACGTGATGCGCGCCACCCGCAGCGCGGGCTATGACATCTTCATTGGCCCCGCCCAGGTGGCGGCGTCTGCGTTGCAACGCGGCTACGAACTGGTGGGCGCAACGCAGAAATCAGACAGATACCTGCTGGTCGGGCTGCAGCAGTTGGCGACAGTGCCTGCGATGAAGGGCCGCAGGCTCTACCTGCCCCAGCAGGACTCGGTCTACACCTACATGGCGCGCGGCATGCTGAACGAGGCAGGACTGTCGTTCCAGGACCTGCGCGCCGTGCAGTACGAAAAATTTCCCCAGGCGGGCCTCACCGCCCTGACCCTGGGCACGGCCGATGCCACCGTGGTGCGCGAGGACGACTGGGCCGAATGGTCTGCGGCGCACCCCGGCATCGCGCGGGTGCTGGCCACGTCGCAGCCCGTTCCGGGCGGGTTCTCCATCGTGGTGAAAAAAGACCTGCCGGCGGATGCGCGCAACAAGCTGGCCCAGTGGTTCAACGCGTCGTCCTCCGCCAGCGGCCTGCCGCCAGTCTCCGTGCGCCCGGAGGCGGTGGAATACCGTCGCGTGGCCGAGCTGGGGCTGTTCACGCCCACCAGCCTGCCTGGGGTCAACCGTGTCACCGCGCGCGAGGCCCAGACCCTGCTGGCGCAGGGCGCCACGCTGGTGGATACCCGCACCGAAAAGGAATTCAAGACCAAGCGCATCCGCGGGGCCGTGTTCGCTGCGTATGTGGAAAAGAGCCTCAAGGACGTGGCCTTCAATGCCGCGCAGGATGACTTCCAGGCGCTGGACAAGCTCCAAGGGCTGGACAGAGCCAAGCCGGTGATTTTTGCGTGCAATGGCGCCGAATGCTGGAAGTCCTACAAGGCCGCCAAGGTAGCCTCCGCCAAGGGCTTCCAGTCGGTGTACTGGCTGCGCGGCGGGTTGCCCGAATGGGACGAAACCGGCCTGCCAACCGAAGGTGGCTAGGAGTCTGCGCAAGGCCTCTGGCCCCTGTCCTTACAATTGGTCGCTTCTCAACTCCCAAGGGCGCGCAAGGCGCCCTTTGTATGGAAATAGCAATACTGTTCGCCCTCATCTGTCTCAACGGCCTGTTTGCCATGTCAGAGATCGCTCTGGTCACGGCCCGCAAAGTCCGGTTGCAAAAGCTGATTGATGAGGGCGATAGCGGTGCCGCCGCGGCCGTGAAGCTGGGCGAAGACCCCACGCGCTTCCTCTCCACCATCCAGATCGGCATCACGTCGATCGGCGTGCTCAACGGTATCGTGGGCGAAGCCGCGCTGGCCGCGCCGCTGGCCTCGTGGCTGGAGCGCCTGGGGGTGCCACTGCCTTACGGCGGCTACGCGGCCACGGGCCTGGTGGTGGTGCTGATCACGTACTTCTCCATCGTGGTGGGCGAACTGGTGCCCAAGCGCATCGGCCAGTCGTACCCCGAGACCTTTGCCCGCCTAGTGGCACGGCCCATCAACTTTCTGGCGCTGGCCACCAAGCCGTTTGTGCTGCTGCTGTCGACGTCCACACGCACGCTGCTGCGCCTGTTGGGTGTGAAGGAAACCAGTGGCAGCCCGGTGACCGAAGAAGAGATCCACGCCATGCTGGTCGAAGGCACCACCGCCGGCGTGATCGAGTCGCACGAGCACACCATGGTGCGCAACGTGTTCCGCCTGGACGACCGCCAGATCGGCTCGCTGATGGTGCCGCGCGGGGATGTGGTGTGCCTGGACATCGATGCTCCGTTTGAAGACAACCTCCAATGCATTGAAGAGTCCGACCATGCGCGCTTTCCGGTGGTGCGCGGCGGCATGGACAACATCCTGGGGGTGATCAACGCGCGCCAGTGGCTGTCCCGCACCCTGCGCGACAAGGCGCGTGGTGGCCTGGCCGACCAGCCGCTGCAGACGGCGCTGTACGTGCCCGAGACCATCACGGGCATGGAGCTGCTGGACAACTTCCGCTTGTCGGACGTGCACATGGCCTTTGTGATCGACGAATACGGCGAGGTGCAGGGCATCGTCACGCTGCAGGACCTGATCGAGGCCATCACCGGCGAGTTCCAGCCGCGCGACCCCGAGACCTCGTGGGCGCTGCAGCGCGAGGACGGCAGCTGGCTGCTGGACGGCCACATCCCCGTGCCCGAGCTGAAGGACCGCCTGAACCTGGACGCCGTGCCCGAGGAAGAGCGCGGCCGCTATCACACCCTCAGCGGCATGATCATGCTGCTGACCGGCCGCCTGCCCAAGGTGACCGACACGGTGCAGTGGGAGGACTGGAAGCTGGAAGTGGTGGACATGGATGGCAAGACCATCGACAAGATCCTGGCCACGCGGCTGACGCCCGAGGAAAAAGCCGAGTCCGACGAGAACGGCGCGGGCTGACCGGCGTTGACGATGGCGGGGGCTGCTGCGCCAGCCAGCCCCCTCCCCTCGTCTACCTCAGGACGGCAAGGGCTCGCCGTCCACAAACACGGTCAACACACCGGTGTAGCCGTACAGATGGTGGTGGGCGATCTCGCCGCCCGCAAAAAAGCCAGCCAGTGGCACATCGCCCAGCGCATGGCGCACGATCTGCAGCTCGGCGCTGGGCCCGCCAAAATGCGGCCCGCCCCGGCCCGAGCAGCTCACATAGATCGCACCGCAAATGCGCCGCCCCGTCTGCGGTTGCGCTCCAGCATGTCCGGCAACGCCCGGCGCAGCGGCCAGTTCCCCTGGCGCGCCGGACGCCACCATGGGCGCGGGTTCCAGCTCCTCCGGCGATAGTTCCTCGCGGATCTCGGCGCAGATGCGCATGAGGTCCGCCCGTGCGGCCGCCACGTTGCGCTGGCAGAACGCCAGGTGCATGCCGGGCTCCACATGGTCGGCCAGGGCCACACCCCGGCGGGAGCCGTCCAACCCCAGGATATGGCGCACGCGCGTGTCGGTGCCAAAGTGGCCCGTGCGGCGCTGGCCCTGTGGCTGCTCACCCGCACTGACCAGCCCGGCCAGCGTGGCGCGCACCTTGCGCAGGGCAGGCTGCGGGTCGCCACTGTCGAGCGACACCTGCAGCGTATCGAGCAGCACATCCAGCGCCGGCTCGCCATCCAGCGCAAGCACCACGTTCTCCTGCGCGGCCGTGATGGTGTGCAGCGCGCCCACGGGCTGACAGCCCTGCGTGACGCGCGACACCAGCGACACGCCCGCGCCAAACGCCACGCCCGAGAGCCCCCCGTCAAACACCCCGCTGGCACCGCCCTGCCCGGCCATGTTGCCGTCGCCGCCCACGGCAAACTGCACGCTGGCCGTGCGGCTGGCGCTGAGGCCGCCAAACAGGTAGCCGGTGTCAGTGCGCGCTGCCATCTCGGTCAGCAGTTCGGCCAATTCCGGCGTGTGGCCGTCGGCATGCACCAGCGCTGTGTGGGCCACAAAGCCTGCGCTGGCATGCGGCGCATGGGCGGGCAGCGGCGCCACGCCAGAAAACACGCGGTACTGGTCGGCCGGCACATCGAGCAGCATGACCGACAGCGCGGGCTCGTCAAAGTACTCGGCATTGTTGGCCGATACGCCCACGCCCACGGTACCGCTCCAGTCGGTCACCTCGGGCAGTTCGCTGCTCAGGTAGTCGAGCAGCGCCTGGGCCTCGTTGGCATAGTGGTCGGTGATGTACAGCAGGCCCAGGGTGGGCGCCGACGCGTAGTCAGGCAGCGCCATCTGGGCGCGCAACTGCGCCAGTACCAGCGCAGCGGCCATGCGCCACTGCGGGTGGGTGGCATGGCCGGTGGGGAAGAGTTTCATGGTGATGGTCTCCAGGCCTGGGCGGGGGTGGGGCAGTGCCGCGCCATCTGCGGGCTGCCACACCGGCCCGCTTTGGCGTCAGCCCGCTCGCTTGCGTGCCGCAGGGCTGCGGGTGCTGCCGGCCTTTGTGGCGGCGGGTTTCGTGGTGGTTTTGCGGGCTGCGGGCTTCTTGGCGGCAGCGGCCTTTTTGGCAGTGCCCGCTGATGACGCGGCGGCGCGCTTGGCGCCGCCCTGCATGGTCTGCATGCCCTTCGCGGCAAACTGGCTGGCCATGCCGGTGGCCGTCTTGAGGGCTTCCTTGGCCAGGCCGGTGGCCATGTTCTTGGTGGTGTCGATGGCGGTCTGCTTGGCCGCGTCCTTCATGGCGTTGGTGGCAATCTGCTGGAACTGGCTCGTGAGCGCGCCCCACCACTGCATAGGGTCCACCACGGCAGGCTCGGCGGCCACCGCTGTCTTGCCCTTGGCTTTGCCTTTGGCGGGCTGAGGGGCGGGCTCGGTGTCAGCGGGCTCCTCCTCGGGCTCGTCGGCAGCGCTGGCGCGGCCCGTCACGCGGGCGGCAGCACCCGCCACGGCCTCGGCGGCGCCGGTCACCGTGTCAGCGGCTTTTTGCACGCCACTCATCACCGTGTCGGCGGTCTTGAGCTTGAAGGCGTTGGCCACGTCGCCCATGCTGAAGTTCATGCCCTTGAGCGTGGCCAGGGTCATCTTCTGCACCTCCAGCGCCTGGATGGTGGCGGCCAGCGCGCGCGAGTTCTGCTCCAGCCAGAACTGCACGGCCTTGAGCTCGTCGATGCGCTTTTCCAGCTCTTCGACGCTGATGGTGGGCGCCACCCAATTGCTGAGGTTGGGCAACTGCGGAATGCTGCTGGACGCCCCCTTGGCAAGGCTTTGCAGAAAGTCAAAACCGGGGACGAATTTGCCGAAACCGAAGTTGGATGTGTCGCTCATGGCCGCTCCGCAAGAGGTGGGTCGTGAGAACCTGCTGAAGGTTCTGAGGAGTCACAGCTTACTCCAATGCGTTGCGCTCGCGAAGGCGCCGCGGCGGCTGTCACCTCAGTGTTTATGCCCATCCATCATGCTGCCCGCCGTGGCGCCACCGGGTGCAGCGGTGCCCACCGGCAGCGTGAGGTTGAGCTTGCTTTCCACGCCCTTGGCGTCCTGGAACACCAGGGTGATGGGCACCGTGCTGTCCTTGGCCAGGGGCGCCTTCAGGTCCAGCAGCATGATGTGGTAGCCCCCGGGCTTGAGTTCCACCGTCTTGCCTGCGGGCAGGTCCAGCGTAGGCACCGCACGCATCTTCATGATGTCGCCTTCCATCTTCATCTCGTGCACCTCGGCAAGGCCGGCTGCGGGCGACTCGGCACGTACCAGGCGAGCACCGTCCTTGGCGGTCAGGCGCATGAATGCGCCCGTGGCCTTCTGGCCCTGCACGCTGGCACGCGCCCAGGCGCCTTCGACCTTGACGGCGGCGGTCTGGGCCCATGCAGGGGCACTCAGCAGTGCGGCAAAGACGGCAGCGGTGTGAAGCAGTTTTTTCATGGTGAATGTCTTTCGGTTTGCGAGAGGAAAAAGGGAAGCTGCAACAGGCTCTGGGTCCGACTGTCAATGATTGTGGGCAGCGGCGCCACCGGTGGGCAGAATCTCCAGCGCAGCGGCAGGGGACTTCAGGTCCGACAGCTGCTGGCCTGCCTTGGGCACGTCGGTCCAATCGTTACGGCCCTCGGTGCAGACCTGGCGCACCGGCCAGTACACGGTGCCCGCCTGCTCCGGCGCCTGGGCCACGAGCACAAACTCGTCGTAGTGAGCGCTCTGCAACATGTCGTCCGGCGTCTTGGCCGTCCAGGTGATGCGCACCACGTCTTCGGTGATGCTGCGGCCGTGGCTGGCGTAGGGCTGGGCCAGCTTGTCGCGCTGCACCTCCAGCGTCCAGCCCGGCTTGGGCATGGGGCGTGCACCGCGCATGCCTGCAGGGATGTCCACCACGACCTGCCGCGTGGGCGACGCGCCGCAGCCGTGGCCGACCTTGAACGCGGCCTTGTAGCTGGCGCCGGCCGGGGCCACCTGGTATTCGAGCACCACATGGGCAGATGCAGTGCCAAACAGGGCTGTAGCGCTAGTCAAACATGCGGCAGCAGCTATCTTTTTCATAGTATTCAGAGACATGGGATATTTTCCTTTCAGAGGCTTACCTTCAGCTCGGCCATGTAGCTGCGCTGCGGGTAGGGGTGGAAGTTCCAGAACTGGTAGTTGTTGACGTTGTCGATGCCCACGGCGGCGCTGACCGCTTTGGTGATCTGGTAGCGCACGCGCACATCGGTGGTGAAGTAGCGGCTCGCGCCCTGGTAGGCAAAGCCGTTGGGGTCACTGTTGTCGAGCGTGCTGTACTGCTTGCCGCTGTAGCGCGCGCCCAGGGTGTACGACCACTTGTCATCGGGCCGGTAGGTGGCCACCGCAGTGGCGCGCCACTCGGGGATGCGGGGCTGCCATTGGCCGACGCTGGCCGGAAACTTGTCGTTGCGCGTGATCTTGGAATCCGTCCAGGTCAGGCTGCTGCCCAGCTCCAGCCCGCGCACAAAGACGTTGGTGGCCTGGTACGACAGCTCAATGCCCTTGGTACGGATGGCATCCACGTTCTGCACGTTGGTCACGTTGGGTGTGACGAGCACATTGGTTTGCGAGTACAGCGCGTCCTTGGTGCGCTCAAGAAACGCGGTCAGGCGCAGCAGGCCATTGCCCATGTCGCGCTCGGCGGTCAGCTCGGTGGTCCAGCTCTTCTCGGGTTTCAGATTGGGGTCGTTGTTGATGAGCGTGCCACTGCCGCTGATGCCGCCCTGGTACAGCTCGGCCACGGTGGGCATGCGCACGGCGCGTCCGGTGGAGGCCTTGAGCACCCACAGGTCGCTGGCCTGCCAGGCCACGGCAGCCTTGGGCGACACATAGGTCTCGTTGCGCTCGGGGTGGCTCAGCGTGGTGGTGGCGTTGCCGGTCTGGCCATTGCTGGCGCTCCAGCGCTCGGCGCGGGCGCCCAGCACGGCCTTCCACCGTGGCGCGATCTTCCAGGTGTCTTGCGCCCACAGGCCAATGAGCTGCGTGTCGCCGTTGAAGGCCTGGCTGCGGGCGCCGGCATCACCGCTGATCCAGTTCGTCGTAGCGTTTTCGATAGTGCGCAGTTGGTAGCTGTCGCGCTGCAGGCCAAAGTCCACGATGTGCGTGCCCTGCAGCCCATCGGGCCGCCAGGTGCCCTTGGCGGCCAGCGTGTTCCAGCCCGTGCCCTTGCTGTTGACGATGCGCCCAGCCCCGCCGTTCAGCGCGGCAGGCAGCGCCACGGTGGCCGCGCGCAGGGTGTCGGTCTGGTAGTCGTAGAGGCTGGCGGCCACCTCCCAGTCAAACACGCCCTGCGTGCGGCTCTTGACCGACAGGCCGTGCATGAAATGGGTGAGGTCTTCGTTGGACACATTGAAGTCCGTGGGCGCGAGCGCAAACGAGCGGCCATTGATGTTGACCGTGCCGCTGTAGACCGCATTGCCGTTGGCGTCGCGCAGGTAGCTGGTGGGGCGCCCCTCGGATGCGTTGTGCCACCAGCCGAAGGTGTAGGCGGCGCGCACGGTGGACGAGAAGTCATAGGCGATCTTGGCCTTGATGTGGTCTTGCTGCGTGTGGTACTGGGTGGCCGTGCCCAGCAGGTACCAGGGCTGGTTGCTGCGGTTGTTGCCCAGCACTGCGCCCGTCACCGGCGTGCCCGCATTGCCCACGGTCCCCGCAGACACGAGGCGCGTGGGGAAGGTGAGCGGCTGGCCTTCGCTGTCGGTCTTGTTGAAGTTCAGGAACCACGACCAGTCGCCATTTCTGTTGCCCACCGAGGCGCTCACCTGCTTGCCCCCATAGGTGCCGTTGGTGCTGTACAGGTCAAAGGGCTGGTGCTGATAGCTGACCTGCCCGTGCGCCTCGAACTTTGTCGGCATGCGCGTGACGTAGTCCACCACCGCGCCCACCGAGTTGCCTGCGTAGGCGGCCGAAAACGGGCCGTAAAGCACGTCCACGCGCTCAATTTCTTCCGGCGTGACCAGCATCCAGCGCGGCGCGTTGGTGGGGCCGTTGCCCAGGTAGTTGCTCAGCAAAATGCCATCGGCAAACACCATGGACCGCGCCGGGTTGCCCGTGCCCGAGGCGCGGGTGGACAGCACTGCGTGGTTGTAGTCGCCGATATAGCGCTTGCGCACCAGCAGACTAGGCAGGTACTTGAGGGCGTCTTCGCTGTCGGTGGCGTTGATCGCATGCTCGATCTGCTCACGCGTCACGCCCTCGATGGTGGTGGGGATCTGCGTGGGCAGCGAGGTGGGCTGGCCCCCGCTGATGGTGACCACGCCCAGCTCCTTGACCGGGGCATGGCTGGTAGTGCTGGTGCTCGTGCTGGTGCTGGTGCTGTCAGCGGTCTGGGCGAATGCGGATGAAGCCCCGGCGGACGCGATGCCAAGGATGACGGGAAAGGCACTGGCCACGGCCAGCGCCATGCGGCTTTTGCGCATGGAAACTCCTGAAAATCAAACCAAATAGGCCGCAAGCGCATGTGAATCATGCGCGAGGAGCTATCGAATCAATAGCAATTTCAGGAGAGTGATGGGGGCCCGCGCGGCGGCAGCGGCGCGGCAGTGCGCGCTGCAATGTGCGCGGCAGGGATGGGGCGCAGGGCATGCGCCAGCGGGTGGACCACAGGCAGCTGGGCCTGGGACGCGGGAGGTGGAGCACCCACGTGCGCACACAACGGGCAGTCCAGCGTGTGGCTGGACAGTTCCTTGGCGCCGTCGTCGGTCTTGACCAGCACCTTGATCGCGCCCGAGCCCGAGCAGATCAGCTCCATGGCCTGCGGGTGCACCAGCGGCGACGCCACGGCCACGCCGATCGACAACACAAACCACGCCAGCACACAGCGGGCGAGCCAGCGAAGGCTGCGGATGGTTTGGAGGGACGGCAACGACATGGAAGCGCCATTGTAGGTGCGCAGTCCACGCCAGCCAGTGCACGGGTCATCTGCGTGACCGCCCCGCACCAGGTGCGGGCCTAGGATGTGCGTTTGCCCCTACAACACATCGGAGACACACCATGCTCACACTCTGCGGCTTTTCGGCCAGCAACTACTACAACAAGGTCAAGCTTGCGCTGCTCGAAAAGGGCCTGCCGTTCACCGAAGAACTGGCCTGGGTGGGCGAGACCGATCGCAGCGCCAGCCCGCTGGGCAAGGTGCCCTACCTGCGCACGCCGCAGGGAGCGCTGTGTGAGTCGGCGGTGATCGCCGACTACATCGAAGCCGCCCACCCCGATCACCCGCTGATCCCGGCCGACCCCTTCCAGGCCGCCAAGGTGCGCGAGCTGATCACCTTTCTGGAGTTGCACCTGGAGCTGGTGGCACGCAACCTGTATCCGCAGGCGTTCTTTGGCGGCACCGTGAGCGACACCGCCAAGGAAAAGGTGGGCACACAGCTGCAGAAGAACATTGCCGCCTTCGGCCAGTTGGCAAAGTTCAGCCCCTACGTGGGCGGCGACACCTTCACGATGGCCGACTGCGCGGCCGTGGTTCACCTGCCGCTGGTCAGCTCCGCCACCAAGATCATCTACGGCAAAGACTACCTGGCCGACCTGCCTGTGCGCGACTACCTCGCCCGCATGGCCGAACGCCCCCATGTGCAGCGCGTGAACGCGGACCGCAAGACCAACACCGCCGAGATGCTGGCGCGCCCGCCCAAGCGCTGAGCCCGCCACGCAGCGGTGTCACCAGGGTGGGGACACCGCACGCCATCCCTTGACCTTGGTCAACCCAGCGCGCCGCGCACAGGCGCACCATGCAGGTATCCGATCACCCCGAGGAGACCCCGCATGGACAAGACCCAAGCCGCACCTTTCCGCCAGCAGTTACTGGCCCAGCAATCCGAGTTGCTGGCCCAGCTGGCCGCGCAGCGCGGTGGTGTCATCGGCCGCGCCGAGGCCGCCGCCGACCACTTCGGACAACCGGAAGACCCGCGTGCCCAGGTTGCCACCGAACGCGAGCTCGAATTTGCCCTGGACGAACGCGAGACAGCACACCTGGCGGCTGTCGAGGCCGCCCTGGCCCGCATCGAAGCCGGCACCTACGGCGAGTGCACGGATTGCGGCACCCACATCACCGCCGCCCGCCTGCACGCCACGCCCGAGGCCGCACGCTGTGTGCATTGCCAGGAAAAGGCCGAGCAACACCGGCGGGCGGCATGAGCGAACGCACGCACTCAGGCTACTTCCTTCCCGTTTTTTGTCACTCCTTTAAGAAAGCCGATTCATGAGCACTTTTCACGCCGTTGTCTGGATGGACCAATCCGAAGCCCATGTGGTGATGTTCGATCGCGAACACGCGGAAGCCCAGCGCATCAAGTCCCGCAGCCACCACAAGCACCAGGGCAAGGCTGACGACCTCGCGCCGTTTTTTTCCGATATCGCCCAGACACTGACCGACACCCGCGAGGTGCTGCTGGCCGGCCCCGGCCTGGTGCGCAACCAGTTCCGCGACTGGGCCGCCAAACACCATGCGGCCGTGGCCGGCGTGGTGGTGGACTCGGTGGCCGCAGACCACCCGACAGACGCCCAGCTGGTGGCCATGGCGCGCCAGTATTTCAAGAAGTTTGACAACATGGCCGCCGATCCGTCGGTCGCCTGACCGGCCTGCAGGCCACGCCAAGGCGTGGCACTGGCTGCTATCCTCTGCGGGATGCGCAGCCTCTTTCACCTCGCCTTTCACGTCACCGACCTGGATGCCGCACGGCGCTTTTACGGCGGCGTGCTGGGCTGCCTGGAGGGCCGAAGCACCGACACCTGGGTGGACTTCGACTTTTTCGGCCACCAGATCTCGTTGCATCTGGGCACGCCGTTTGCCAGCGCCCGCACCGGGCACGTGGGAGACCATATGGTGCCCATGCCGCACTTCGGCGCCATCCTGGAGTTACCCGACTGGCATGCGCTGGCCGCACGACTGAAGGCCGCCGACACCGCCTTCGTGCTGGAGCCGCAGGTGCGTTTTGAAGGCCAGCCGGGCGAACAGTGGACGATGTTCTTCCACGACCCCAGCGGCAATCCAATCGAGATCAAGGGCTTTCGCTCGCTGGACGCGGTGTACGCAACGTGAGCTACACCTTCGCGTCGGCCACCATCCTGCTCCTGCTGATCACCGATCCGCTGGGCAACATCCCCATCTTTGCCAATGCCCTGCGGGGCGTGGCGCCCGAGCGCCGGGCGCGGGTGATCCTGCGGGAGGTGCTCATTGCGTTTGCACTGCTGCTGGTGTTCCTGTTCTTCGGAGCGGAGTTCCTGCGGGTCATGAATTTGAGCGACTTGTCGCTGCAGATTGCCGGCGCCGTGGTGTTGTTTCTGATCGCACTGCGCATGATCTTTCCGTCGGCGGACGGACCACAGGCGGAGCTACCGGGCGAGCCGCTGATCGTGCCGCTGGCCATCCCCGCGCTGGCAGGCCCTTCGGCGCTGGCCACGGTGATGCTGCTGGTGGCCCAGGCCCCCGAGCGGCGATGGGAATGGGTGGGCGCACTGTGCGTCACCATGGCCGTATGTGCCGTGGTGTTGCTGCTGGCCGAACGCATCCAGCGCCTGGTGGGCGAACGCGTGGTGATGGCGTTTGAACGCCTGATGGGCCTGATCCTGGTCGCGATCTCGGTGGAGATGCTGATCCGAGGAATCAAGCAGCTGGCGCACCAGCTGTAGCCCTCGCCAGGAGCCGCTGGCCACGGCCCTCGTGTGTGCGTGGCGCCGTTCACAGCGCCCCGCAGCACCGTATCGCGGCCGCTTCCTTCAGCGACGCTGCAGGATCGGCATGGTCCCCAGAGCAAACACCGAGTTGGGCACGTTGACCCGCGCCATCAAAGGGCGAGGCTTGGGTGCCAGCGGCAGCTTGGCCCGCGCAGCAGGAGCCTTCTCTTCCACGACCGTGCCCTGCTCCAGCGCCTGGGTGACAAGGTCCTGAAGCGTCACCGACTGCAGGTACTCCATCACCCGGGAGTTGAAGCTGGTCCACAGTTCTCCCGTCATGGATTTGACCTGGGCGGCCTGACTGGGCCCCAGGTTCTGCAGCTCGTCGGTCTTGAGGTTTTCTACCGCCAGGATGATTTCAGCCACCGATACCTGCTCCGCTTGCCGCGCCAGGGTATAGCCGCCACCGGGCCCTCGGGTACTGTCTACCAAGCCGGCGCGGCGCAGTGCGCTGAACAGCTGTTCAAGGTAAGACAGAGAAATCCCCTGCCGTGCGCTGATGGTGGACAAGGGCACGGGCCGCATCTTCTGGCGCAGGGCCAGGTCGGTCATGGCGGACACCGCCAGCTGTCCTCGGGTCGTGATACGCATCGTTGCTACTCCTTGTGAACACAGGCAGCTCCAGGCCGCAGCGCAGATCGCCACGGAAGCTGCCAAACGTCAATGTAGAGAATTTCATACTTCGCGTATATTCGTTTTATTGAGTTTTATTCTTCGATTTATGCGAAGCATTTGGGCAGTATGAACTTCAAGCACCTGCGCTATTTCTGGACGGTTGCCAAGGCTGGCGGTGTAATGCGGGCCGGTGAGCAGCTCAACACCACTCCGCAAACACTGTCCGGCCAGATCAAGCAGCTGGAAGAATGGCTGGGCCACGACCTGTTCCGGAAAAGGGGACGGGGACTGGAGCTGACCAGTGAGGGGCGTGTGGCCCTGGGATATGCCGAACAGATCTTCGCGCTGGGCGACGAGCTGGAAAAATCCATCCGGCTGGCGCGTGGACAAGAGAAGCCGCTGGAATTCCGCGTGGGGGTGGCCGACTCGGTAGCCAAGTCGGTGGCCTACCACCTGCTGGAACCCGCACTGGGCATGCCGCAGCGCGTGCACATGACCTGCCATGAGGGCAAGTTTCCCGAATTGATTGCGCAGTTGAGCCTGCACCGGCTGGACCTGGTGTTGGTAGACGAGCCTGTTTCCAACAAGATCGGCGTCAAAGCCTTCAACCACCCACTGGGCACCAGCAGCATGAGTTTTCTGTGCGCCCCCGCCCTGCGGGCGCAGTTGGAGGGGCCGTTCCCCCAGTGCCTGCATGGCGCGCCCATGCTCATCCAAGGCCCCATGTCGTCCGTTCGCCAGCAACTCGACCACTGGCTGAACAAGCACCACCTGCAACCCCGTCTCGTCGGCGAGTTTGACGACAGCGCGTTGATGAATGCGTTTGGGCGTGAAGGCCGGGGCATCTTCACATCCCCCTCCGTGCTGGAAGAGGAGACCACTGCTCAGTTTGGCGTGGAGGTTATCGGCCGCTCCTCAGACTTGGTGGAGGAATTCTTTGCGATCTCCATTGAAAGGCGCATTACGCACCCCTGTGTGGTGGCCATCACCAAGGCCGCCAAGGCAGATCTGTTCGCTCATTGAGCCGGCAGGAGCGCGATGGCACTCTGCGCAGGAGGAACAAGTTGTCATCAACACGCCAGCTCGCGCCCTCATGGAGCACAAGCAACGAGTGAGAGCACAAACAAAAACGCCCACTGTTAAGTGGGCGTTTTGTTTTAGCAATGCTTGCTATTTTTTGGTTGCGCGAGAAGGATTTGAACCTCCGACCTTTGGGTTATGAGCCCAACGAGCTACCAGACTGCTCCATCGCGCGATAAGAAATAAATTATACCCTATTATTCAGCTGCTGCCGAATTATTTTCGGTTTCTGCAGCACGATCGACCAATTCGACCAGGGCCATAGGCGCATTGTCGCCCACGCGGAAGCCCATCTTCAGAATGCGGGTGTAACCGCCAGGACGCACCTTGAAACGCGGGCCCAGGTCGTTGAACAGCTTGGTCACGCTGTCACGGTCACGCAGACGGTTGAATGCCAGGCGGCGGTTGGCGACAGAATCTTCCTTGGCCAAGGTGATCATGGGCTCGATCACGCGGCGCAGTTCCTTGGCCTTGGGGACGGTGGTCTTGATGACTTCGTGCTCGATGAGCGAGTTCATCATGTTCTGCAGCATCGCGAGGCGGTGCGAGCTGGTGCGGTTGAGTTTGCGAAGGCCGTGTCCGTGGCGCATGGTGCTTTCTTTCTACTGTCTATGTAATTAAATCAGGCAGCCGTATCAGGTACTGTCCGAGGCACTGTTCCCCGGAGGGAACGAAAAGTCCCCCTTGCGGGGGACATCAAACCGGGCGCCCAAAATTTGGGCAGCCTTCGATTATAGCTTTGGCTTAACGCTTGTCCAGACCTGCTGGCGGCCAGTTCTCAAGCTTCATGCCCAAGGTGAGGCCACGCGATGCCAGCACTTCCTTGATTTCGTTGAGCGACTTGCGGCCGAGGTTAGGCGTCTTGAGCAGCTCGTTCTCGGTGCGCTGAATCAGATCACCGATGTAGTAGATGTTCTCCGCCTTCAGGCAGTTGGCAGAACGCACGGTCAGTTCCAGCTCGTCCACAGGACGCAGCAGGATCGGATCGAACGTTGCATTGCCACGTGGGCCTGCGGGTGCGTCGAACGCAGCCAGCTCGCCGCCTTCCAGCTGCGCGAATACCGCCAGCTGTTCCACCAGGATCTTGGCAGATGCCCGCACGGCATCTTCGGCAGTGATCGCGCCGTTGGTCTCGATCTCGACCACCAGCTTGTCCAAGTCGGTACGCTGCTCCACACGGGCGCTTTCCACGGTGTAGCTCACACGCTTCACGGGGGAGAACGACGCGTCCAGCACGATGCGGCCAATCGACTTGGTCGACTCGTCGGCATAGCGGCGCAGATTGCCGGGCACATAGCCGCGACCCTTCTCTACCTTGATCTGCATGTCCAGCTTCCCGCCGGCAGACAGGTTGGCGATCACGTGATCAGGGTTGACGATTTCCACGTCGTGAGGGGTCTGGATGTCACGGGCAGTGACCACACCTTCGCCATCTTTGCGCAGGCTCAACGTCACTTCATCACGGTTATGGAGCTTGAACACCACACCCTTGAGGTTCAGCAGGATATTGACTACATCCTCTTGAACACCGTCAATAGACGAATACTCGTGCAGAACGCCTGCAATGGTGACTTCCGTCGCTGCGTAACCCACCATGGACGAGAGCAGGACGCGCCGAATGGCGTTGCCCAGCGTGTGGCCGTACCCACGCTCGAACGGCTCCAGTGCGACCTTGGCACGGTTGTGGCCAAGCTGCTCGACATTGATCGCCTTGGGTTTCAGCAAATTGGTTTGCATTCAGACTTCCTCTCAATACCCCCAGCTCGTTACACCGGTAAGGCTGGTGAAGCGCCTAAACCGCGATGCCTCGCGGTTCAGGGACGGTTTTCTTGAATTACGTACTCGACCGATTAGCGCGAGTACAACTCAACGATCAGCGATTCGTTGATGTCGGCGCCAAACTCATCACGGTCTGGCACCTTCTTGAAGATGCCTTCTGCCTTCTCGGCATTCACTTCCACCCATGCGGGCATGCCCACTTGAGCTGCCAGTTGCAGGGCTTCCACCACGCGATTTTGCTTCTTGGACTTTTCACGCACAGCCACCACGTCACCCGTCTTCACGAGGTACGAAGCAATGTTCACGGACTTGCCGTTCACGGTGATCGCCTTGTGCGACACCAGCTGGCGCGCTTCAGCGCGAGTGGAGCCGAAACCCATGCGGTACACGACGTTGTCGAGACGGGACTCCAACAGGAACAGCAGATTGGCGCCAGTGTTGCCCTTCTTGCCTTCGGCGGCTTCGAAGTAACGGCGGAATTGCTTTTCCAGCACGCCGTACATGCGCTTGACCTTCTGCTTTTCACGCAGTTGCAGACCGTAGTCAGAAGTGCGGGCACCCGAGGTGCGGCCGTGCTGACCAGGCTTGGAGTCGAACTTGGACTTGTCAGCGATCGAGCGGCGTGCGCTCTTCAGGAACAGGTCAGTGCCTTCACGGCGGGAGAGTTTGGCCTTGGGGCCGAGGTAACGTGCCACTTGAGCTTCCTTTGTGTCATCTACCGCAAACCATTGCGGGAGCCGCCTGAGGCGCTTGCGCGTTCACAGGCGGCGGTGGGCTTAGAGAGATTAGATACGACGGCGCTTTTGAGGGCGGCAGCCGTTGTGTGGCACCGGGGTCACATCGGAGATCGATGTGATACGGATGCCCAGTGCGCCCAATGCGCGCACCGAAGACTCACGACCAGGACCTGGGCCCTTGATTTCAACGTCAAGGTTCTTGATACCTTGATCGATGGCAGCGCGACCGGCCACTTCCGAAGCCACCTGGGCTGCGAATGGGGTGGACTTGCGCGAACCCTTGAAACCTTGGCCACCGGACGAAGCCCACGACAGAGCATTGCCCTGACGGTCAGTGATCGTGATGATGGTGTTGTTGAACGAGGCGTGCACGTGTGCAATGCCGTCCGAAACATTCTTCCGGACCTTCTTGCGAACGCGCTGAGCTGCGTTATTGGCAGGAGACTTAGCCATGATGATCTTTCAATCTTTATTTCTTCAGTGCAGCTGCACCCTTGCGCGGACCCTTGCGAGTGCGAGCATTGGTACGGGTGCGCTGACCACGCATTGGCAGACCGCGGCGATGGCGGAAGCCACGATAGCAGCCGATGTCCATCAAACGCTTGATGTTCATCGTGGTTTCGCGGCGCAGGTCACCTTCAATGGTGAACTGCTCGATTTGCTCGCGAATTTTTTCCAGATCGCCGTCCGTCAGATCCTTGATCTTCTTGGAGTAAGCGATACCAGTTGCTTCGCAGATCTTGCGAGCGCGGGTGCGACCAATGCCAAAAATGGCGGTCAAACCGATTTCCGCGTGCTTGTGCGGCGGAATGTTAATGCCAGCGATACGTGCCATATGCGTCCTCTAATACTTTCCAATCAACCTTGGCGCTGCTTGTGACGCAGATCCGTGCAGATCACGCGCACCACACCCTTGCGGCGGATGATCTTGCAGTTGCGGCAGATTTTTTTGACCGAAGCCGAAACTCTCATTGCATTCTCCTAAAACTTTTCCATCCGTCCCGGCTGCTTCGCACGGAACACAATTTGTGCCCGCGAAAAATCGTGGGGCGCCAACTCAACCGATATCCAACTCTTTGCAGGCAGCGCTGGGCGCTGCCCTCGTGATGTCAACCGCCTGCACTGCCTTTGAAGTTCGCCTTCTTGAGCAGCGATTCGTACTGTTGCGACATCATGTAGTTCTGGACCTGGGCCATGAAGTCCATGGTCACCACCACGATGATCAGCAGGGAAGTTCCGCCAAAGTAAAACGGTACGTTGTACTTCAGGATCAGAAATTCCGGCAACAGACACACGAAGGTGATGTACACGGCACCGGCCAAGGTCAGGCGAACCAGGATCTTGTCGATGTAACGCGCAGTTTGTTCACCGGGACGAATGCCTGGGATGAACGCGCCACTCTTCTTCAGGTTATCTGCTGTCTCGCGGCTGTTGAACACCAACGCCGTGTAGAAGAAGCAGAAGAAGATGATCGCAGCGGCATAGAACATCACATAGATGGGCTGACCTGGAGTCAGTGCACCCGAGATGTCCTTGAGCCAACGCATCGATTCACCAGCACTGAACCAGTTCACCACAGTCGCAGGCAGCAAGATGATCGACGACGCGAAGATCGGAGGAATCACACCCGCCATGTTCAGCTTCAAGGGCAAGTGCGACGATTGACCGCCATACACCTTGTTGCCGACTTGTCGCCGTGCATAGTTCACCAGGATCTTGCGCTGACCACGCTCCACAAACACCACGAAGTAAGTCACCAGACCCACCACGATAACGATGAAGATGGCTGCCAGGATGCTCATCGCGCCAGTACGAACCAGCTCCAGAAGACCACCGATCGAACTGGGCAACCCGGCGGCGATACCACCGAAGATCAGGATCGAAATCCCGTTGCCCAGACCACGCTCAGTGATCTGCTCACCCAACCACATCAGAAACATGGTTCCGGCCGTCAAACTGACCACCGCAGTCAGGCGGAAGCCAAAACCGGGGCTCAGAACCAAGCCAGCAGAGCTTTCGAGAGCCACGGCAATACCCAGAGACTGGAACAGGGCCAGGCCCAGGGTTCCGTAACGGGTGTATTGCGTGATCTTTCGGCGACCAGCTTCGCCTTCCTTCTTCAACTGCTCAAACGCAGGCAGCACATAGGTCATCAGCTGCATGATGATCGATGCAGAGATGTACGGCATGATCCCCAGTGCGAACACTGTGAAACGCGACAGCGCGCCACCCGAAAACATGTTGAACAGGTTCAGGATGCCGCCCTGCTGGCCACTGAACAGCTGCTGAAGTTGGGCTGGATCGATACCAGGCACAGGGATATGAGCCCCGATGCGGTATACGACCAGCGCCAGCAACAGAAAAACCAGACGACGACGCAGGTCGCCGAATTTTCCGGTCTTTGCAATTTGAGCCGCGCTAGTAGCCACAGATGCCTTCCTTCAGTGCCACACTCAGGCGACGCTGCCGCCAGCAGCTTCGATGGCTGCCTTGGCACCAGCCGTAGCACCCACGCCAGACAGCTTGACTGCCTTGCTCAGGGAACCGCTCTTGATAACCTTGACCACCTTGACCAGCTCGCCCACCAGGCCAGCTTGCTTCAGTGCCAGCACATCCACTTCGGCCAGGCCAAGTTGGTCCAGCGCCGTCAGCGTAACTTCTGCATTGAACTTGAGCAGGTGCGACTTGAAGCCGCGCTTGGGCAAGCGACGTTGCAGCGGCATTTGACCGCCTTCGAAGCCCACCTTGTGGTAGCCACCAGAGCGGGACTTTTGGCCCTTGTGACCACGGCCAGCGGTCTTGCCCAGGCCGGAGCCGATACCACGGCCTACGCGGCGCTTGGCATGCTTGGCGCCGTCTGCGGGCTTGATGCTATTGAGTTCCATGATCTATCTCTCAGACGATTTTGACCAGGTAGCTGATCTTGTTAATCATGCCGCGAACTTCGGGCGAATCCTTCAATTCGCTGACGCTGTTCAGCTTGCGCAGACCCAGGCCACGGACGGTGGCGCGGTGCGATTCCTTGGTGCCGATCGGGCTGCGCACCAATTGAATCTTGACGGTTTGTTGCGTTGTCATATTCAGGCTCCGGTTCAGGCGAAGATGTCTTCGACTGTCTTGCCGCGCTTGGCTGCAACGTTCGACGGAGTCGTCGAATTGACGAGCGCGTCAAAGGTAGCACGGACCATGTTGTAGGGGTTGGACGAACCATGGCTCTTGGCCACGATGTCGGTCACACCCAGTACTTCAAAGACTGCGCGCATAGGACCACCAGCGATGATACCGGTACCCTTGGGTGCGGGAGCCATCATCACCACCGCCGCGCCATGGTGGCCGGTCACGTTGTGATAGATGGTGCCGTTCTTCAGGGACACCTTGACCATGTTGCGGCGGGCTTCTTCCATCGCCTTTTGCACAGCAGCAGGCACTTCCTTGGACTTGCCCTTACCCATGCCCACGCGGCCATCACCGTCGCCAACCACAGTCAGTGCGGCGAAACCGAGAATACGGCCACCCTTCACGACTTTGGTCACGCGGTTGACCGCGATCATTTTTTCGCGCAGACCGTCGTCACGACCTTCGTCTTGCACTTTGGGTTGAAATTTAGCCATTTTTTATTCCGCTCCGCTTAGAACTGCAGGCCGGCTTCACGGGCTGCGTCGGCCAAAGCCTTGACGCGACCGTGGTAAGCAAAGCCTGCGCGATCAAATGCAACCTTCTCGACACCTGCAGCTTTCGCCTTTTCAGCGATACGCTTGCCGATGATCTGGGCTGCAGCGGCATTGCCACCCTTGCCCGAACCGCCGAGCGACTTGCGCACGTCGGCTTCTGCCGTCGAAGCGCTTGCCAGCACCTTGCTGCCGTCGCCGGAGATCACACTGGCGTAGATATGGAGGTTCGTACGGTTCACGGTCAGACGCGCCACGCCTTGCTGTGCAATGCGGATGCGGGTCTGGCGCGAACGACGAAGACGCTGCTCTTTCTTGGTCAACATGTTGCAGCTCCTTATTTCTTCTTGGTCTCTTTGATCGTGATCTTTTCGTCCGCGTAGCGGATGCCCTTGCCCTTGTAGGGCTCGGGTGGACGAACAGCACGGATCTCAGCGGCGATCTGACCGACGCGTTGACGATCAGCACCCTTGATCACCACTTCCGTGGGGGTAGGGGTGGCAACCGTGATACCAGCGGGCATCTCGATGTTGACCGGGTGCGAATAGCCAACGGCCAGGTTCAGCTTGGAACCGGCTGCAGCAGCCTTGTAACCCACGCCTACCAAGCTCAGCTTCTTTTCGAAACCCTTGCTGACGCCGACCACCATGTTGTTGACCAACTGGCGAATCGTGCCGCTCATGGCATTGGCTTCGCGGGAATCATTGGCAGGCTCAAAGCTGAGCTTGCCTTCATTGCTGGACACCTTCACCAGCGCGTTTTGCGCCAGCGACAGGGTGCCGCCAGAACCCTTCACGGAGATCTGGTCACTCTTCACGGACACATCCACACCTGCGGGGATGGTCACGGGCATTTTTCCTACTCGGGACATTTCAGTTTCTCCTCAATGCCGCGGGTTAGGCCACGTAGCAGAGCACTTCGCCACCGACACCGGTAGCGCGCGCCTTGCGATCGGTCATCACGCCCTTGGGCGTTGTGACAATTGCCACACCCAGACCGTTCATGACTTGTGGAATGGAATCACGGCCTTTGTAGACACGCAGACCAGGGCGGCTGACGCGCTCGATGCGCTCAATCACTGGACGGCCTGCGTAATACTTCAGGGCAATTTCGAGTTCGGACTTGCCAGCTTCGGTCTTGACCTGGAAGCCGTCGATATAACCTTCGTCCTTCAGCACCTGGGCGATGGCGATCTTCACTTTGGAAGATGGCACCAGAACCGTGGCCTTGGAGACCATCTGTGCATTACGGATGCGGGTCAGCAAGTCAGCGATGGGATCACTCATGCTCATGTTTAATCTCTCCTGCCTGCTTACCAGCTGGCCTTGGTGACACCTGGGATGTCGCCATTGAAAGCCAGTTCGCGGATCTTGGCGCGAGCCAGACCGAATTGACGGAAGGTGCCACGTGGACGACCGGTGATTTCGCAACGGTTACGCTGACGTGTGGGGTTTGCGTTGCGCGGGAGCTTTTGCAGGCCCAGGCGGGCTGCATCACGCTCTTCGTCGCTGCGCTTGGCATCGCCAGCGATTGCCTTCAGTTCCGCATACTTGGTTGCGTACTTGGCTGCCAGTTTTTCGCGCTTCAGTTCGCGCTGGATCAAAGCTACTTTAGCCATGCTTCGCCTCAGTTCTTGAACGGGAAACGGAAACCAGCGAGAAGCGCCTTGGCTTCTTCGTCGGACTTGGCCGTCGTGGTGATGCTGATATTGAGACCGCGCAGGGCGTCAACCTTGTCGTACTCAATTTCAGGGAAAATGATCTGCTCTTTGACGCCGATGTTGTAGTTGCCACGGCCATCGAAGGCGCGACCGGAGATACCACGGAAGTCACGAACGCGGGGCAGCGCCACGGTCACGAAACGATCCAGGAACTCATACATCTGCACACCACGCAGCGTGACCATACAGCCAATGGCCTGACCTTCGCGGATCTTGAAACCAGCGATAGCCTTCTTGGCCTTGGTCACCACAGGCTTCTGACCAGCAATCTTGGTCAGATCGGCCACAGCGTTGTCCATCACCTTCTTGTCCGAGACTGCTTCGCTCACGCCCATGTTCAGCGTGATCTTGGTCAGACGGGGAACCTGCATCGGCGAGGTGTAACCGAACTGCTTGGTCAGCTCGGGAGCGATCTTGTCGCGGTAAATTTCTTGGAGTCGTGCCATGTTTACCCCTTAGGCCGCCTTGATTTCAGCGCCGCTGGACTTGAACACGCGAACGCGCGTGCCGTCAGCCTGCACCTTGATGCCCACGCGATCAGCTTTGCCAGTAGCGGCATTGAAGATGGCCACGTTGGACTGGTGAATTGGCATGGCCTTTTCGATGATGCCACCCGTCGTACCCTTCATAGGGTTTGGCTTGGCGTGCTTCTTGACCAGGTTGATACCGTCGATGACGAGGTGAGAGTCATCCTTGCGCAGCGACACAGTGCCACGCTTGCCCTTGTCACGGCCGGTCAGCACGATGACTTCGTCGCCCTTGCGAATCTTGTTCATGGCGCGTCCTTAGAGAACTTCAGGAGCCAGGGACACGATCTTCATGAACTTCTCGGTACGCAGTTCACGCGTCACGGGTCCAAAGATGCGGGTGCCAATGGGCTCCAACTTTGCATTCAGCAACACTGCTGCGTTGCCGTCGAATTTGACGAGCGAACCGTCGCCGCGACGAATACCCTTCGCCGTGCGAACCACCACTGCGCTGTAAACCTCGCCTTTTTTGACGCGGCCACGTGGAGCGGCTTCTTTGATGCTCACCTTGATGATGTCGCCAACGCTTGCATAGCGACGCTTCGAGCCACCCAGCACCTTGATGCAAAGGACGGACTTGGCGCCGGTATTGTCGGCAACCTCTAACCGAGATTCTGTCTGGATCATTTCAATATTCCCAACTTGCACCAGAAGACAACAGCCCCAGAGAACTTCTCAAGGGCTGCAAATCAGCCAGTCAGTCTTGGGCCCGTCGTCCGCACCGCAAACCATTTGCAGCACTTCCCGCTGGGCAGAAACTTCACGTATGAAACGCGAAGCCCTCGATTATTGCAAAAGACTTTTAGGAAGTCAAGCGCGTGTTATGTGGGCACATGCAGATACTGTTGCGCCAAGGCCAGAAAGGCCTCCAGTTGCGGATCGGCGCCTAGCTCCTCGCGCAGGAGGCCTGCGACAACCGGCGCCAGCTCAATCGCCTTGCGGGCATCCAGGAACAGCAGACGCGAACGCCGCGCCAGCACATCTTCCACCGTACAGGCGTATTCGTAGCGGGCCGCAAAGCGCACCATTGCCTCCGTCAGGCCGCCCCCGAGATCCGTCTGCGCTCCGGGCATTGCCCGCACCTCAGCCGCTTCCGTGCCGTAGGAGTGCAGTCCTTGGGCATCGCTGATGCGGTGCTGTACGGGCTCCCGAGGAGTTCCCACCAACGGCAGATGATTGGTCACCCCAGCTGGTTTTTCAGGCAACAGCCCCGTGGTGAAGCATTTTTGCAACACATCTTCGGCCATTGCCCGGTAGGTGGTCCATTTTCCACCCGTCACGGTGATCAGGCCACTGCGGCTGGCCAGCACGGTGTGCTCCCGGCTGATCTTCTTGGTGTTGTCGCCGTCGTCGTCCTGCGGCTTGACCAGCGGACGCAAGCCCACCCAGATGCTACGGATGTCCTCGACGCGGGGCGCGCGGGTCAGGTAGCGCGCGGATTCCTCCAGGATGAACCGCACTTCCTCCCGGAAGGGCTCAGGCTCGCGCACCACATCCTGGCGCGGGCTGTCGGTGGTGCCCAGAATGAGTTTGCCCAGCCAAGGCACCGCAAACAGCACGCGGCCATCGGCCGTCTTGGGCACCATCAGCGCGTGGTCGGACGGCAAGAACTCCCGGTCCACCACAATGTGCACCCCCTGGCTGGGCGCCACCATGGGCTTGACAGGCCGACCGATGGCTTCGCCGTCCATCTGGCGCAGGGTGTCCACCCACACGCCCGTGGCGTTGACCACCGACCGAGCGCGCACCGTGAATTGCTGGCCGCTGTCCGCGTCCTCGCAGACAAAACCCACGACCTTGCCAGCCTCGTGAACCAGCGACCGTGCGGGACAGTAATTGACAACCAAAGCGCCCAGGCTGGCGGCCGTGCGCGCCAGCGCCAAGGCCAGGCGAGCGTCATCGAACTGGCCGTCCCAATATTTGACACTGCCCTTGAGCCCCTCGGTACGGGCGGTGGGCAGACATTGCAGGGTGCGAGCGCGCCCCAGAAACTCCGTAGGGCCCAGGCCAGCCTTGCCTGCAAGCGCGTCATACATCATCAGCCCGATGCCATAGAAGGGCGTTTCCCAAAAACGGTAAGACGGCATCACAAAGGGCAGCGGTTGCGCCAGATGGGGCGCGTTGTGCAGCAGCGTGGTGCGTTCATGCAGCGCCTCGCGCACCAACGCGATGTTGCCCTGGGCCAGGTAACGGACCCCGCCATGCACCAGCTTGGTGGCCCGGGACGAGGTTCCTTTGGCGAAATCGTGTGAATCCACCAGCACGACGCTGAAGCCGCGCGCCGCGGCATCCAGCGCTACCCCCAGGCCCGTCGCGCCACCGCCGATCACGGCGAGGTCATACTGCTGCGGCTGGGCGAGGCGGGCCAGGAGGTCGGCGCGCCGTGTAGGAAGGGGTGCGGAGGCAATGGTCATGGGGTGATTGTCCATGGGCGGAGTAGAAACCAAGGGTTTACCCTTGAATTCCTGACACTCCCGGGGTGAGAACCCGCCCCGCAGCCGCACAGGTGCCGAGGGCAGTATCGAGCAAAAAAGGCAGCCAGAGACCTTGTGAGCCCTGGCTGCCGATCAATGGTGGTTACAACCACACCTTGATCTGTGGATCAGCGCGTCTTGCCGTCCTTCCACGCCTGCAGCAACTTGTCGTAGGCAATGGTTTCGCCCTTTGGCTTCTCATTGGCCAGCTTCTTCCAGGGGGCCTGCTTGTCGCTCAGCCACTTGTTGGGGTCGCTCTTGGGGTTGAGCTTGGGCGCGCAGTGGGCCATGCCTGCGCGTTCCAGGCGGGCCATCACCTGGTCCATCTCGTCGGCCAAGGTGTCCATGGCGCCCTGGGGAGTCTTCTCGCCCGTGACCGCCTGCGCCACGTTCTTCCACCACAACTGGGCCAGCTTGGGGTAGTCGGGCACATTGGTGCCGGTAGGCGACCATGCCACGCGCGCCGGGCTGCGATAGAACTCGACCAGGCCACCGAGCTTGGGCGCGGCGTCCGTCATGGCCTTGGACTGGATGTCGCTCTCGCGGATCGGGGTAAGGCCCGTCAGCGTTTTCTTGAGCGACGTGGTCTTGGCCGTCACGAACTGGGCGTACAGCCAGGCGGCAGCCGTCTTGTTGGCGTCATGGTCCTTGAAGAAGGTCCAGGAGCCCACGTCCTGGTAGCCGTTCTGCATGCCCTGCTTCCAGTAGGGGCCGTTGGGGCCGGGGGCCATGCGCCATTTGGGGGTGCCGTCGGCGTTCACCACGGGCAGGCCGGGCTTGGTCATGTCGGCCGTGAAGGCGGTGTACCAGAAGATCTGCTGCGCGATCTGACCTTGTGCGGGCACGGGGCCGGCTTCGCCGAAGGTCATGCCCGTGGCTTCCTTGGGCGCGTACTTCTTCATCCAGTCCACGTACTTGGTCAGCGCATACACGGCTGCGGGCGAGTTGGTCGCACCGCCACGGGCCACGCTGGCGCCCACGGGAGTGCACTTGTCATCCGCCACGCGGATGCCCCATTCGTCAATCGGCAGGCCGTTGGGTGCGCCGATGTCGGCAGAGCCCGCCATGGACAGCCAGGCATCGGTGAAACGCCAGCCCAGGGAGGGGTCCTTCTTGCCATAGTCCATGTGGCCATAGATGGGCTTGCCATCGATGTTCTTCACGTCGTTGGTGAAGAACTCGGCGATGTCCTCATAGGCGCTCCAGTTGAGCGGCACACCCAGGTCGTAGCCATACTTGGCCTTGAACTTGTCCTTGATGTCCTTGCGGTCGAACAGGTCGGCGCGGAACCAGTACAGGTTGGCGAACTGCTGGTCGGGCAACTGGTACAGCTTGCCGTCTGGCCCGGTCGTGAACTTGGTGCCGATGTAGTCCTTGATGTCGATGCCGGGGTTGGTCCACTCCTTGCCTGCACCGCCCATGTAGTCGGTCAGGTTCATGATCTTGCCGTAGCGGTAGTGCGTTCCGATCAGGTCCGAGTCCGAGATCCAGCCGTCATAGATGGACTTGCCCGACTGCATGGAGGTCTGCAGCTTCTCTACCACGTCGCCTTCCTGGATCAGGTCGTGCTTGACCTTGATGCCAGTGATTTCCTCAAACGCCTTGGCGAGCGTCTTGGATTCGTATTCGTGGGTGGTGATGGTCTCGGACACCACCGAGATTTCCTTCACACCCTTGGCCTGCAGCTTCTTGGCCGCGTCCATGAACCACTTCATTTCGGCCATCTGCTGGTCTTTGCTCAGCGTGGAGGGCTGGAACTCGGTGTCGATCCATTTTTTGGCCTCCGCCTCGCCCGCCATGGCGGCCTGACCCGTCATGACCGCCACTGCCAGTGCCAGCGCTGTGTACCGCGTCTTCATAGTGCCTGTCTCCTCATAGTCATCTCCCCTTTGGATGCAAGGGTCACGCGGCTCCGGGGAAGGGTTGAGCCGCGCGACGGGAACCATTGAAACCAAGGCTGCCTGCAAACACCTCACCCCTTGCGCAGGATGAGCAGCAGCAGCGCCATCGACAACACAAAGCTGATCCAGATCGACGGGTCGCCCTGCAGGCTGAACCACTGGGCCAGCTTGCCGCTGACGCCGACAAAAATCAGATTCACGTAGGCCGCCGACAACAGCCCAATGAACAGCCGATCACCGCGCGTTGTCTCCAGCGGCAAAAAACCCTTGCGCATCGTCGTGGGTGACTTGATCTCCCACACCGTCATACCGATCAGCATCAGCACGATGCAAATGAAGAACACTGCCACGGGCAGCGTCCAGGCCATCCAATCAAACATGTCGCTGCCTCCTCAAACCCGCCCCATCGCAAAGCCTTTTGCGATGTAGTGGCGAACAAACCAGATCACGATCGCACCCGGCACGATGGTCAGCACGCCAGCGGCGGCCAGCGTCGCCCAGTCCATGCCCGAGGCGCTCACGGTGCGCGTCATGGTGGCCACGATGGGCTTGGCATTCACGCTGGTCAGCGTGCGCGCCAGCAGCAGCTCGACCCAGCTGAACATGAAGCAGAAGAACGCGGCCACACCCACACCAGCCTTGATGAGCGGCAGGAAAATGGTCATGAAAAAGCGCGGAAAGCTGTAGCCATCGATATAGGCCGTCTCATCGATCTCGCGCGGAATACCGCTCATGAAGCCTTCCAGAATCCACACCGCCAGCGGTACGTTGAACAGCAGGTGTGCCAGTGCCACGGCAATGTGCGTGTCCATCAACCCCACGGTGGTGTAGAGCTGAAAGAACGGCAGCAGGAACACGGCGGGCGGTGTCATGCGGTTGGTCAGCAGCCAGAAGAACACATGCTTGTCGCCCAGGAACTGGTAGCGGCTGAAGGCATAAGCAGCGGGCAGCGCCACGGTGAGCGAGATCACCGTGTTGATGCCCACATAGATCAGGCTGTTGATGTAGCCCGAATACCAGGACTCGTCGGTGAAGATGGTCTTGTAGTTGTCCCACGTGAAATGCTGGGGAAAAAACGAGAACGTCGAGAGAATCTCCGCGTTGGTCTTGAAGCTCATGTTGACCATCCAGTAGATGGGCAACACGGCGAAGACCAGGTAGGCAACGAGAAAAATCGACCGCTTCTGGAAGCGCTTTTCATTCATGGCCGGCTCCTTCGTTGCTGGCGGTACCCACGCGCTGCATCCAGTTGTAGAGGATGAAGCACAGCAGCAGGATGATGAAGAAATAGATCAGCGAGAACGCTGCGGCAGGGCCCAGGTCGAACTGGCCCACGGCCTTGGTCGTCAAGTACTGGCTCAGGAACGTGGTGGCATTGCCCGGCCCGCCGCCGGTCAGCACGAACGGCTCGGTGTAGATCATGAAGCTGTCCATGAAGCGCAGCAGCACCGCAATCATCAGCACGCCACGCATCTTGGGCAGCTGGATGTAGCGGAACACCGCGAACTTGCTGGCGCCATCGATGCGTGCCGCCTGGTAGTACGCGTCGGGGATGGAGCGCAACCCGGCAAAGGCCAGCAGCGCGACCAGCGGCGTCCAGTGCCACACATCCATCAGCAGCACCGTGAGCCAGGCCTGTGTGGCGTTGCCGGTGTAGCTGTATTCGATGCCCACCTCTTGCAGCAGCCTGCCCATGAGGCCGATATCGGCACGGCCATAGATCTGCCAGATGGTGCCCACCACGTTCCAGGGGATCAGCAACGACAGCGCCACCACCACCAGCACGGCGGACGACTTCCAGCCCTGCGCAGGCATGGACAGTGCCAGCAGGATGCCCAGCGGAATCTCCACCGCCAGCACGGCCAGCGAGAAGGTGAGCTGGCGCAGCAGCGCGGCGTGCAGTTCCTCGTCGCGCATCACCTGTACGAACCATTCCGTGCCCACGAAGACGCGACGCTCGGGGCTGATGATGTCTTGCACCGAGTAGTTCACCACCGTCATCAGCGGCAGGATGGCCGAGAAGGCCACACACAAAATCACGGGCAGGATCAGGAACCAGGCCTTCTGGTTCACGGGTTTGGTCGTGGTACTCATTGGAAACCTCCGTGCTGCGCACTGCGGTGCTGAGCGCCTTCGGGCGGCCGGGCGGCGCTCATGGTGCGACCTCCGCGGTCAGCAACTGCTCGTTCTGGTAGAAGCAGGTGTGGGTTCCCAGCACCTGCAGCCATGCCGTGTCACCGGCCGATGGAAGCCGCGTCTCGGGCGTGAAGCGCGCCTTGACGGTGTGCTCGCCCACCTTGGCGGTCAGCATCTGATAGGTGCCGATGTCCTGCACTTGCACCACCTTGCAAGGCAATGCGCCCGGCTGCTGCGGCTGGGCCAGCGCCAGGTATTCGGGCCGGATGCCGACCTGCAGGGCACCGTTTGGCAGCGCACGGCCCACGGGGCTGGCCAGGCGGTGCCCGGCCACGGTGAGACTGTCGCCCTCGCTGTGCGCAGGCAAGAAGTTCATGCCTGGCGAGCCAATGAAGTGCCCCACGAAAGTGTGCGCAGGCCGCTCGAACAAGGCATCGGCCGACCCCACCTGCACGGCTTTGCCGCGCGTCATCACCACCACCTGGTCGGCAAAGGTCAGCGCCTCCACCTGGTCGTGGGTCACGTAGATCAGCGTGAGCTTGAGTTCGTGGTGGATCTGCTTGAGCTTGCGGCGCAGCTGCCACTTGAGGTGCGGGTCGATCACCGTGAGCGGTTCGTCGAACAGCACGGCCGCCACATCGGCGCGCACCAGTCCACGGCCCAGAGAGATCTTCTGCTTGGCGTCGGCCGCGAGGCCCGCCGCGCGCTGGTTGAGCTGGCCGCTCATTTCCAGCATCTCGGCGATCACGCCCACACGCTGCTTGATCTGGTCCTCGGGCACCTTGCGGTTGCGCAGCGGGAAGGCCAGATTCTCGGCCACCGTCATGGTGTCGTAGATCACCGGGAACTGGAACACCTGGGCAATGTTGCGTTCTTGCGGGCTGGCGCGCGTCACGTCACGCCCGTCAAACAGCACCTTGCCGTGCGACGGCACGAGCAGGCCCGACATGATGTTGAGCATGGTGGTCTTGCCACAGCCCGAGGGGCCGAGCAGCGCATAGGCACCACCGTCCTCGAACTCCATCTTCAAAGGCAGCAGCGCGTAGTCGCCGTCCTGCTGCGGGTTGGGCTTGTACGAATGCGCCAAGTCCAGGCTGATGCGGGCCATGTCAGCGACCTCCTTGTGCAGTAGCGGGCCGTGCGGGCGCCCAAGCCAGTCGGCCATCAGCACCAAACACATAGACCTGGGCAGGGTCCAGGTGCAGCGTGATCGGCGTGCCCAGTTCAAAGTAATGCACACCGGTCAACTGCGCCACCAGGTCACCCCAGGGTGTGGCCGCGTGCACAAAGGTGTCGGAGCCCGAAATTTCGGCCAGCTCGACCACTCCGCCCACACTGATGTCACCCGGGCGGGCCACCACGCGCAGCGCACTGGCGCGCACGCCTGCCGTGAGCCCTGCGGCCGTGGCCACCCCTTGCGGCAGATGCACGACCAGCTCCACCCCACCCTGCAGACGCACCCCGGAAGGGGCCGCCGAGGCAGCAATGAGGTTCATGGGCGGGTCGCTGAAAGCGCGCGCCACACGCAGCGAATTGGGGGAATGAAACACCTCGGCGGTGGGGCCATACTGCAGCAGCTGACCTTCGTCGAGCACTGCGGTGTAGCCACCCAACAGCAGGGCCTCGCCCGGCTCGGTGGTGGCATAGACCACGGTGGACTGGCCGGCGGCAAACAGCTGGGTCAACTCCTCGCGCAGTTCTTCGCGCAGCTTGTAGTCCAGGTTCACCAGCGGCTCGTCCAGCAGCATCAGCGGCGCACCCTTGGCCAGCGCACGCGCCAGCGCCACACGCTGCTGCTGCCCGCCGGAGAGTTCGGCCGGGTAACGATCCAGAAACATGTCAATGTGCAGGCGGCTCGCGATCTCACGCACCCTGGCGTCGATGTTCTTTTCACCGCGCAGCTTCAGGGGCGACGCAATGTTGGCCGCCACCTTCATCGAGGGGTAGTTGATGAACTGCTGGTACACCATGGCCACATTGCGGTCGCGCACGGGCATGCCAGTCACATCCACACCATCGACCTTGACGGTGCCCGACGTGGGCGTATCCAGCCCGGCCATGATGCGCATCAGGCTGGTCTTGCCCGCCTGGGTCGCTCCCAGCAATACCGTCACGGCATTGGGCTGCAGCGACAGGTTCATGTCGTACAGCCAGGTCTGCGCCCCGACTTTTTTGCTGATGCTGTCCAACGCCAGCTGCATGAAGCATCCTCTTCCGGCCCTGAGGCCTGTGTGAAAGGGCTGCACACACGCACGGCAGCCCTCAAATTTCGATCTTTTTCATTTTTGTTCCTTTTTGTTCGAATCGAATCAAGGTTTACCCTTAATCAATTCGTTTTTGTTCGATTTACAGTCTTTAGCGTGCCACCGGGCACCAAAGCGAATGTTTCAGATTCGTTACGATTCGGTGACATAACACTGCGCACAACACCCCACCGTGAACACCAATCCCCGCCAACTCCAACTCCTCGAAGAAGTGCGCGCGCGCAAGTCCGCCACGGTGGAACAACTTGCCGACACCCTGGGGGTCACGCTGCAGACGGTGCGCCGCGATGTGCAGCGCCTGGCGGAGTCGGGACTGCTCACGCGCTTTCATGGCGGCGTGCGCGTGCCCAGCTCCACGGTGGAGAACCTGGCGCACACCCAGCGCGAAAACCTGCATGCCGAAGGCAAAGCGCGCATTGCGCGCGCCGTGGCGGAACAGGTGCCCAACGACTGCTCGCTGATCCTGAACATCGGCACCACCACCGAGGCCATTGCCAAGGCGCTGCTGCACCACCGGGGCCTGCGTGTGATCACCAACAACCTCAATGTGGCCGCGATCCTGAGCGGCAACCCCGAGTGCGAGGTCATCGTGGCCGGCGGCGTGGTGCGCGCCCGTGACCGGGGCATCGTGGGCGAAGCGGCGGTGGACTTCATCCGCCAGTTCAAGGTGGACATTGCGCTCATCGGCATTTCAGGCATCGAGCCGGACGGGTCGCTGCGCGACTTCGACTACCGCGAGGTGAAGGTGGCGCAAACCATCATCGAGCACGCGCGGGAGGTCTGGCTGGCAGCCGACTTCAGCAAATTCAACCGCCCGGCGATGGTGCAACTGGCCACGCTGGCGCAGATCGACCGCCTGTTCACCGATGCACCACCGCCCGAGCCCTTCCCCGCCCTTCTGCAAGATGCTGAAGTCATCTGCACGGTAGCTGCATAGCTTCACCTATCCTTTGCCCTCATGACCTACCTGCTCGCTCTCGACCAAGGCACCTCCAGCTCCCGCAGCATCGTTTTTGACGAAAGCGGCCACATCGTGGCGCAGGCGCAGCTGGAGCTGCCGCAGATCTACCCCCAGCCCGGCTGGGTGGAGCACGACCCGCTGGAGATCTGGCGCACCCAGATCACCACCGCGCGCGATGCGCTGGCCAAGGCGGGCATTGCGGCCAGCGACATACGCGCTGTCGGCATCACCAACCAGCGCGAAACCACCGTGCTGTGGAACCGCCAAACCGGGCAGCCCGTGCACCACGCCATCGTGTGGCAGGACCGGCGCGCCGAACCCGCCTGCGCCCAGCTGCGCGAACAAGGCCATGCCGCCACCATCCAGGCCAAGACCGGCCTGCTGGTGGACGCCTACTTCTCAGGCACCAAACTGCAGTGGATGCTGGACCATGTGCCCGGCGCGCGGCAAGCGGCCGAGCGCGGCGAGCTGGCCTTTGGCACGGTGGACAGCTGGCTGATGTGGAAACTCACCCACGGCAAAGTGCACGTGACGGATGTGAGCAACGCCTCGCGCACCATGCTGTTCAATGTGCACACCAACCAGTGGGACGACGAGCTGCTGGCGCTGCTGCGCATTCCCAAGGCGCTGATGCCCGAGGTGCTGCCGTCCAGCGCCCACTTTGGCGACATCGCGGCCGACCTGCTGGGCCACGCCATCCGCATTGGCGGCGTGGCGGGCGACCAGCAAAGCGCGCTGTTCGGCCAGGCCTGCTTCACCGCCGGCATGGCCAAGAACACCTATGGCACGGGCTGCTTCATGCTCATGCACACGGGCGGCACGTTCCAGACCTCGCAGAACGGCCTGCTCACCACCAGCGCAGCGCAGGCGACGGCGCAACCTGAATTTGCGATGGAAGGCAGTGTGTTTGTCGGCGGCGCGGTGGTGCAGTGGCTGCGCGACGGGCTGCGCGCCATCTCCACCAGCAACGAGGTGGAGTCACTGGCCCAAAGCGTGCCCGATTCGGGCGGCGTGATGATGGTGCCCGCCTTCACCGGCCTAGGCGCGCCCTACTGGAAGCCTGACGCACGCGGCACCATCACGGGCCTCACGCGTGGCACCACGCTGGGCCACATTGCGCGCGCGGCGCTCGAAAGCATTGCCTACCAGAGCGCCGCCCTGCTGCTGGCCATGAGCCGCGACGCCGTGGCCGCCGGCGGCGCCCCGGTGAGCGAGCTGCGTGTGGACGGCGGCGCCTGCATCAACGACTTGCTGATGCAGTTCCAGGCCGACCTGCTGGGCATCCCGGTGGTGCGGCCTGCAGTCATCGAGACCACCGCTTTGGGCGCGGCCTACCTGGCGGGGCTGTCGAGCGGCGTGTACCGCAGCACGGATGAACTCTCGCGGCTGTGGCGCGCCGACCGCCGCTTTGTGCCCACGCTCGGCAGCGCGCGTGCACAGGAGCTGATGGCGGACTGGGAACACGCCGTGCGCCAAACTGTTGCAGAGTAGCCCCCCTGAGTCGCCTTCGGCGCCTTCCACCGCTCTCGCATCGCTGCGCGTTGCGGGCGGGGGGACGCTCCCAGCGCCCCTACCTGGGAATGCTGGCGGCCCTTGCGCGGGAGCACTGGCATGGGCCGCGCCAGTTGCGCAGGCCATTCGGACAATCACAGGTCTCCGGCGCTACCATGGCGCCTCCCTTTCTCGCCTGACCGTAGCATGACCTCCTCCGCTTCCGCCGCAGCAAACTCCCAACTCCCTACCATCGCCTTCATCGGCGGCGGCAACATGGCCAGCGCCATCATCGGCGGGCTGATCCGCCAGGGCCACCCGGCCAGCCAGATCGAGGTGGTCGAGCCCTACGCCCCCACGCGCGAGGCGTTGCTCAAGAACTTTGGACTCACGGCGCAGCCCGAGGCGGGCGCCGCACTGCAGCGCGCCAGCATCGTGGTCTGGGCCGTCAAGCCCCAGACCTTCAAGGACGCCGCCGCGCAGGCCAAGGCACACACCCAGCAGGCCCTGCACCTGAGCGTGGCGGCGGGCATCCGCTCGGACAGCATCGCCCAGTGGCTGGGCACCGAGCGCATCGTGCGCACCATGCCCAACACGCCCGCGCTGGTGGGCAAGGGCATGAGCGCGATCTACGCACGCCCCGCCGTGACCAGCGCCGAGCGCCAGAGCGTGGAGGCCATCATGGCGTCCACCGGCGAATTCCTGTGGGTAGAGAGCGAGACCCAGCTGGACGCTGTCACCGCCCTCTCAGGCTCGGGCCCGGCCTATGTGTTCTATTTCCTCGAAGCCATGACGCGCGCTGGTGTGGGCATGGGCCTGACTGAAGCGCAGGCGCACCAGCTGGCCGTGGGCACCTTTGTGGGCGCCTCGGAGCTGGCCCGCCGCTCCCATGAACCCCCGGCCGTGCTGCGTGAACGGGTCACCTCCAAGGGCGGCACCACCTATGCCGCCCTGCAGTCGATGGAAGCCAGCGGCGTGTCGCAGGCGTTCGAGGCCGCCATGCGCGCTGCCGAAAAGCGTGCCAACGAACTCGGCAACGAGTTCGGATCTTGATGTTTTGGGGCGGTAGCGCTAGTCGATCAAGCGCTGACTGCTATTAATTTGTGAGCACCACCCGCACCAGATAGCTGCCCGCAATGCCCGCAAACACCGTGGCGCCCAGCCAGTGGTTGATGCGGAACGCCTTGAAGCAGCCCTCGCGGGTGCGGGTGCGGATCAGGGTGAAGTGCCACACGGCCTGGGCCAGCGCCACCGCAAGCGCTACATAAAATATAGCGCCCAAGGCATACGGTTGTAGCACTACCGCCCAAATACCCAAGAAAAGCAGATAAAACACCACGATGGCGGCCACATCCAGCCGCCCGAGGGTGATGGCCGAGGTCTTGATGCCGATCTTGAGGTCGTCGTCGCGGTCCACCATGGCGTATTCGGTGTCGTAGGCCAGCACCCAGAACATATTGCCCAGCCACATCCACCACGCCACCGCAGGCACGCTGCCCTGCACGGCGGCAAACGCGATGACGATGCCGAAGTTGAACGCAATGCCCAGCACCGCCTGGGGCATGGAGATGATGCGCTTGGTGAACGGGTAGGCAATGGCCACCAGCACGGCGGGCACCGACCAGGCGATGGCGGCGGTGTTGGTGGTGAGCACCAGGCCAAATGACACCAGCGCCAGCAGCGCCCCCAGGCCCAGAGCCTCCTTCACCGACACCGCACCGGTGGTGACCGGGCGCTGCGCAGTACGCTTAACGTGTTTGTCAAAGTCGCGGTCGGCCACGTCGTTCACACAGCAGCCCGCGCTGCGCATGAGGATGGTGCCCAGCACAAACACCGCCAGCAGGTGCCAGCCCGGGAAGCCGTCGGCCGCAATCCAGAGCGCGCTCAGCGTGGGCCACAGGCACACCAGCCAGCCAGCGGGGCGGTCCCAGCGGATCAGGTCGAGATAGAGCGAAAAACGGCTGCGGGGGGAAACAGGGGACGACGACATGATGGGACCATTACAAGAGCAGGCTCCGCAGCAAGACGCTGCGGCGGGTGGCGGGCCACGGGCGCACAGAATGTAGCAGCAGCGCCGCGACTGGGGCACGCATCCCCGGGGCCAGGTAACAGCCCCAGCGCGAGCACAAAACCCGTTAAAGTCTCCGCTCGTTCCGCCAACGCACCGCCCCCTGGGGCACCCACGCATGCCCCATACATCGACCTCCCAGGCCGCCACGCGTTTTGCTGTCCCCCGCGGAATGCTGGTGGGATTTGTGATTGCTGCCCTCGCCACGGTGCTGATCGCGCTGGTGAACTTCCGCACCGCCCAGGTGCGCGCGCAAGCGGTGGAAGCCATGGACGAGACCACGGTGACCATGCGCCACCTCAACCTGTTCGTGTCTTCGCTGAAAGACGCCGAGACCGGGCAACGCGGCTATCTGCTGACGGGGGACGACACCTATCTGCAGCCCTACAACCTGTCCCTGGGCGCCATGGAGCGCAACATGGCGCGCCTCAAGGAGCTGACGGACGACAGCGCCGTGCAGCGCCGCCTGGTGCTGCAGATCGATGACCTGCGCCACGAAAAACTGCGCGAGCTGGGCGAGACCATTGAACTGCGCCGCTCCAAAGGCCAGGAGGCCGCCGTGGCCGTGACCCGCAGTGATGCCGGCCGGGTGCTGATGGACCGCATCCGCGACCTGGCGTCGGACCTGTCCACGCTGCTGAACCAGCAGCTGGAAAGTGACCGCAAGCAGTGGGTAGAAGCGGCCTCGATGTCCACCTACTACTCCTGGGGCGGCTCGTTCGTGCTGCTGGTGCTCATCTGCCTGTCGGCCGCCGCCAATGCACGGGAGTACCGGCTCAAGGCGCAGCAGTCGTGGGTGGCGGCCGGCCTCAACGGGCTGAGCCAGCGCATCCAGGGCGACCACCGGCTGGAGGACCTGGGCCAGCTCACGCTTGAATACCTGGCGCAATACCTGCGCGCGGCCGTAGGGGCAGGCTATGTGGCCGACTGCAACGGCGCGCTCACCCTGTTTGGTGGCTACGCCCTGCCCCGCGAACGGCTGGAGCAGCGCCTGCTGCCCGGCGAGGGCCTGGTGGGCCAAGTCGCGCGCTCGCGCCAGATGCTGCATGTGCGCGATGTGCCCGCCGGGCACCTGATGGTGTCGTCCAGCACGGGCCAGTCCGCACCGACCGAACTGCTGCTGGCGCCTGCCATCGAGAACGGCGAAGTGTTTGCCGTGATCGAGCTGGGCTTTCATCGCCCGGTGACCGAGCCCGAGCGCACCCTGATGGAACGCGCCTCGGGCATTCTGGCGGTGGCGATCCGCGCTGGGATTGACCGCAACCGCCTGGAAGCCTTGCTGGAAGAAACCCAGCGCCAGTCCGAGGAGCTGCAGACCCAGCAAGAAGAGCTGCGTGTGAGCAACGAGGAGCTGGAGCAGCAAAGCCGCATCCTGCAAGAGTCGCAGGCCCAGATGGAGGTGCAGCAGACCGAGCTGGAGCAGACCAACGCCCACCTGGAGGCGCAGACCCAGCAGCTGGAATACCAGCGCGAGCAACTGCTGCGCGCCCAAAGCGCCATGACGGACAAGGCGCGCGAACTGGAGCTGGCCAGCCAGTACAAGAGCGAGTTCCTGGCCAACATGAGCCACGAGCTGCGCACACCGCTCAACTCCACCCTGATCCTCGCCAAACTGCTGTCCGACAACAAGCCAGGCAACCTGAGCGCCGAACAGGTGAAGTACGCGCAGACCATCTACGCGGCGGGCAACGACCTGCTGGCCCTCATCAACGACATCCTCGACCTGTCCAAGATCGAGGCCGGCCAGGCCACCGTGTCGGTGGAAACGGTGACGCTGTCCAAGGCACTGCAAACCCTCATCGACCCGCTGCGCCCGCTGGCGCAAGAGAAGGGCCTGACGCTCACGGCCACCGTCGCGCCCGACGCACCCGCCATGCTGGACACCGACCCGCAGCGCCTGGGGCAGGTGCTCAAGAACCTGCTCTCCAACGCGCTCAAGTTCACCGAGAAAGGCTCGGTGGCGCTGCATGTGTCGCGCAACCCGAACGACACGCTGTCGTTTGCCGTCAAGGACACCGGCATCGGCATTCCGGCGCACCAGCAGGAACTGATCTTCGAAGCCTTCCGCCAGGCCGATGGCAGCACCCACCGCAAATACGGCGGCACAGGCCTGGGCCTGTCGATCTCGCGCGATCTGGCGCAGCTGCTGGGAGGCTCCATCCACGTGCACAGCACGCCGGGGGAAGGCAGCGTCTTCACGCTGGTCCTGCCCCAGAAGCTGGTGCCTTCGTCGCCTGAAGCTGCGCCGGCAGCACTGCTGGCGGCGGCAGCTCCAGCCCACACGGCGGCACCGGTCGTCGTACCGGTTCCTTCGGCTCCCGCGTTGCCATCCGAGGCGGCCCCCACCGCACCCGCAGCCCCGCGCCGCGCGAGCGCGCGCAGCATTCTGGTGATTGAGGACGACGTGCGCTTTGCGCAGATCCTGAGCGACCTGGCGCGGGAAATGGACTTTGACTGCCACCTGGCCCACAACGCGGCCGACGGCCTGGCCTATGCGATACACAGCCTGCCCAGCGCCATCGTGCTGGACGTGAACCTACCCGACTTCTCGGGCCTGGGCGTGCTCGACCAGCTCAAGCGCAACCCGGCCACCCGCCACATCCCGGTACACGTGGTCTCGGTGGCCGATTACTCGCAAGAGGCCTTGGGCCGGGGCGCCGTGGGCTACGCCCTCAAGCCCGTCAAGCGCGACGAACTGGTGCATGCCCTGCAGCGGCTGGAAGCCAAGTTCACCCAGAACCTGCGGCGCGTGCTGGTGGTGGAAGACGACGAACGCCAGCGCGAGAGCGTGCGCCACCTGCTCACCAACGACGACGTGGAGATCGTGGGCGCCGGCACGGCAGCCGAGGCGCTGGCGCACCTGCGCGGATCCACCTTTGACTGCATGGTGATGGACCTGAACCTACCCGACCTGAGCGGCTACGAATTGCTGCAGCAGATGACGGAGCAGGACGGCGTCTCCTTCCCGCCCGTCATCGTGTACACAGGCCGCGCCCTGTCGCGCGACGAGGAGCAGCAGCTGCGCCGGTTCTCCAAGTCCATCATCATCAAGGACGCGCGCTCCCCCGAGCGGCTGCTGGATGAAGTCACACTGTTCCTGCACCAGGTGGAGTCGGAGCTGTCGGCCGAGCACCGCCAGATGCTGCAGGTGGCCCGCAACCGCGAGACCGCCCTGGAAGGCCGCAACGTGCTGGTGGTGGAAGACGATGTGCGCAACGTGTTTGCGCTCTCCAGCATCCTGGAGCCCACCGGCATCCGCGTGGAGATTGCGCGCAACGGCCGGGAGGCCCTGCAGGCGCTGGAGCGCGCCGGCAGCGGCGGCCACCCTGCGATTGACCTGGTGCTGATGGACATCATGATGCCGGAGATGGACGGCTACACCGCCATGCGCGAGATCCGCAACCGCCCCGAGTGGCGCCGCCTGCCCATCATCGCGCTGACCGCCAAGGCCATGAAGGACGATCAGGAAAAATGCCTGGCCGCCGGGGCCAATGACTACATCGCCAAACCGCTGGACGTGGAGAAGCTGCTGTCCCTGGTGCGGGTGTGGATGCCCAAGTAGGCCCCGCCATGCCCCATCGCAAGGCCCGCACCGCAGACATCGAGCAGCGCCTGCTGATCGATGCCATCTACCACCGCTACCACTACGACTTCCGGGGCTACGCACAGGCGTCGCTCAAGCGGCGGCTGGCGTCGGCGCTGGTGCAGTTCGACTGCAAGACGCTGTCGCAGCTGCAGGACCGTGTGCTGCACGAGCCCGCCGTGTTCCCTGCGCTGCTCGAATACCTCACCGTGCAGGTGAGCGACATGTTCCGCGACCCCAGCTACTTCCAGGCGCTGCGCCAGGAGGTGGTGCCACTGCTGCGCACCTACCCCTCGCTCAAGGTCTGGGTGGCCGGGTGCAGTGCGGGGGAAGAGGTGTATTCGCTGGCCATCCTGCTGCAGGAAGAAGGCCTGCTGGACCGCACGCTGATCTACGCCACCGACATCAACCCGCACGCGCTGCGCGCCGCCGAGGCGGGTGTGTTCGACCTGTCCCGGGTGCCTGCCTTCACCGAGAACCATGCGCGATCCGGCGCCCGCAGTTCGTTGTCGGACTACTACGCTGCCGGCTATGGCCGCGTGGTGTTCGACAAGGGCTTGCGCGAGCACATGGTTTTCTCCGACCACAGCCTGGCCACCGACAGCGTGTTTGCCGAGGTCCATCTGGTGTCCTGCCGCAATGTGCTCATTTACTTCGAGCGCGACCTGCAGAACCGTGCACTCGGGTTGTTCCGCGAGTCGCTGTGCCACCGGGGCTTCCTGGGCCTGGGCTCCAAGGAGTCATTGCGGTTTTCTGCGCACACCGATGCCTTCGAGGACTTCGTGCTGGAGGACCGCATCTACCGAAAAAAGGCCGGACGATGACCAGCCCCGCCCTGGCGCCAAGGCCATCGTCACCGGGGGGCTACCACGCCGTCGTGGTGGGTGGCTCTTCGGGCGGTATTGATGCCCTCTTGCAGCTGCTGCCCACGCTGCCCGCCACACTGCAGGCCGCGGTTCTGGTCGTGCTGCACCTGCCCCGGGACCGGCGCAGCCTGCTGGTGGACATCTTCCAGCCCCGCTGCGCCCTGGCGCTGCGCGAGGCGCAGGACAAGGACGCCATCACGCCAGGCTCGGTCAGCTTTGCGCCCCCGGACTACCACCTGCTGGTCGATGCCGGGCCCCGGGGACCGCATGTGGGGCTGTCGCTGGACGCCCCTCTGCATTTTTCCCGCCCCTCCATCGACGTGCTGTTCGAATCGGCGGCAGACCACTACGGCCCCCGGCTGGTGGGCATCCTGCTGTCGGGCGCCAACGAAGACGGTGTGCACGGCCTGCAAGCCATTCAGGCGGCTGGCGGCCTCACGATCGTGCAAGACCCCGCCAGCGCCAGCATGCCCACCATGCCGCAGGCGGCCATCGCGGCCTTGGCGGTTGACCACATCCTGCCCCCCGAAGGCATTGGCAGGCTGCTGGTGGACCTGCACCGCCGCCAGCAGCTTTGATACGGGCATATGCGTCCTTCCTTGAGAACCCCATCCACCCTCCCCACCGCCCATGCCCCAGACCGACCGCACCAAATGCCTGCTCGTTGACGATGTCGAGGAAAACCTGATCGCCCTGGAGGCGCTGCTGCAACGCGACGGGCTGGACATCCTCAAGGCCCAGTCGGGCCCCGAGGCCCTGGAACTGCTGCTGGCGCATGACGACGTGGCCCTGGCCTTGCTGGACGTGCAGATGCCCGACATGAACGGCTTCGAGCTGGCGGAACTGATCCGGGGCAGCGAGCGCACCCGGCACATTCCGCTCATCTTCATGACGGCGGGCTCACGCGAGCAGAACTGGCAGTTCCGGGGGTACGAGAGCGGGGCGGTGGACTTTCTCTACAAACCCATCGACCCGCACATGCTCACCAACAAGGCGAGCGTGTTCTTTGAACTGCACCGGCGCAAGCAGGCGCTGGCGCACGAGCTGCGCGCGCGCACCGAGGCCTTGCGCATCAACGAAATGTTCATGGCCGTGCTGAGCCACGACCTGCGCACACCGCTGCAGTCCATCGTCGCGGCGGCCACCGTGCTCAAGCGCCAGCCGCCCCCCGACAAGGCGGTACTCATGGCCGATCGGGTGCTGGGCGCCAGCCAGCGCATGGGCCACATGATCGAAGACCTGCTGGACGTGACCCGCATCCGCCAGGCGGGTGGGCTGGCCCTTCAGCTGGGCCCTGCCCACATGCAGGCGCTGGTGCAGCGCACGCTGGACGAGGTGGCCACCAGCCACCCGGAACGCCCCATCGATTCCACCCTGCAGGGAGACCTGGCAGGCACCTGGGATGCGGAGCGCCTGTGCCAGGTGGTCACCAATCTGGTCGGCAATGCACTGCACCACGGCAGCGCCGACCACCCCGTACGAATTGCGGTGGACGGGACCCGCCCCGAGCAGGTGAGCATCACGGTGGCCAACGGCGGCACCATCCCCCCCGAGCTGTTACCGCATTTGTTCGACCCTTTCCGGGGAGGAGAACGCGAGCCTGGCCGCCACCAGGGTCTGGGGCTGGGGCTTTTTATTGCACACCAGATCGTGCGGGCCCACCGTGGAACCATCGAAGCCAGGTCGCAAGACAATGTCGCCACCTTCCAGGTGACACTGCCGCGCCATTCGCCAGCGCGCCCGCACCGCAGTTGACCATGCCAAGCACGCGCAGCCAGCGTGCCCACCAGCAGACAAGCCGACCGCCGGAAGCCGTGAAGGCGCTACCAGGGTGATATGACAGGGGGGAGACAAACCGCGAGCGGGCGGTGCCCGCAAGCGTCAGCCGGCGGCCGAGGCCAGCGCGCTTTGGATGGAATCGAGCAGCTGCTCCAGCTCTTCCAGTTCGAAGGGTTTGAGCAAGGCGCGCACGTTCGGCCCCCAATTGCTCGGATGGCTGCCCAGTTCATACCCGGAACACAGCACCACCCAGCGCTGCGGATCATCTGCCAGCAGTTGGCGGGCCAGATCCGTGCCCGAAAGGCCGGGCAGGCTGACATCTGTCACCAGCACGTCAAAGGGGTCGCCAGCATCCAGCGCCAGCGCCTCTTCGGCAGAGGCGCAGGGCGTGACCGTCCGGCCTTCGCCTTCCATGAGCATGCCGATGGTCTCGCGCAGCTCCGGGTTGTCTTCAACGTACAGGATTCGCATACATCACAGGGAGTTGATCCGCCATGCCGTCCTGCGGAAAGGGAGCATGACCAAAACCCGCATCATGCGCAGGCGACCGTGCTGCGCCGTGTAGGACAAGGCGCTATTCTGCGCGCCTGTGCCATCTCCCTCGCGCGCAGCCGGGCCGTGCGTCGACCGACGCGCGCAGGGGAAGGAGAGCCCTTTTATTCTTCCAGCAGCGAGCGCAGCATCCACGCCGTCTGTTCGTGCACCGTGAGGCGCTGGGTCAGCAGGTCGGCCGTGGGCTCGTCGCTGGCCTTGTCGGCCAGAGGGAACAAGCTGCGCGCCGTGCGGGCCACGGCTTCGTGGCCCTCAACCAGCACACGCACCATGTCCAGCGCCTTGGGGGGCTTGGCGGGGGCGTCAGGCACCGTCGCCAGCTTGCCAAACTCGGCATAAGAACCTGGTGCCACATGGCCCAGCGAGCGGATGCGCTCGGCAATCGGATCCACCGCGTTCCACAGTTCTGTGTACTGCGCCATGAACATGGTGTGCAGGGTGTTGAACATGGGGCCCGTGACGTTCCAGTGGAAGTTGTGGGTGGTGAGGTACAGCGTGTAGGTGTCGGCCAGCAGGCGCGACAGGCCCTGAGCGATGGCAGCGCGATCCTTGTCGCTGATGCCGATGTTGATGCTGGGGGCAGAGGTTTTGCCGGATGCGGCTTTGCCAGGAGCTTTGGCCATGGGGAGGTTCCTTCCGTGCGGAGAACATGAAACACCCCGCGCTGTGCGGGGTCCTCAAATACTGTAGCGCAAGCAACTGGTCCCCCATGTCAGCCAAGGCCGATGCCTTGCACCTGGGTCAAGAAAACGCAAGCGGAGCCAAGCCCCACAGGCTTATTGCATGTGCGGCAAGTTGCCAATGCGCACCAGCATTTCGGTGAACATCTGCATGTCGGCATCCAGGTCCGCCACTTCCTTGAACTCCTTGGCATTGTGGGCGGTGTACTTCTTGCCAGGCATGGCAGGGCCAAAGTTGATGGCGTTGGGCATCAGCTTGGCGGTGGTGCTACCGGCCGTGGGCACGGGCTTGGCTTCGAGGCCGGTGGTGTCGCCAAAGGTGTTGAGCAACGTGGCCAGCCAGGCGCCCTTGGGGTCGCGGGCCATCCAGTTGCCTTGGTTGTGGTCCACCTCCACCGCCACGCCGGCCTGGGTGCCCCAGGCCTTGATGCGTTCGGTGGTGGCTTTGGCCAGTGCTTCGGGCGTGTTGCCACGGGGCATGCGCACGTTCACCAGCACATCGACCTTGCCATCCTTTTCGCGGATGAGGTTGGGAGACATCGTGAGCGGGCCCATGAAGTCATCGCTGTAGGCCAGCCCCATCGTACGACCCAGGTAGTCGGTGCCATACAGGTCTGTGAGGTAACGCACGGCCTGCGCGTAGCCGTTGGGGGCCAGCGCTAGGTCCGACTCCTTGAGAAACAGCGCCAGGCGCGGTAGCGGGTTCACGCCCTCTTCGGGGCGAGAGCCGTGGGCCGATGCGCCCGTGACCTTGACCAAGACGTCTGCACCTTCACGCGCCACATCGATGCTGAACTTGCCGCCCTGGCTGGTGTATTTGCCGATAAAGGCGTCCTTGCCAGCGCTGAGCTGGCGGGTGGTGGCATCGGCGTTGCCGCCACGCAGGCGGGCCGTGGCCGTCTGGGGCACGGCGTTGGCCGATGCGGCGCCCGCCATGGCCACGATGGTGGGCTGGTTGCCTGCCGCGGCGCCCAAGGCAAAGGTGGTGCGCAGCGCACCCGAGCCCTTCTCGGCCACCACCGCAGGATATTTGCTATCGAGCACGATGTTGTACTCAGGCAGCGAGGTCTTGGCGCGGTAGTACTTCATCGCGTCGCCACCGGTTTCTTCGGTGGTTTCGATCATGAGTCGGATGGTGCGCGCCAGCGGCAGGCCGCTGTCCTTGACAGCCTTCATCGCAAACAGCACGGTGGCGATGGAGCCCTTGTCGTCAATGGAGCCCCGGCCATACAGGTTGCCGCCCACGCGGGTCAGCTGGAAGGGGTCAAGCTTCGTGCCATCGTCCAGCACCCATTCGTCGGCCACCACGGGTACCACGTCGGCATGGGTGAGGATGCCGAACTCTTCGGGGCCACTGCCGGGCAGCTTCACTTCAAAGATGCGGTTGTCCACATTGCGGTACTGCAGGCCAAAGTCCTTGGCCATCCCTTCGACCAAGGCACCGAACGCAATGATGTGCTTGTCTTCGTGCGGCGGCACCTTGTCGGCCCGCACCGTGGGAATGGCCACCATCTTCGCCGTGGCGTCGATCACCGCCGGCTGGTTGCGCAAGCGGTTGTGCAGACCCAGCAAGCGGCTGATGTTGACCAGGTCATCACCCACCAAAGGCTTGTGCGCCAGGTATGCCGACACGGCGGTCTGCAGCTGGGGCTGCATCTGTGCAGCCAGCGCCAGGAACTGGCGAAAGTCCGCTGCTGCAGCGGCAGCAGGCGCGGCCGCAATGCGGTCGAGCGCAGGCTTCTTCAGCGTCTGGGCTACGGGTGGGGGGGTGGGGGTGGAGCAAGCCGTCAGGGCGGCAACCAGCGTGGCGGTAAGCCAGAGCGTCTTCATAAGAACCTCTTGTGGGGGCAAAGGCACCGACCGCCGATGGGCAGAGGGCGCCGTGGAGCAGGGCCTGCCCGGGCCGGGTGGACCTGCGCAGGGGCGGCGGGAGTGTAGCGCCGATTCCAGGAAGCGAATCAGTGCCCAGCAGCCGTTCAGGACAGTCGCGTCACGCCTGGCAGCTCGCACGCATAGATGGCGTTGCGCAGGGCGGCAATGGCTTCGTAGCGCGTGAAGCTGCGGCGCCACGCCAGCACCACGCGGCGCACGGGCGGTGGGCCACCGTCTTCCTCACGGATGGGCAGGTAGCGGATGTAGGTCTCGTCGCTCTTGCGCCGGCGCGACACCGTGAGCAACGCATCGCGCGGCACCGACAGGCGTGGCACCAGCGTCACCCCCATGCCGGCGGCCACCATGTGCTTGATGGTCTCCAGCGACGAGCCCTCAAACGACTTGCGGATGCCCTCGGCGTTGCTCGCAAAGCGCGCGAACTCGGGGCACACCTCCAGCACATGGTCCCGGAAGCAATGGCCCGCCCCCAGCAGCAGCATGGTTTCGTTTTTCAGCTCGGCAGCCGTGACCGACTTCTTGGCCGCCAAGGGGTGCGTGCTGGGCACGGCCGCCATGAAGGGTTCGTCATACAGCGGCGCCATGGCCAGGCCGGTGTCGGGGAAAGGCTCGGCCAGGATGGCGCAGTCGATCTCGCCCGTGCGCAGCATCTCCAGCAGCTTGACGGTGAAGTTCTCCTGCAGCATCAGCGGCATCTGCGGGGTGCGCGTGATGGACTGGCGCACCAGCTCGGGCAGCAGATAGGGCCCGATGGTGTAGATCACGCCCAGCGTGAGCGGACCGGCCAGCGGGTCCTTGCCGCGCTTGGCGATTTCCTTGATGGCCGCGGCCTGCTCCAGCACGCTTTGCGCCTGGCGAACAATGTCCTCGCCCAGCGGGGTCACCGTGACTTCGCCCGCGCTGCGCTCGAACAGCTTCACGTCCAGCTCTTCTTCCAGCTTCTTGATGGCCACCGAGAGCGTGGGTTGCGACACATAGCAGGCGTCGGCCGCATGGCCAAAGTGCTTCTCGCGGGCCACCGCAACGATGTACTTGAGTTCGGTGAGGGTCATGGTGTGTTCCTGCGGGCCACGTCAGTGTCGTTCTGAGCGTCTCATGCCTTGAGATAGTCCGATTTTCCACCCAACCAGCGCGCCACGTGTTTGGCGGCCAATTCCGGGTAGCGGTCCAGCATCTGGGGGGCCAGTTCACGCGCCCATTCCAGCAGATGGGTATCGGTCGCCAGGTCGGCAAACCGCAGCAGCGCATCGCCCGACTGGCGGGCGCCCAGAAACTCGCCGGGGCCCCGGATCTCCAGGTCGCGCCGGGCGATCTCGAAGCCGTCGTTGGTCTCGGCCATGGCGCGCAGGCGCTCCTTGGCGGTTTCGCCCACGCGGCCGCTGTCGTTGGTGGCGTACAGCAGCACACAGGCCGAGGCCGCCGCGCCGCGCCCCACGCGGCCGCGCAGCTGGTGCAATTGCGAGAGGCCAAAACGCTCGGCATGTTCAATGACCATGAGCGAGGCGTTGGGCACGTCCACGCCCACCTCGATCACCGTGGTACTGACCAGCACGCCCATCTGACCACTGGTGAAGAGCGCCATCACGGCCTTCTTCTCAGCGGTGGGCATGCGCGAGTGCAGCAGGCCGACCATGCAGCCCGGCAAGGCCTCGCTCAGGTCGGCGTGTGTGGCGGTGGCGTTGGAGAGGTCCAGCGCCTCGCTCTCTTCGATCAGCGGGCACACCCAGTACACCTGCCGCCCGGCCTCCACCTGCGCGCCGATGCGTTCGATCACTTCGTCCTTGCGGCTGTCGGCAATCAGCTTGGTCACGATGGGCGTGCGGCCTGGCGGCAGCTCGTCGATCACCGACACGTCCAGGTCCGCGTAGTAGCTCATGGCCAAAGTGCGCGGGATGGGCGTGGCGCTCATCATGAGCATGTGCGGCTCCATGCCGTGGGCCGCCAACTTTTGTCGCAAGGCCAGCCGCTGCGCCACGCCAAAGCGGTGTTGCTCGTCGATGATGGCCAGCGCCAGGTTCTTGAACTGCACCTGGTCCTGGATCACGGCGTGCGTGCCCACCACCAGCGCCGCCTCGCCGCTGGCCACCAGCGCCAGCATGGCAGTACGGTCCTTCTTCTTTTGCCCGCCCACCAGCCAGGCCACTTTGCGGCCGTGTGCGGCCAGCAGCGGTTCGAGCCAGCCGATCATCTTGGCAAAGTGCTGCTCGGCCAGGATTTCGGTGGGTGCCATCAGCGCGCACTGCCAGCCCGCGTCCATGGCCAGGCAGGCGGCCAGGGCCGACACCACGGTTTTGCCCGAACCCACATCGCCCTGCAGCAGACGGTGCATGGGCACCTGGCGGGCCAGATCGGCCGCAATCTCTTCGCCCACGCGGCGCTGGGCCGCCGTCAGGTCAAACGGCAATACGCCCATCAACTGTTCGTGCAATGGCAAGGCGCCGTCGGCACTGCGCCGGGGCCGCAGCACCGGCGCGCGCAGCATGTCGCGTTCGCGCCGCGACTGCTGCTGCGACAGCTGCTGGGCCAGCAACTCCTCGGCCTTCAGGCGCTGCCAGGCGGGGTGACTGTGGTCCTCCAGCGTGGACAGCGCCACATCCGGGGTGGGGTGGTGCAAAAAAGTGAGCGCCTCGCGCAAGCTGAACCTGCGCTGCAGGCCATTTAGGCTATACATCCGTGCCACCGGTGGCTCCGCACCGGGTGGCAGGGTGTCCGACAAATCCACCCGCGTCAGCGCACTGACCACGGCGCGGCGCAGATAGGGCTGGGGCAGCCCCGCCGTCGTGGGGTACACCGGCGTCAATGCCGCAGGCAACTCGCCCCCTGCCACACGGAACGCCGGGTGCAGCATCTGCCGGCCCCAGAAGCCACCCTTGACCTCGCCCCGGATGCGCAGGCGCGCGCCTACGGAGAGCGTCTTCTGGTGGGAGGGGTAGAAACTGAAAAAGCGCAGTTCGCACGACCCCGTGTCGTCCTCCACCTGCACCAGTAGCTGGCGGCGCGGGCGCAGCTGGATCTCGCTGGCAGTGACCGTGGCCTCGATCTGCACCGTTTGCCCGTCGCGCGCATTGGCCAGCGGGGTGATGCGGGTTTCGTCCTCGTAGCGCAAAGGCAGGTGCAGTGCCAGGTCGATGTCGCGGCGCAAGCCCAGCTTCTGTAGCGCCTTCTGTGCCACCGAGGCAGCGCCCTGGCCGCGCGCTGCCGGTGCGGCAGCAGGCACGGTGGTTTTGGCGAGGGCTGGGGTGGCGGCGGGCATATGGAGCAAATTGCTAGGGAAAACGAGCGGAGATCGCAGCCCGAAAAGGCTACCATGGTTACCATTGCTAACGCCTGATAACGGCGTGTTTTCGAGTCCGGGGCCCCCGCCATGCTCAAGCGCATTCAAATCCAACACCTGACCCTGGGCATGTACCTGCACGAGTTTTGCGGCTCGTGGATGGACCACCCCTTCTGGCGGGCCAAGTTCCTGCTCAAGGATCCCAAGGACCTCGCCCGCATCCAGGCCACGGCCATCCAGGAAATCTGGATCGACACCGACAAGGGCCTGGACGTGGCGGAGGGCACTGCATCCATGTCCCGCGAGGAGGTGGATGCGCAGATCGAGACCGACTTCAGCCGCCTGGAAGACTTGCCCCCCATCAAGGTGACACTACCGTCGCCCCCCCCGCCACCCAGGCGGGACCGCAAACCGGCCGACATGCACAGCGAACTGAAGATGGCCGCCGCCATCTGCGTCAAGTCCAAGGAAGCCGTGGTGTCCATGTTCAACGAGGCCCGCATGGGCCGGGCGGTGGACTCTGCAGGCGCCCAAAGCCTGGTGGAGGAGATTTCGGACTCCGTCACGCGCAACCCCGGCGCACTCATCAGCCTGGCGCGGCTGAAGACGGCCGACGACTACACCTACATGCATTCGGTGGCGGTGTGCGCACTCATGGTGGCCCTGGCCAAGCAGCTCAAACTCAAGGAAGACCAGCAGCGGCTCGCTGGCATGGCGGGCCTGCTGCACGACCTGGGCAAGGCGGCCATCCCGCTGGCCGTGCTCAACAAGCCCGGCAAGCTCACCGACCAGGAGTTCACCGTGGTGCGCAGCCACCCGGTGGAGGGCTACCACATGCTCAAGGAGGGCGGCAACGTGCCCGACGCGGTGCTGGATGCCTGCCTGCACCACCACGAAAAAATCGATGGCTCGGGCTACCCGGACAAACTGCAGGGCGACGGCATCAGCGTGATCGCACGCATGACGGCCATTTGCGATGTGTACGACGCCATCACCTCCGACCGGCCCTACAAGCGCGGCTGGGACCCGGCCGAGTCGCTGCGCCGCATGGCCGAGTGGACCAAGGACCATTTCGACGCGCGCATCTTCCAGGCGTTTGTCAAAAGCATCGGCATCTACCCCGTGGGCTCGCTGGTGCGGCTGACCTCGGGCCGCATCGGGGTGGTGACGGAGCAGTCCCCCACAGCGTTGACTACCCCGATGGTCAAGGTGTTCTTCTCGACCAAATCCGATCTGCGCATTCCGCCCGAGGTGGTGAACCTGGCCGCCCCGGACTGCAACGAGAAGATCGTGGCACGCGAAGACCCCGAGAAGTGGCGCTTTCCCGACCTGGACGAGCTGTGGTCCGGCTTCTCCGACAAGGTCTGGTAGCCCATGCTCGCACTGATCACCCTGACGCTCAACCCCGCCCTCGACCTGGCGACCACCACCGACCACGTGGCCCCCACACACAAACTGCGCTGCGGCCCGGTGCGGCGGTTTGCGGGGGGCGGCGGCATCAACGTGGCGCGGGTGCTGCACCGCCTGGGCGCGGACGTGAGCGCGTGGGCACTGGCGGGCGGCGCGGCGGGCGCCCAGGTGCAGCAGTTGCTGGCCGACGAGGGCGTGCTCACGCGGCTGCAGCGCATTGCGGGCGACACGCGCGAGAACTTTTCGGTGGTCGAGACCAGCACGGGCCAGGAGTTTCGGTTTGTGCTGCCCGGCCCCACGCTGCAGGCCAGCGAGTGGCAGGCCTGCCTGGATGCGCTGGCTACCCACACACCGCCACCCCGCTGGCTGATTGCCAGCGGCAGCCTGCCGCCTGGCACGCCGGACGACTTCTACGCCCAGTTGGCGCGCGCAGCATCCGGCCGGGGCGTGCGGGTGGCCGTCGACACCTCGGGGCCGCCGCTGGCGGCGGCATTGCAGGCCGGGGTGGCGCTGGTCAAACCCAGCCTGCGCGAGCTGCGCGACCTGTTGCAACAGCCCCTGGAACAGGCGGCCGACTGGTGCACTGCCGCCCAGTCGCTGGTGCGCAGCGGCGCCGCCGACACCGTGGCCCTGTCGGTGGGCGAGCAAGGCGCCGTGCTGGCCACGCGGGAGGGGGTATGGCAGGCGCCAGCGCTGAACGTGCCCGCTACGACCGGCACCACGGGCGCTGGGGACTGCTTTTTGGCGGCACTGGTCTGGGCACTGGACCGGGGCGATGCGCCCGCCGAGGCGCTGCGCTGGGGCGTGGCCGCAGGCGCTGCCGCCTTGCTGCACCCGGGCACCACCCTGGCCCAGGCCGATGACGTGCAACGGCTGGTGCACAGCGTACCGGCACCGGTGGCATTCACCACCTCGCCCTAGCACCGCGCCTGCAGGGGCTGCAGCCCCGTGGGACAATCGCGCCTTCCGCAATTTTTTACCTTGGCACGGGCCCGTTCGGCCCTCAAGCACGATGACTGATCTCTCCAGCGGCGCAACCAGTGCGCCCCTCGCCTCCGGCGGCCCTTCCACGCCCCGCGTGTTCACCCTCAGCGACTTCGACTTCTCGCTGCCCCCCGAACTCATTGCACAGCACCCCGCGCCCGAGCGCAGCGCCTCGCGCCTGCTCGATGGCCGCGCCATGCAGCCGGCAGACCGCATCTTTCGCGAGCTGCCCGGACTGCTGCGCGAGGGCGACCTGCTCGTCTTCAACGACACGCGCGTAGTCAAGGCGCGCATCTTTGGCGAGAAGGCCAGCGGCGGCAAGCTGGAGTTGCTGATCGAACGCGTGCTGCCCGCCGAGGCTGGCAACCCGGGCAACGAAGTCGTGGCCCACATGAAGGTCAGCAAGAAGCCCCTGCCCGGCAGCGTGGTGCACATGGCCGGTGGCCGCAAGGCGGGCGGCTTTGATGCGCAGTTGCTGGGCCGCTGGCCCACCGAGGACGGCCCGCTGTTCCGCTTTGCGCTGCACGGCCCCGCAGGCGAGTCGCCCTGGGAGCTGATGGACCGCCACGGCCACCTGCCGCTGCCGCCCTACATCGAGCGCCAGCAAAACACCGACCACGACCCCGACGAGGCCGAGGACAGCCAGCGCTACCAGACCGTGTTTGCCCGCAACCCCGGCGCCGTGGCAGCGCCCACGGCCGCGCTGCATTTTGACGAAGGCGTGCTGACCGACCTGGCGGCGCGCGGCATCGAGCGCGCCAGCGTCACGTTGCACGTGGGCGCAGGCACCTTCCAACCCTGCAAGACCGAGAACCTGGCCGAGCACCAGATGCACAGCGAGTGGTACGAGATTCCACTGGCCACGCTGGCCGCGCTGGAGCGCTGCCGCCAACGCGGCGGCCGCGTAGTGGCGGTGGGCACCACCACCGTGCGCACACTCGAATCCTGGGCGAAGACGGGCCAGGCCTCGGGCGACACCAACATCTTCATCACACCGGGCTTTGCATTCCAGGTGGTGGATGTGCTCATCACCAACTTCCACCTGCCCAAGAGCACGCTGATGATGCTGGTGAGCGCGTTTGCGGGCTACGCCCACATCATGGGCCTGTACCGGCACGCCATTGCGCATCAGTACCGCTTCTTCAGTTATGGCGACGCCATGCTGCTGGAGCGTGCGCGCGGCACGCCGTGAGTCCACCCGGCCCTGCGTCGTCGACCAGCCCTGCAGCCCGCCGGCGTGCGGCGCTGGCAGGCATCGCGCTGGCCGTCACGGCCTGCGCGTTCTTTGCGCTGCTGGACACCGCGAGCAAGCTGGTCAGTGTGGGTGTGCCCATCGTCATGGCGCTGTGGATGCGCTATGTATTCCAGTCGCTGCTGACCACGGCCTTCGTGCTGCAACGGGCGGGGCGCCCAGCCCTGCGCACCACACAGCCCCGCTTCCAGGCCTTGCGCGGCGCGCTGTTCGCCATGACCAGCCTGTTCGGCTTCATCAGCCTCACGGCCTTGCCGCTGGCGGAGTTCACGGCCATCGTGGCCACGGTGCCGCTGTGTGTGACGGTGGTGGCGGCCCTGTGGCTGCACCAGCCGGTGAGCCCTTTGCGCTGGCTGCTGGTGGTGACGGGCCTGGCGGGCACGCTGGCCATCATCCGGCCCGGCGGTGAGGCCTTCACCTGGGCGCTGCTGTGGCCGCTGTGCATGCTGGCTGCGGGCACCGGCTACCAGGTGCTGAGCAGCAAGATGGCCGGGCACGAGAGCCCCGCCACCACGCAGCTCTACACCAGCTGGATCGCCACTGCGCTGGTGTCGCTGGGCGTGCCGTTCTTCTGGCAGCCGGTGAGCGACCCGTGGCTGTGGGCCGGCATGTTCACCATGGGCCTGTCGAGCGCGGTGGGCCACATGCTGCTGCTCAACGCCTATGCGCGCACCACGCCAGTGACGATCGCGCCGTTCCTGTATTCACAGATCGGGTTTGCCATGCTGGCGGGCTGGCTGGTGTACCGCCATGTGCCCGATGCGTGGTCGATGGCGGGCATTGCGGCCATCGTGCTCAGCGGCGCGGCCAGCGCCTGGCTGACCGTGCGCGAGACACGTTAAGCACCAAAACAGCCGGTAGCGCTAGTGCAATATGCCTGAGCAGCTATATATTCAATAGCATCAAGCCCGCCGCCTGGGCAGGGATCAGAACGCCACCGCGTGCCCGTCCTTGCGCGGGTCCGAACCTGCGATGTAGCTGTTGCCGTTCCTGAGCACCAGCTGGGCGCCGCCAAAGGCGAACACGCCGTTGCCCTCTTCCACCGTCACCTCGTGCCCGCGCGCGCGCAGCGCGGCGACCACGGCGGGGTCGAACCCTGGCTCCACCGCCACACCCTTGCCGCCGGTGATGCGCCAGCGGGGTGCATCGGCAGCTGCCTGTGGGTTCTGGCCGTAGCGCAGCACGCGCAGCGCCATCTGGGTGTGGCCCTGGCTTTGCATGGGGCCGCCCATCACGCCAAACGCCATCTGCGGCGTGCCGTCGGCATGCATCGCAAAGGCCGGGATGATGGTGTGCGAGGGGCGCTTGCGCGGCGCCACCTGGTTGGCGTGGCCCGGGACCAGGTTGAAGCCATGGCCCCGGTTCTGCAAGCTAATGCCCGTGCCCGGCACCACCACGCCCGAGCCAAAGCCCATGTAGTTGGACTGGATGAACGAGACCATCATGCCGGACGCGTCGGCCGCCGCCAAGTACACCGTGCCGCCGGGACGCGGCGCGCCGTAGCCGGGGTCGCCAGCGCGCGTGGTGTCGATCAGTGTGGCGCGGCTGCGCAGGTAGTCGGGGTTCAGCAGCGCATCGGGTTTGACGTGCATGGCGTCGATGTCGGCGTTGTACTGGTGCAGGTCGGCAAAAGCGAGCTTCATGGCCTCGATGCTGGCGTGCACGGTCTCCACATCGTCCACCGGGTGAGCGCCGATGCCATGCGCGTCGAGCATGCCCAGCGCCATCAGTGCGGCAATGCCCTGGCCGTTGGGCGGAATCTCATGGACCACCGAATCGCCAAACCGCTGCTGGACGGTGCCCACCCAGTCGGCCTGGTGGGCGGCCAGGTCGGCCATCGTCATGGCGCCGCCATGGGCCTGCGAATGTGCTGCGATGCGCTCGGCGATCACGCCGCGGTAGAAAGCCTCGCCCTCGGTCTCGGCAATCAGCTCCAGCGTGCGCGCATGGGCTTCGCTGCGGAAGATTTCGCCCGCCTGGGGCACGCGACCATTCGGCATGAAGCACTCGGCAAACCCGGGCTGCGTGCCCAGCTTGGCCGCGCCCAGCGCCCACAGACGGGCGATGGTGGGCGACACCGGGAAGCCGTTGCGCGCATAGTCGATGGCGGGCTGGGCCAGTTGTGCAAACGGCAGCTTGCCCAGGCGCTTGGAGAGCGCCACCCAGGCCGACACGGCACCGGGCACGGTGACGGCGTTCCAGCCCGTCTCGGGGATGCCGCCCAGCTTCTCGAAGTATTCAGGCGTCCATGCCGCAGGCGAGCGGCCCGAGGCATTGAGGCCGTGCAGCTCCTTGCCATCCCACACGATGGCAAACCCGTCGCTGCCCAGGCCGCAGCCCGTGGGCTCCACCACCGTGAGCGCCATGGCAGCGGCAATGGCGGCGTCCACCGCGTTGCCACCCGCCAGCAGCATGCGAAGGCCCGCCTGCGCGGCCAGCGGCTGCGAAGTGGAGACCACGTTGCGGCCCATGACCGCGCTGCGGTTTGAGGCGTAGGGAAGGGACCAGTCGAGGGATGGGGTATTCATAGCGTTCTGACTCTGTTGCCCCGCACAGGGCGGGCTGCATGAAACCGGCGCGGCGCAAAGCGAGGGACGCCGAGGAAGGGCCGCCCCGCACCGAGGGCGTCGTCCCCCTTCCCGAATGGCAACGCCATTCGAGAGAAGGGGGAAGCGGCAAAGCCGCTCAGGGGGATGTCACTCCAGGGTTATTTTGTGCTGGCGAATCACCGTCGCCCAGCGATTGCTATCGGCCTGCACCATGGCACCAAACTGCGCGGGCGTGCGCGGTGCGGCGGGCTCCACGCCCAGCTTGGCCAGGCTCTCGGCCACTTCGGGCGCCTGCACGGCTTTGGCGAAGGCCTTGTGCACCTTCTCCACCAGCGCGGGGGATGCCCCGGCAGGCAGGTACACACCAAACCAGGTCACCGACGAATAGCCGGGCAGGCCAGATTCGGCCAGCGTGGGCAGCTCGGGCGCCAGGGTGCTGCGCTTTTCGCTGGTCACGGCCAGTGCGCGCAGGCGGCCGGCCTTGGCGTGCGGCATGCCGGTGGGCAGCGAGTCAAACAGCACATGCGTCTGCCCGGCAATCAGGTCCGGGATGGCCAGGGCCGTGCCCTTGTAGGGGATGTGCGTCATCTCCACACCCGCCTGGGCGCTGAAGGCGGCCGTGTTCAGGTGCACGATGGTGCCGTTGCCGCTGGTGGCGTAGTTGAGCTTGCCGGGGTGGGCCTTGGCGTAGGCAATCAGTTCGCCCACGGTCTTGACCGGCAGGCTGTTGGTGACCAGCAGCACGCTGTGTGCGTCGGCCACATGGGCTACTGGCGTGAAGTCCTTGCGCGGGTCATAAGCCAGCTTGGGCATGAGGTGGGGCGAGATGGCATGTGTGCTGCTCGTGGTCAGCAGCAGGGTATAGCCGTCGGGTGCGGCCTTGGCCGCCTCGGCCGTGCCCAGGGTGCCGCCAGCGCCGGGCTTGTTGTCTACCACCAGTTGCTGTCCCAGGTCGGCCGCGACGCGCTGGGTAACGGTGCGGGCCACCAGGTCGGTCGCGCCGCTGGCTGGGAAGGGCACGATCACCCGCACGGGGCGATCCGGCCAATTGGCTTGTGCCTGCGCGGCAGATGCCAGCACCAGCAGGCCGGCCAGGCCCCAGACACCACGGCCCCAGGAAAGTAGACGCATACAGAGCACTCCCGCAAAGAAATCGGACACAACAGAGGATGGAACCATCTTAGGAAGCTGCGCCTTGCTTGACCAACAGCATTTCAGCAAACTGCTTTGCCACCACGGCAAACCGACGCATACTGAACACCTCCCTCTCCACCCCTTCCTCCATGCGTCCCCACCTGCTGCAAGACACCACCCTGCGCTACTTTCTGGCCGTGGCGCAGAGTGGATCGCTCACCGAGGCCTCGGCCCGGCTGCATGTGGCCGCCTCGGCACTGAGCCGCCAGATCGCGGGGCTGGAGGCCCAGCTGGGCACGCCCCTCTTTGAGCGCCACCCGCGCGGCATGGTGCTGACGGCGGCGGGCGAGATCCTGGCGGTGCACGCGCGCCGCACGTTGCTGGACGCCGAGCGCGCGCTGGGCGAGATCGGCGCGCTGCAGGGCCTGCGTGCGGGGCAGGTGCGTCTGGCCACATCGGATGCGTTTGCGAACGAGCTGGTGCCGCGCCTGTGCATAGAGTTCCAGCGCACGTACGCAGGGGTGCAGTTCAGCGTGATCGCCTTGCCCACGGCCCAGGTTCCCGACGCCGTGCGCAGCGGCGCAGCCGACATCGGCCTGTGCTTCAGCCGCGCACCGCACAAGGACATTGACGTGGCCTACCGTCAGAGCGCGCCGGTGCTGGCCCTGCTGCCCCCGGGCCACCCACTGGCCAGCGCAGGCAGCGTGACCCTGGCGCAGATGGCCGGGTACCCGCTGGCCCTGCCCCCGGCCGAAACCACGGTGCGTCAGATGATCGACATCGTCTGCAGCCGCCAGGGCCTGCAGCTGGAGGCCGTGCTCATCAGCAACCACGCCAAGACGGTGGTCAACTTTGTACAGCTGGGCGGCGGCCTGTCCGTGGCCAGCGAGATCGCCGTGCGCCACCTGGTGGCCGAAGGCGCCATCGTGGCCCTGCCCATCAGCGACCCCGGCATGGACCTGCGCGACATCGAACTCCAGACCCTGGCCGGGCGCAGCCTGCCGGTGGCGGCGCAGGCGTTTCTGGAGCTGCTCAAGGAACGGCTACCGCAGCCGTGGTAGCCCTTGGCGTGGGTTATTCGCTGGGCTGGTCATCCATCGGCAGACCGAGGCGAATCGGGCCGCCGGGCGCTTTGGCATCCACCGGCACCCCGCCGCGCGTGACGCGCAGGCGGTGCTGCTGGGCCAAAACCTGCGCCACCTGCCTGACTTGAGGCATGTAGTGGCGCCAATCACCGCCCTCTGGCACCAACGCCCGAGCGACCTCTGACGGGCAGATCGTCGTGTGCGGCTTGCGCTGCGCCAGCAAGGCGAAGATTTGCGCCTCCACGTCTGCGTCGGTCATGGCGCGCGCGCGGTGTTGCGAACCCTGCTCAGTACCCGTGCTGCGCGCGAAAATCCCGCGCCTTGCCAAAGTGCCCGTTGCCAATGAAGGGCACCGGCGGGCGCAGGGCCGACAGCGGCGAGGGGTGGTTGGAAGTGAGCACCAGGTGCCCCCGGTCTGCGGGAATCCACGCGCGCTTTCCCTGTGCGTGCGAGCCCCAGAGCATGAACACCACCGGACGCGGGCCCTCGGCCACGTGGCGGATGACGGTGTCGGTCAGCTCTTCCCAGCCCTTGCCCGCATGGCTGGCGGCCTGGCCCTCTTCCACCGTGAGGCAGGTGTTGAGCAGCAGCACGCCATTCTTTGCCCACTTGACCAGGCTACCGCCGGGGTTCGGGAACGGGGGAAACGCCACCCCCAGGTCGCGCTGCATTTCCTTGAAGATGTTCTGCAGCGAGGGCGGCAGCCGCACGCCCGGCGCCACCGAAAATGCCAGACCCTCGGCCTGGCCCCGGCCGTGGTACGGGTCCTGCCCCAGGATGACCACGCGCACGTCTTCGGGTGGCGTCAGGTCCAGCGCGCGCAACGGTTGGGGCGGAAAGATCGCAGCCCCGGCCTGCAGCCGCGCCTGCAAGTGAGCGAGCAACGCCTGCCCACGCGCGCCTGCAAAAAAGGCGTCCACCAAGGGCTGCCAGCCAGGGGCCACCGGCCAGTCGGCGGGTTGGGCCGTCTGGAGTTGCGTGGCAGGCATTTCAGAGGGATTCATGGCGAAATGGGCTGGTAGCGCTAGTTAAATATGCTCCAGCAGCTATCAAAAACATAGTGATCGATCACTATCAAGCGAACAGCTTGGCCAGCGCCAGGCCAGGGTCGTCGGCCCGCATGAAGGCCTCGCCCACCAGGAAGGCGTGCACGCCCGCGTCGCGCATCGTCTTCACATCGGCGGGCTTGAGAATGCCCGACTCGGTGACCAGCAGACGGTCTTGCGGCACGTCTTTCAACATGCCCAAAGTCGTGTCCAGCGTGACCTCGAAGGTGCGCAGGTTGCGGTTGTTGATGCCGAACAGCGGGGTCTTGAGCTTCAGCGCCCGCTCCAGCTCGGGGCGGTCGTGCACTTCCACCAGCACAGCCATGTCCAGGCTGCGCGCGATGGCTTCAAAGTCGGCCATTTGCGCGTCGTCCAGACAGGCGGCGATCAGCAAGATGGCGTCGGCGCCCATAGCCCGCGACTCGTAGATCTGGTACGCGTCCACCATGAAATCCTTGCGCAGCACCGGCAGCAGCGTGCTGGCGCGGGCCTGCTTCAGGTAGTCGGGCTGGCCCTGGAAGAACTGGCGGTCGGTCAGCACCGACAGGCAGGCGGCACTCACCTTGCCGTCGCCTTCCATGTAGCTCTGCGCAATGTCAGCGGGCTCGAAGTCAGCGCGCAGCACGCCCTTGCTGGGGCTGGCCTTCTTGACCTCGGCAATCACAGCCGCCTGGCCCTTGGCGATCTTGGCCCGCAGCGCGCCTTCAAAGTCGCGCGTGAGCACGCGGCTCTCCGCATCGGCGCGCATGGCGTCGAACGGCAGGCGCTTTTTGGCGGCGGCCACTTCTTCGTGCTTGACGGCCACGATCTTGTTGAGGATGTCACTACTCATGGTTGGCTGCCTTGTCGGTTTCGGCGGGCTCAGCGGAGCCCTGTTTCAGAATGCGGGTGAAGACGCGATGCATTACGACCCCGGCCACGATGAACAGGGCAGAGACGCCCAGTGCGATCCAGGTGCCCGGGTCGTGCCACATGGCTGGGTCAGGCCGCCGTATCAGACCGCTGTGGCCAGCGCATGCGTGCGCGTGACCACCTGCTCCAGCTTCGCCAGCGCGGCGCCGGAGGCAATCGCAGCGCGTGCCTTGGCAATGCCCGTCTGGATGGACTCGGCCACGTTGGCGGCATAGAGGGCCACGCCTGCATTCAGGCAGACGATGTCCTGCGCGGCACCGGGTTCGCCTTTCAGCACGCCGATCAGCATCTCACGCGACTGCTCGGGTGTTTCGACCTTGAGCGCGCGGTTGCTCGCCATCGGCAGGCCGAAGTCTTCAGGGTGGATCTCGTATTCGGTGATCTGGCCGTTCTTCAGCTCACCGACCAGCGTGGCGGCGCCCAGGCTCACTTCGTCCATGCCGTCACGGCCGTACACCACCAGCGCGTGTTCGGCGCCCAGGCGCTGCAGCGCGCGCACCTGGATACCGACGAGGTCGGGGTGGAACACGCCCATCAAGATGTTGGGCGCACCGGCCGGGTTGGTCAGCGGGCCCAGGATGTTGAAGATGGTGCGCACGCCCAATTCCTTGCGCACCGGGGCCACGTTCTTCATGGCCGGGTGGTGGTTGGGCGCAAACATGAAGCCGATGCCCACTTCAGCGATGCACTGGGCGATCTGCTCGGGCTTCAGGTTGATGTGGATGCCCAGGGCCTCCATCACATCGGCGCTGCCGCTTTTGCTCGACACACCGCGCCCACCGTGTTTGCTGACCTTGGCGCCCGCAGCGGCGGCTACGAACAGAGAGCAGGTGGAGATGTTGAAGGTGTTGGCACCGTCACCGCCCGTGCCCACGATGTCCACCATGTGGGTCGCGTCCTTGACGTGCACCTTGGTGCTGAACTCGCGCATCACCTGCGCGGCTGCGGTGATCTCGCCGATGGTTTCCTTCTTCACGCGCAGGCCGGTGATGATGGACGCGGTCATGACGGGTGAGAGTTCGCCGTTCATGATGAGCCGCATCAGGTGCAGCATCTCGTCGTGGAAGATTTCGCGGTGCTCGATGGTGCGCTGCAGCGCTTCCTGGGGGGTAATGGGCATGGAATGTCTCCTGGTATTTATGCTGAGGGCTGGTCCGTGAAGGCCAGCTTGAGCCCGAAGCCGATGAACATGGCACCGGCCACGCGGTCCAGCCAGTGCATGCCGCGCTGGATCACCCCGGCGCGCCGTGCCATCCACGATGCCGCCAGCGCCCAGCCCACATTGACGGGGACGGCGTTGAGGTTGAACAGCACGCCCAACAGCACAAAGGCCAGCGCCTTGTTGTCCGCGCCCGGCGCGATGAACTGCGGCACAAAGGCCAGGAAGAAGATCGCGACCTTGGGGTTGAGCACATTGGTCCAGAAGCCACCGAGGAACACCTTGCGCAGCGGTGTGTGCTGCGCAGGGGCCGCCTGCGCGGCTGCCAGCGCTGCGCTGTTGCCCCCATCGGCACCGGGCTTGGACAACAGCATGCGCACACCCATCCACATCAGGTACGCAGCACCGATCCACTTGAGCACGGTGAACGCCGTGGCCGATGCGGCCAGCAGCGCACCCACGCCCACGGCGGCCGCAAAGATGTGCACAAAACACCCAGCCGTGATGCCCAGGCCCGCCACGATGCCCGCGCGGGTGCCGGACTTGAGCGCGTTGGTCACGATGTAAAGCACATCGGGGCCTGGCGTGAGGTTGAGCAGCCAGCCTGCGGCAATGAACATCACCAACTGGTGGGCGTCAATCATCATGTGCGCTGCTCCAGAAAGTTCTTGAGCATGGCGTGGCCGTGTTCGGTGAGGATGCTTTCGGGGTGGAACTGCACGCCTTCGATCGCCAGCGTCTTGTGGCGTACGCCCATGATCTCGCCGTCCTCCGTCCAGGCCGTCACCTCCAGCACATCGGGGCAGGTGGCGCGCTCGATGGCCAGCGAGTGGTAGCGGTTGACGGTGAACTGCTCGGGTAGCCCGGCAAACACGCCCTTTTGCGTGGTGGTGATGACGCTGGTCTTGCCGTGCATCAGCTCCTGCGCGCGGATGATGTTGCCGCCGAAGGCCGCGCCAATGCTCTGGTGGCCCAGGCACACGCCCAGGATGGGCAGCTTGCCGGCAAAGTGCTTGATCGCGGCCACGGAGATGCCCGCCTCTGCGGGCGAGCAAGGGCCGGGCGAGATGACGAGGCGGTCGAGCTGGCCCGCGTTCAGACGCGCCTCGATCTCGGCCACGGTGATCTCGTCGTTGCGGAACACCTCGACCTCGGCGCCCAGTTCACCAAAGTACTGGACGATGTTGTAAGTGAAGCTGTCGTAGTTGTCGACCATCAAGAGTTTCATGCGGCGCTCCCGGCAAGGGCGGGCTCGCGCAGACGGGCGAACTCGCGGTGTTCATAGGCAATGCAGGCTTCCATGAGGCTGCGGTAGATGGCTTCCATCACGTCGGCGTCACCGCCTTCGGCCTGGGCGCGCTCGCGCACGCGGGCCACGATGGCCTCAATGCGCGCTTCATCGCGCACCTGTTCCACACCTTGCTTGATGCGGGCGGCCTGGGTCATGTAGCCCACGCGCTCCACCAGCAAGGGCACCAGGACGTCGTCCAGCGCGTTCACTTCGCGGCGCACGTCCTGCATGGTGGCGCAGGGTTTGACTCGGGTGATAGCGAGGGTCATTCCAGCCCCTCCTCGACCAGCTCTGCGGCACGCAGCAGCGCACGGGCCTTGTGTTCGGTTTCTTTCCATTCCAGCTCGGGCACCGAGTCAGCCACCACACCGGCAGCCGCCTGCACGTAGAGCGTTCCGTTCTTGATGATGCCGGTGCGGATCGCAATCGCCACGTCCATGTCGCCCGCGTAGCTCAGGTAGCCGCAGGCGCCGCCGTAAAGGCCGCGCTTGGTGGGTTCGAGCTGGTCGATGAGCTCCATGGCGTGCACCTTGGGCGCGCCGGTGAGCGTGCCTGCGGGGAAGGTGGCCTTGAGCACATCCATGCTGGTCATGCCCTCGTTCAGGATGCCTTCGACGTTGCTCACGATGTGCATCACGTGGCTGTAGCGCTCCACGGCAAAGGCTTCGGTCACCTTCACGGTGCCAGTTTGGGCGATGCGGCCGATGTCGTTGCGCGCCAGGTCGATCAGCATCACGTGCTCGGCACGTTCCTTGGGGTCGTTGATGAGTTCAACCTCGGTGGCCTTGTCCTTCTCGGGCGTGGCGCCACGCGGGCGGGTGCCCGCCAGCGGGCGGATGGTGACCTTGGTGCCTTCGTCGGTCTTCTCCTGGCGCACAAGGATCTCGGGGCTGGCGCCCACCACATGGAAGTCGCCAAAGTCGTAGAAGTACATGTACGGCGACGGGTTCAGCGAACGCAGCGCGCGGTACAGCGACAGGGGCGATTCGGTGTAGCGCTTGTGGATGCGCTGGCCCACCTGCACCTGCATGAAGTCGCCCGCAGCGATCAGCTCCTTGGCGCGCTCCACAGCGGCCAGGTAGTCGGCCTTGGCAAAGTCGCGCTGGGCGGGGTGGCTTTCGGTGGCCTTGACCACGGGGGCGCTCACCGAATACTTGAGCTGCTCTTTCAGTTCGCGCAGGCGCTTCTTGGCCTTGGCGTACGCCTCCGGCTGGGCCGGGTCGGCGTAGACAATGAGATACAGCTTGCCCGAGAGGTTGTCGATGACGGCCAGCTCCTCACACTGCAGCAGCAGGATGTCGGGGCAGCCCAGGGTGTCGGGTGGGCAGGTGGTCTCCAGCTTCTTTTCGATGTAGCGCACCGCGTCGTAGCCGAAGTAACCGGCCAGGCCGCCGCAGAAGCGCGGCAGGCCGGGGCGCAAAGCCACTTTGAAACGCTTTTGGTAGGCCTCGATGAAGTCGAGCGGATTGCCTTGTGCGGTTTCGACCACCTGGCCGTCCGTCACGACCTCGGTTTTGGCCTGCGCCCCAAAGCCACTGGCCCGCAACAGCGTGCGCGCGGGCAGGCCAATGAAGCTGTAGCGCCCGAAGCGCTCGCCGCCCACCACGGATTCGAGCAGGAAGCTGTGCTTGCCGCCGTCTTTGGTGTGCGCCAGCTTCAGATAGAGCGAAAGCGGAGTTTCCAGGTCCGCAAAGGCCTCGGCCATGAGCGGAATGCGGTTATAGCCTTCGCTGGCCAGGCTTTTGAATTCAAGTTCTGTGATCACGGGGAGGGCTCCCAGCTGTCGCAGCGCGTGTCCCTGTGCAATAGAAAAGGGGCGCTGTGGTCCATTCAATCGGCCTCACCGCATCCGGGTGGAGGCCACGGGTGCACGCTGGGGCTGCTGCCCAGGTGCCATCAGGCGTTCAAAGCGACAGGCTGACGCCAGGGCCAGGCTCCCCGGTCGCTGCAACCTGTGATGAACACGTGGTGAATGAACATGGGCCAAAGTGTAGCAAAGCTTTTTTAGCGGGCTGATTCGACAGATCTCACAGCGAGATCGCACAACCGCTCGAAAACCCTGTTGCGGCCCGACAGGAGCGCTGCAACAATTTGAAACGAACGACCGTTCTTTTTTAGGAGCTGCGCATGAAATTCCTGACGCGATGCGCTGTGATGGCGGGAGCTTGCCTGTTGGCAGCCAGTGCCATTGCCCAGCCCATTACCGTGGCCGACGTGAAATACGAAGAAACCGCCAGCCTGAGCGGCAGCACCCTGCAGCTCAACGGCGCAGGGGTGCGCTACAAGGCAGTGTTCAAGGTATACACGGCGGGGCTGTATCTCGAAAAGAAAGCCGGCACACCCGCCGACGTCATGGCCCAGAAGGGCCCCAAGCGCATGAGCATCACCATGCTGCGCGACATCGACTCCACCGAGCTGGGCAAGCTGTTCTCGCGCGGCATGGAGGACAACATGGACCGCGCGGCATTCTCCAAGCTCATTCCTGGCGTGCTCCGCATGAGCCAGATCTTCTCGGACCACAAGAAGCTGGTGGCGGGAGACCAGTTCCAGATCGACTGGATTCCGGGTACCGGCACCGTCATCACCGTCAAGGGCAAGCCGCAGGGAGAGCCCTTCAAGGAACCCGAGTTCTTCAACGCGTTGCTGGGTATCTGGCTGGGCAATGCGCCAGCTGACTGGAAGCTCAAGGACGCGTTGCTGGGCAAGACCGCCCAGTCATCGTCCTAGTCCTCCTAGGGCAAACACCCACGCCCTCCCGGCAAAGGCTGTCGCGCGCCCGACAGACGCGCCCCCTACCCGGGAGTAGCCTGTGCCTCAGCCCCCGCTCCAGCCATTGCCCAACCTTTCCAGCCCTTTTTGACAACGCGACAACCGGCCTCCCGCTGCGTGCACCCGCAGCGCCCGAGGCCACGGCCTGAACCGAGCTTTGTGCGCTATCCGCGCCCCGCAACGAGCCGTCTGTAACGCCCCTTCTGCCCCCAGCCCCTTACGCGCCAGACACCACCATGAAACTCAGCAACCTTTCCGTCGGCCTGCGCCTGGGCGCATCCTTCGGCGCCATCCTTCTCATCACAGCTCTCATTGCGGCCACAGGGATGTGGCGCATTGCCAGCCTGCAACGTGCCAGCGAGCGCGTCGCCACGCAGGAGATCGAGCAGCAAACCCTGGTGGAGGACTGGGCGTCGGACATCCGTCTGAACTGGGTACGCACTGAGGCCTTCCTCAAGGCCATCGACCGCGACTACATGGACAAGCTCACCGCCGACACCCAGGCGACGGCGAAGGGCATGGAAGCCAAGGTCAAGCGCATTGAGGCACTGGTGCAAGGCGACCAGGCCAAGGGGCTTCTGGCAGCAATTGCGACGGCCCGGCAGGCCTACAACGACAAGCTCAACGAAATCCGGGAACTGCACCGCGGTGGCGAACCCAACGTGCCCGCCCTCGTGGACAAGGACCTGCGCCCGCTGGCCGACAAATACCTTCAATCCCTCGACGACCTGCGCAAAACCATGGCCGCCCAGCTGGCCGAAAGCCAGGCAGACACCTCCACCCTGGCCAAAGCCAGCCAGGTGCTGTTGGGCGTAGGCACGCTGGTGGCCGTCGCGCTCGGCGCATTGATGGGCCTGACCGTCACGCGCTCCATCGTGCGCCCCTTGCAGCAAGGCCAACAAGCCGCCGAAAGCATTGCAGATGGCGATCTGACCCACCCCATTACCACCAGTGGCAATGACGAAACCGGCCAGTTGCTGCAGGCACTGTCCACCATGCAATCGCGCCTGGCCACCATCGTGGGCAACGTGCGCAACAGTGCCGAGGGCGTGGCCACGGCCAGTGCCGAGATTGCATCCGGCAACAACGACCTGAGTGCCCGCACAGAACAGCAGGCCAGCGCACTGGAGGAAACCGCAGCCTCCATGGAAGAGCTGGGCTCCACCGTGCGCCAGAACGCCGACAACGCCCGCACCGCCAACCAGCTGGCCATGAGCGCCAGCACCGTGGCCGTGCAGGGCGGCGACGTTGTGGCCGAGGTGGTGGACACCATGAAGGGCATCAACGACAGCAGCCGCAAGATCGCGGACATCATCAGCGTGATCGATGGCATCGCCTTCCAGACCAACATCCTGGCGCTGAACGCGGCTGTGGAGGCCGCACGCGCGGGCGAACAGGGTCGGGGCTTTGCCGTGGTGGCGGGCGAGGTGCGCAGCCTGGCGCAACGCAGCGCCGAGGCCGCCAAGGAGATCAAGGGTCTGATTGGAACCAGCGTGGAACGCGTGGAGCGCGGCACGGCACTGGTGGACAAGGCCGGCGCCACGATGACCGAAGTGGTCAGCGCCATCCGGCGCGTGACCGACATCATGGGCGAAATCAGCGCCGCCAGCAGCGAACAAAGCCAGGGCGTCTCACAGGTCGGAGAGGCCATCACGCAGATGGACCAGGCCACCCAGCAAAACGCCGCCCTGGTGGAACAAAGTGCTGCCGCCGCCGACAGCCTCAAGACCCAGGCAGGCCAGCTGGTGGATGCCGTGGCGGTGTTCCGCCTCTCGGACAACGGCACGCGCCCCGCCAGCACCGTGCCCGCCCCCGTACGCAGCAATTCCCCCGCGTCATCACGTCTGGATTACCGCAGCGTGGCACCGCGCCAGCTGACCGCCTGAACAGGCAGGCTCGGCCAGCTCAGGCGAGCTGCGCCAGCGTATCCACAAAACCATCGGCATCCACGGCCCGCACGGGCTGGCCGTGGTTGTAGCCATAGGTGACCAGCACCACCGGGCAGCCCGCAGCCCGCGCGGCCTGTGCATCGTTGCTGGAGTCGCCCACCATGAGCGTGCGCGCAGGGTCGGTACCCAAGGCTTCGCAGGTCTTGAGCAACGGCAACGGATCGGGCTTCTTGCGCTCGAACGAGTCGCCACCGAAGACCTTCTCGAAATAGCCGTCAAGCCCCTTGGACTGCAGCAAGGGCAGCGCAAAGTCCCGGGGCTTGTTGGTCAGACAGGCGAGACGCAGACCCCGGGCGCGCAAAGCCTGGAGCCCCGCCTCCACACCGTCATACACCCCGGCATACTGGCCATTGATGGCGAGATAGTGGCGTTGGTAGCTGGCCCAGGCCGATGGATACAACGCTTCAATTTCAGTAGCAACAGAGGCATGATTTATCTGCGCCAGCACGTGGTGGAGCACTGAACGCAGCAAATGCTCCGACCCCTTACCCACCATGTGCTCGATGGTCTGTGCCGCAATCGACGGCAGCTCCAGTTCGCGCAGCATGCGGTTCAGTGCCTCGTTGAAATCACCCATGGTGTCCACCATGGTTCCGTCCAGGTCGATGATGGCGGCGTCCACGCCGGTGTGGGAAACCGGAATAATGTTGGAAAACACGAAATAAAGTTAGAAAAATTCAGCTTCGAATCCTAACAACTCTGGGAATAGAGTTGAAAAGACCAAACTTGGGCTTTGGACAGCCAAGCTCAGCCCCTCTTCTTGGCGTGATTTCAGTCGGTCAAATAGTCCATATGCTTATGGGGCAGTTGCAGGCTGGTCGCGGACACTCACTCCGTCTTTGCGAATGCGAACTATCGGCCAGAAGCGGCCATTCGATTGCGTAGCTACTCGTAGAACTTGCCGCCATACAAAATGGCAGCGCAACGAAGCCAAGGGTTGTTCAAGTCCCCCTCTACAACAGCCACCCCACAAGCTGCTGCCGCACCAAGAAATCCGTCTACAGTGCTGTGTTCCCAGCCTAATGCACCAGCGCCATATGGCTTGCTCGGCGTGATTGCCTCAATTTCTCGCGCCTCCGCGAAGTCAGCAGCCAAAGCGTCGACGAACGTCCGGAACGATTCTTCGTCATTTACACGACCGAGGAGCTTGTCGAGGTCTTGAGGCATTTGTGCGTTCTAGAGTTTACGGAGAGCATAGCTCTGGTGCGAACGAATGACAGCTATCAGATGAACTGAACGTCGGCTTCGGGCCCGAAGGCGACCGTGGATCAGAGTACCGCAACGCGATCATTGATTCATCACAGGGTGGCTCGTGCCCTGAACCCAGCCAGTTCCTGGCTATAGTTTGCCTACTGAAGTTAGCCGGGTTCTGTGGATTTTTCCATCCTTCCCACATACCGCTCATGACATCCCCACCACTTACAACCCGTGAGTACGCCTACTTTCATGTCACGGGGCCAGGCACGCATGAGGACGTGACAGCGTTGCTCGGTCTGAGACCTTCAGAAGCGTGGAATGTTGGTGACATCAATCCGCGCAACGGGCGGCTGCGAAGCTCAATGAGCTGGCGGATGAATAGCGGCTTTGACGACACCAGTCCTCTCGCGGATCACATTGCCGCCCTTTTACATCGGCTGCAGCCTAAAGCATCGGATCTCCGACAGCTATGGGTTGAGCACGACCTTACTTTGCAGTGCGTGGGCTACTTTCCGGCAAGCGGGCACGGGATGCACTTCGACCGCGAGCAAGTCCGTAAAGCTGCTCAACTAGGGTTAGCACTGGATCTTGACTTTTACTACGTGGATGACCACGAACATGAAATCTAAACTGGTAGCCTTCCGGACGCGATTCGCGTTGAGGTCTGCTTTCGCTTTATAGCAACGACTGCTCCTGGCCGGATTCTGCCCCACGACGAGGGACGCTAGCGGGCCCGAAACGGCTTCTCAGCCTTCCTGCTTCAACGCTCCTACGTAGCAAGTGCAATG